>DATBTL010000649.1:0-7999 GCA_036559345.1 Chloroflexota bacterium | reverse complement strand
GCCGGCTGCTTGCCCCTGCCTGCCGCCCTCGCCCAGATCACCCGCACGCTCGGCCCCTCCTGCCGCATGTCCCGCCGCCGCGCCGCCCCCCACACCTTTCAGTTCCTCCTCCGCGGCGCCGATGGCCGCTAAAGTTGATGCCCATGGGGCACCCCTGGTGGGTGCCCCTACTCACAACCTGGACGGCGGCGCACATTTTCCTGGCCTCGCCGCCCATGGGTGTCCTTACTTGCCGTTCCGCAACCCCGTCGTATCCACCACCTCGAAGTCGGCGCCGGTGATCCGGTTCAGGTGGTGCAGTTCGTCGTCGTTCCAACGCGAATTGGGGACGCCGCTGATATACCAGGAGGTTCCGTTGTCGGCCAGAATCATTCCGTACTTCTTCAGCGCGACCAGAATCACGCGGGTTTGCGGCCCCGCCCATGAGATGTCCACGTTGGCTTTGAGGCGGAGGCGGAGACCCATCGGCGGCAGGCTAGTGCCGCTGTCGCCCGCGTCGTGGCGTGCCGGATAGAGGTGGGTGCGGGCCGTCCGATTAGCGGTGAAACGGAGCGCGTGATCGATCACCCCGTGCGACACCTCGTCGTAGCGGACTAGGCCGGGGAAGATGGGGAGGCCGGCCGCGTCGGCGCTGGTCCAGCCATCGGGACGGAGGACGTTGGAGCGGAGATTCCAGATCGCTCCCGAGCCGGCATGCCAGCCGGTGGACGTCCGTTGAGCGGCATACAACTCATAGAGGTAACAGGCGCCGGTGTCGATCAGCAGCATATGCCGGTCGCTCCCACCCTCGATCAACGGGTTGGCGGGAATGGGATACGGGCCTTTGTCGGACTCACCGGCATAGTCGAAGCTCACCGGCGACTTCTTTTGCTTACCGCCGACCACCTGGAAGGGGATGCCGTAGGCGCCCTGATTAGAGAAATCGGGATGCAAGCCCCGGCCCAGTCCAATGGCCATCAGCATCTGGGTTGAGTCCGCGGCCACCGGCAGACGCAAGACGTCACGATTCCAGACATTGGAGGCTGGGAAAATCGGGCAGTTCGGCGCCGAGGGGAGGGGGAGCCGGGTGGGCGCGGCGCTCGCGGGAATCGCCTGCCCAAGCGTGAGGGTAAACAGCGAGATCAGGGTAGCCGCGCGTGGTAGCCACATGAGCGTCTCCTTCCAGGAATGCCCATAGTATACGCGTCCCACGCCACTCGTTTGACGTTCCTCGCCTACGTTTGTATGGTGTATCGGTGGATTCACTTGGATGGCCGTGAATCCTGCCCGCCGATCATTCCTCGGGCATCCGCGGCGATGCACAACGGTGTGCCTTGGCGTCGTGAAGGGAGACGGAACGCACAGGCGGCCATGCCAGCCCTCATTGGTGGCCTAACTTCGATCTCGGCGTCCGTTCCAGGCTTTACGCGCGCTCTAAACATTGAGGGCTGGTGCCGCCATGCCCTGGCTCGGAGTGTTCATGTCCGTACCGCTAGCTTATGATGGAGCAGCCCAATCCACGCCGCGAATGGCCTGGGATCGCCCTTACGGACACGGATGTATCATCGCATACGAGGAGGTGAGAACAGCACAAGGACTCCTATTTCTTTTCCGCGCCGCCGGCCTGAAACCGAGTGGCACTCTACTACCGGCAGTTATACGAGGAGGATTTTCCTTCATGGGTACTGGGAAGTTAAAAAAATGGGGCAATTCGGGGGCGCGCGCGCCTTTTGCCCTGGGGGTTGCTCTCTTATTGATTGTGGGCAACCTGGGAATCGGCCGCGCGGCGCCGGCATCGGCCTCGCGCAGTAATGCCTCGGCGGGAACGCTGGTCTATCCGTTGGCGCTGCAGACCCTGTGGCCCGGCACGCTGGATCCCTCGTTGGTCACCTCGCAAACCGATGAGCAGGTCATCCAGACGGTCTACAACGGCCTGATCAAGCAGGTCTATAACGACAAAACCCAGCAGTTCGATCTGGTGCCCGACCTGGCGGCCTCAATGCCCACGATCAGCAAGAATGGGCTGGTCTATACCTTCAAGATTCGTCCGGACGCGATGTTCTCCGACGGTACCCCCGTTACCGCCCAGGACTTCGTCTACAGCTTCAGCCGCGTGATCGATCCCAATGCTAAATCCGGGGCTGAGTATTACATGTCTCCGATCCAAAACGCGGATGCCTATAACGCCGGCAAGTCCAAGACCTTTGGCGTCAAGGCGGTGGATACGCACACGCTGCAAATCACCCTGGCGCAACCGGCTTCCTATTTCCTCTACGACATGACCTATCCCACCTTCTTCGTGGTCAAGCCGGACCTCAAGGTGGGGGGGCCGGTCACCACCACCCCGTCGCTCTTTGTCGGGGCCGGGCCCTGGATGCTGAAGGGCGGTACCTGGGCCTATAGGACCAAGATCAGCCTGGTGCCCAACCCGCACTTCGCCGGCTCCGCGAATTTCAAGCTCAAGGAAATTGACTACGTCTTCACCGGTAACTACGACACCATGGTGGCGGGGTATAGGAGCGGCCAGTTTCCCATGGCCGGTTTGCCCTCGGCCGATGTGAAGATTTACCGGGGTCAGCCGGATTTCCGAAACACCGTCGTCCTGGGCGATGTCTGGTACGCGATGAATGTCAATATCGCGCCGTTCAACAATCTCCACTTCCGCCTCGCCGTCGCCGACGCGATTAACCGCGATGTGATTACCAGGGGCGTGCTGAACGGCACCGTGGCCTCCCAGACCACCTGGTATCCCAAGGGCATCCTGGGGTACGATCCCACCGTGACCTCGCAGCCCGGCGTACCGAAGTACAACCCAACCATGGCCAAGAAAGAACTGGCCATGGCGCTCAAGGAGATGGGCGGCAAGGTACCACCGATCTCGTTTGAGTACCGCAGCGAAATGTCCGATGTTGGCCGCGAGGCGGCCGAGGTGCAAAACGAGTTGAAGGCAATCGGGATCAACATCACCCTTCACCCCGTATCCCGCCCGACCTGGATCAAGGATGGCAACGGCGGGAAGGCTCAATTCATCTGGAGCGACTGGTACGACGACTATCCGGATCCGCAGGATTTCTCCGACTACCTGATCCGGACCGGAGCGCCTGAAAACTGGTCGCGGTACTCCAATCCCATGGTCGACTCGCTCCTCAGTAAGGGGAACGTGGCGACCGACACCGCTTCTCGCGCTAAGTACTACAAGGAAGCGCAGTTGCAGATTCTGCGCGACGCGGCGGTGGTGCCGGTGTATCAGTTCGCCACCCAGGACGTGATCAGCGCCAAGATTCACGGCATGGAACTCAATCCGAGCTGGGGCAACAACCCGCAACCGGTCGCGAACGACTGGACCAACGTGTCCACTTCTTCCTAGGCCATCGAGGCATCCGCCAGGGGGGCCGCTCGCGGTCCCCCTGGCCACTCTCTTGTAGCGTAGACGGGGTGGCTGCCCATGGCTTTGCTGTTCTTCATTGTACGACGGCTGATCGCCATGCTGTTCATCCTCTTTGGCGTAGCGGCCGTCACCTTTTTCCTGGTGCGTCTGGCCCCCGGAGATCCGGTGGCTCAGCAGCTCGGCCAGCATGCCGGGGACGTGGCCACCTATCATCGCATCTACCACCAAATGGGCTTCGACCAGCCTCTCTGGCGCCAGTATGTCACCTACGTCTGGAATGCTCTCCACGGCGATCTGGGTTCCTCCGTGGTCTCAATCGGCACCCCGGTCACCACAATCATTGGGCAGGGATTGCCGGTCACCCTGGAGTTGGGCGCCCTCGCTACCATTATCGCCCTCCTCGTCGGGGTTCCCCTCGGTATCCTCGCGGCGGTCCGGCACAATCGCCTGCTGGCCGACAACCTGAGCATGGGGATCATGATGGCCCTCTATTCCTTGCCGCCCTTCGTCATTATCCCCGCCGTCTGGCTGGTATTCGGCATCCTGCTCAAGAACACGTTCTTCCATCTCCCCGTCTCTGGATGGGATGGCATCGGCGACCCGCAATACTGGATCGCCCCCGCCTGTGTCTTCGCCGCCGGCCTGGCGGGCTTATTCGCCCGTTCCATGCGCAGCTTCATGCTGGAGGAGTTGAACAAGGACTACATCCGCATGGCGCGGGCCAAGGGGCTGGCGGAGCGGCGGGTGATCTATCTCCACGCCCTGAAGAATACCCTCTTGCCGTTCGCCTCGATCCTGGGGCCGACTATTGCCTTTCTGGTGGTGGGTGCCTTCATTATCGAGAATGAATTCAGCATCCCCGGGATCGCCAACATCACGGTCCAATCAACCCTGTCTGATGACTACTCGGTGACCATGGCTACCACGCTGGTACTCGCGACGGCCGTGGTGGTCGCCAATGCCTTGACTGATATTTTCTATACGGTGGTTGATCCGCGGGTGAAGTTGTAGATGTCTACCAATAACGACCCAGTCGTCACCATGCCGCTCTCGGAACCGGCCGGAACCGACTCGCGGGGGAGCGAGCCCGCGCCCCGCTTCGCCCAGGAAGCGCAAGATATTCGCCCCACCTCGCTCAGCCGGGAAGCGGCGCGCCGGTTCATGGCTAACCGGCTGGCTATGACCAGCTTGGTCGTGCTGGTAGCGATTATCGCCACCGCCCTGCTCGCCAACTTTCTCCCCCTGTTCGATCCCACCCATAATGACCCGTTCAATCAGGACAGCTTCCCCTCCCGGCTGCACCCTCTGGGCACCGATTCCTCGGGACACGACCTCTTGAGCGCGATCATCTTTGGTCTCCGCCCGGCCCTCGCGGTGGGGATCATCGGCCAGGTGGTGGCCACGCTCCTGGGAGTGGGGATTGGAGTGGCGGCGGGATTCTACGGCGGCAAGGTTGACGCCATTCTCTCTCGCTTCACCGACTTTGTTTTTGCTCTCCCCACCTTCCTGCTGGCCTTCCTGACAGTCGCCGTCCTGGGACCGGACTGGGATACCTTCTTTGGCGGGACCGGACGGATCGTGCTGATCACGATCGTCTTCGGGCTGGTGGGCTGGCCGCCGCTCATGCGCTTCGTCCGCGCCCTGACCCTCTCCTTCAAGGAGCAGCAATTCGTCGAGGCCGCGCACTCCGTGGGTACCTCGCGCTTGAAGATCATCACCCGCCATATTCTCCCCAACACCTGGGGCCTGGTGCTGGTGCAAGCGACCTTTGGGATCGGCGGCTTTATCTATAACGAAACCACCCTGTCGTTGCTCGGCCTCGGGGTGCAGCCCCCCAACCCGGACCTGGGCTTGCTGGTCTCCAGCGGCGCCCAACACATTGACGTCAACTGGATGGAGTCCGTCTTCCCCGCCGCCGTGTTGGCGGTGTTGGTAGTCGCCTTTGCCTTCCTTGGTGACGGCCTGCGGGACGCGGTCGATGCCAGGACGGGTGAGTAACCCCACACTAGCTCACGGGCGATCGTCCTCTTGTCCCTGAGCCCTTATGGGTTCCATCTTCCACTGCCTTTGTATGCTCGCCGCGCTTGTAACCGGCGGTGTATTCCTTAGCAAGCACGGCCGTGCGAGGCGCGAGAAACCCTCACACCTTCGGAAATCTCCATTGTCCATCCGGCATGGCAACCGGGATAGTAGTACCCGAAGGCAGCCCCAGCCGCACTGAGGAGCATCAGATCATGGATCAGAAACCACTACCAGGGCTCGCCTCGAGCAGCCGTCGTTCGTTCCTGCGCACCGGGCTCGCGGTAGGAGCGGGCGCGGTGGGCGCGGGAGTCCTGGGCAACGGCCTTGCTCTTGGCCGAGCGTCGGCCCAGGGAATGGGAATCACCAAAGGTGACATCGCCATCCTCCGGTTCCTCTCCGCCGCCGAGATCATCGAGAGCGACCTCTGGCAACAGTACAACGAGCTTGGCGGCATCCCGGATAGCGAGGTCCCAGGGGGGACCGCCAGCAAACCGTATGTCGCCGCCCTGCAAAAGCTTGACGCGGACATGTCCCAGTACATCCACGACAATACCGAGGATGAGATTAGCCACTTTACCTTCATCAATGCGTACCTGACCGCGGCGGGCGCCGAACCCGTCAATCTGGACAAGTACCGCACCTTACCAAGCAGCAAGGCGACCGGGGCTCAGAACATTGGGCGGCTCACCAATCTCATGCAACTCACCGTGGATACCAGTTGGTGGACCCGGTACCGCAGCCGCGCGAAGAATCCGGACCTGGGCGGCGTCTTCCCCCAGGCGGTCCCCGGTTTAAGTGCCGGCCAGTTCCCGGCCATTCCCAGAAACGACGGCGATCTCGCTCCCGCCAACCACATCCAGGCGATCGCCAACACCGCCGGATTCCATTTTTGCTTCATCGAGCAAGGCGGTACCAGCCTCTATCCCTCCCTGGCTCAACGGGTCACCAACCCGGAGGTGTTGCGCATCCTGCTCAGTATCGGGCCAACCGAGACAGCGCACTTTCAGACCTGGCACGACAAGGCGGGCAACGCGGTTCCTCTGAAGGATCCCACCAATGGATTGGTGTTTCCGGACCTCAATGCCGCTCCCCTGGGCGGGGAAGATCTCCAGACCAACTTGATCATGCCCGAACCAACCGTATTCCTCAGCCGAAAGTTCCCGGTCGTGTCAATCATCCGCGGGACCGAGACCAAAGGCGCGGCCATGGGGGCGGTGAAGGCATTGACTGATGACGGGCTATTCATCGGCCAGCCGCCGGAGTTCTTCACGGCGCTCCGCAATCTGGCGATGGCAGCCGACGCCGCAAGGCGCGGGATGTAAGGTGTTCCTGAAACACGGGTGGCACCGATGCGAACGTTCGCATCGGTGCCACCCGTGTTTCAGGGAATGAACGCGCTCCGCTGGTCTCCAGAGCGGTTCGCCACTAGGCGCGGCGACCCATCCGACCAAACTTCGCGCGCCTTCGCATCCCCCACCCAAGCGCCAGGATCGCCAGCCTCCCCTTGCGTGAGCGAGCGATGGGGGCCAGCCTGGGGTGCTGGAGCCCGCGGGCAATCATCCGGCCAACTACCGACACAACCGCGATTCGGGCTATAAATGGAAACATCTTCGTTCTCTTTCTCCTGGGCCCCGCCGTAGGTACACTGCGGGGTCTGTTTCAGGCACCCTCAGTACACCATAGCAGGGCTAAGCCATGATGTAGGGAGGGTTAAGGATCCTTCATCCTCTGTCCCCGAAGGCCGCTTGGCCTTCCTGTTACACTGGGCGTGTGCTCGTGGTTCACTCCGCGGGCAGTGGAGGAAGATTGCCCATGGCTGCCGCTCCCGGCGCCGCTGTTGAGCCCACCCAGGCCCAGGATCCCTTGATTCTTGCCCTCGACGTAGGCACCTCCTCCGTTCGCGCCGTCCTCTATGATGGGCACGCGCGCCCGGTGGAGGGCACGATGGTCCAACTGGCGCACCAGATGCGCGAGACGGTTGATGGCGGGGTGGACACCGGGGCAAACCAACTCCTGGCCCGCGTCGAGGACTGTATCGACGGAGCGCTGCGGCAGGCCGGCCCGCTGGGCGAACGGATCGCGGCGGTGGCCTGCGACACCTTCTGGCATAATGTGCTCGGAGTGTCCGAACGCGGGGCAGCCGTGACCCCCGTCTACACTTGGGCCGACACACGGGCGGCCGCCGCCGCCGAGGCGCTGAAATCCGACCTCGATCAGGCGGCCATGCACGCGCGCACCGGCGCCGTGCTTCACCCAAGCTACCTCCCGGCCAAGCTGCGCTGGCTCCAGGACACAGGTCCGCGCGCCCCCTTATCGCCCGCGGCCCGGACTCGGATTCGGCACTGGCTGTCCTTCGCCGACTTTCTCGGCCTCCGCTTCTTCGGCCAGCGCACCACCAGCGTCTCCATGGCCTCCGGCAGCGGCCTCCTCGATCAGCATACCTGCGACTGGGATGCCGAGGTGCTGAGAGCGATTCCCCTGGATCGGGCCCAGCTGCCCGATCTCCGTGACGAGCCGTATCGTGGGCTTCGTCCCGCCTACGCTCGACGCTGGCCCCACCTCGCCCGGATTCCCTGGTTCCCGGCCTGGGGTGATGGGGCCACCAGCAAT
>DATBTL010000648.1:0-1676 GCA_036559345.1 Chloroflexota bacterium | reverse complement strand
TCCCACTTTTGCGATACACACGTAGACGCCCTGGCGGCCCAGGCCATGGCCCTGCCGCAAGGCCCGGCCCAAAACGCGCTCTGGCGGCAGGCGCAGTTGCGTGTTCTGCGGTCCGCCACCAAGATCCCCTTGATGTATCCCCACAATACCGACATCTTCAACACAGGCAAGGTCGGTGGGTTCGTCTATGTGCCGACCGAAGGCCCGCTTTACCAGTACATGTGGCTGAAGTAGGGGAGAAACCTCGACACCCCGCGCGGGGCCTTCGGCTGAGGCGCTGGTCCTCCGACCACAGTCGGAGGACCAGTTGATGAATAGTGCGTATCCAGGGGGTCAGTATGGCAGGCGACCGTTTGCGGGTCGGCATGATCGGTGGCGGCGATATCGCGGATCGGTCGGCCAGGGCGCTCCGCGCCGCCGCCCATACCGAGCTTGCCGGCATCGTGGACATCAATGAGGCACTGGCGCGTGGCTTGGGCGAGACGTTTGACGTGCCCTGGACCACGGACGCGGCGGAATTGCTGGCCCGCGCCGACGTTGACGCCGTGTATGTCGCGGTGCCCAACTATCTGCTCGCCTCGATCGTGCTCCAGGCGGCGGCGGCCGGGAAGCATGTGCTGGTCGAGAAGCCGATGGCTACCACGCTCGCCGACGCCGATCGCATGATCGCGGCCAGCGCCGCGGCTGGCCGCGCCCTGGGCGTGGCCTTCGAGGCGCAGGTCACGCCGGAACTCCAGCGGCTGCACCGGATTATCCGCTCCGGCGGCATCGGCACGGTGATCGGCACGCGGATCGTGGCCATGTTGGAGAAACCGGAGAGTTATTGGACGCAGGGGTACGCCCATCGCACCACCACTAATTGGCGTGCCTCCAAGACCAAAGCTGGGGGCGGCATGCTGATCTCTACCCATATCCATGACTACAATACCATCCGCTATCTGACCGGGCTGGAGGCCGTGCGCGTCTACGCCGAGTACGGCACCTTCAACACGCCCGTGGAGGTCGAGGATCTGACCTTCGTCACCGTGCGCTACGACAGCGGAGCCATCGGTACCGTCGAGGGAAGCTCCTGCATCAAGGGGAACGGTATGGAACGGGATTCCGGAGACTTCATCTACGGCACTGCCGGTCAGGTGGTGCTCGGGGCTGACACACTGCGCGTCTACACCACCCTGGAGGTCGACGGCCTGCCGCGTGACGAGTGGTACGAGATCGGTAAGGTACATCCCTTGTTGGAAAGCAGAATCTGGGTGATGGACGGGTTCGGGGCGGCGGTACTGGAAGGCAGACCGCTCCCGGTCAGCGGCGAGGACGGACGCGCGGCCCTGGAGATCGCTCTATCCGCGTATCAAGCCGGCGCGCGGGGGTATCCCGTGGAGTTGGGCGAGGGGCAAGCGCGGTAGCACGGGTGGCCCTATCCCCAGAATGTGCCCTGATGGACGCACCATCGGCTCCAGTGAGGCTGGGGCGGGTGCAAGAGCATGACAAGGAGGCCGGCGGCGCATGGCAAAAGCCTTTTTCGATAGCGACGCGGATCTGACGCTGTTGGCCGGCCGTACGGTCTCCATCCTTGGTTATGGCAACCAGGGACGCTCTCAGGCGCTCAATCTGCGCGACAGTGGCGTGAAGGTAGTGGTCGGCAACCAACGGGACGCCTCGTTCGATCGCGCGGTGAC
>DATBTL010000647.1:0-6617 GCA_036559345.1 Chloroflexota bacterium | reverse complement strand
GCCGCAGCCGGCCCGTATCCTTCCATCCGGCCGCAGCCGGAGGTCCCGCGTCCCGCCCCGGCGGCATCAGCCGACGCGCTCCCCTGGGATCCCTACCACTACCAGCGCCGCCGCACCATACCCGTGGCTCTCGGCGCCCTGCCCATTGGCGGCGGCGAGCAGATCGCGGTGGTGGGGCGCATCACGGAACACGAGCCGGTGTCGCTGCCGCTGCTGGGCGCCCGCCCACGGAAAGGCACCCGACCCGATCTATTGGTCTTGGACGTGGAGGATGCGGACGCGGTCGAGCGGGCGGGGAAACTGGCCTGGAAGGGCGCTGGGCCGGTGCCCCGACCCCTGGTAGCCCGCGGGCGCTTCCTCGAACCGCTCCTGGCCGTTCTCCCCTACGTGGAAGCGATTCGTCTGGTGCTGGAGGAGAACCCCGTATCCACCGCATCCGCCGTCCACGCGCTGGCGGAAGCCACCCACGCCCAGGAACGGGCTCTGTGGCTTGAAGGAACCATGCCGCCGGACCACGCCGCGCCACACCCGGCCGCGGCCGTCGTTCCTGCCATCCGGCCACGGCCGGAGGCCCGCGACCCCAGCCGGAGGACCGTCTCACCCCCTGAGGCCCTGACGCGGGCAGCGATCGCGGCCACCGAAGCCGGACAAAAGAATGTGCTCCTCAGTCTCTCAGCCTCGGATGCTCCGTCACTGGTGGAGGCGACCCGCCGGCTGGTTTCGTATCTGGCCGAGGCGGCTCTTGAGTATCCGATCGTGCTGTGCGCGCCGGCGTCCCAGATGCCGATGCTGCCCTCGGCGGCGGCGCTGGGGAGTCTCCTCTGTGACGGGATCGGTGACGCCGCCGAGGCGAGCACCGTTCCCCTGGCCTTCGACCTGTTGCAAGGGGCGGGAGCGCGGCTCACCCGAACCGACTACGTGGCCTGCCCCTCCTGTGGGCGGACCCTGTTCGATCTCCAGAGCACCACCGAGCGGATCAAGGCCCGAACCGGGCATTTGCAAGGAGTGAAAATCGCGATAATGGGCTGCGTGGTCAATGGGCCGGGCGAAATGGCTGACGCCGATTTCGGCTATATGGGCGGTAGCCCCGGCCAGGTGAATCTCTATGTAGGCAAGGAATGCGTGGAGCGTGGGGTACCGGAGGCGGACGCCGATGAGCGGCTGATCACCCTGATCCGGGCCCATGGGCGCTGGGTCGAGCCAGGAGCCGATCATGGCGAGTAGGCTTATGCTCAAGGGCCCCCTGGACCTTCGCCGGCCTACGATTATCGCCGCCTTCACCGGCTGGCCCGACGCGGCCGAGGCCGCGAGCCGGGCCGTCGATTTCATGCGCGTGGCCCTCGACGCGCGGGCGGGCGGAAGGATCGCCGGCGATGACTTTTACGATCTGTCCAGTACTCGGCCGATGGTCACGGTTCGGCGTGGGCTGGCGCGGTCGATGCGCTACCCCACGACCGCGATTCATGCCTGGCGAAGTCCCGACGATCCCGAGCACGATCTCCTGCTGCTGAGCGGACCGGAGCCTAATCTTCGCTGGCGGGAATACATTGAGACGATTCTGGAGTTAGCGGCTCAGTGCGACGCGCGGATGGTCTATAGCCTGGGCAGCATGTTCGCCGCCGTTCCCCACACTCGGCCGGTGCGGATAGCGATGGCCGCCGCGCAGGTAGAAACGCGCCGGCAACTGGAACGCCTCGGCACCTCACCGATCAGCTACGAAGGGCCCGGCAGCATTCACACGGCGATTCTGGACACCTGCCGGCGCCGGCGAGTGCCGGCCGCTACCTTATGGGGACAGGCCCCCGCCTATGCGCAACTGAATTGGAGCCCACGGGTCTCCCTGGCCCTGGTGGAGGCCCTGCGCGACGCCACGGGCATCCCCCTGGATCTTGCGCTCCTGCGCGCCAAGGCCACGCAGGTCGATAATCTGCTGGATCGCCTGGTGCAGGGCGATGATGACGTGCGCCGTACCGTGCAAGTCTACGAGCAACGCTACGACGGAGAGCCGCCCACGCACAGCACCCTCCCGTCCGCCGAGGCGATCGTCAACGAAGTAGAGGCATTTCTCCGTGGCGATCATCGGGATCGCGAGCCGGAGGATCTTTAGAGCTTCCTCGCTCAGTTCACCTTCACGTATTGGTTGAGGGTGGCGGCGACCATGCCGGGAGGAATATCGGCGTGGGTGGGCAGGCCGTGCGCGCGCCCATGCACATAGGCCACCCCGTGCCGCGCGAGATGGTCAAGGATATGCCCATCCCCGGCCCACGACTCCAGCTTCTCCTCCACCGCCTCGTGGATGTTGGTCAACGCCTCGTCAATGGTCCGACCGGTGGTCGCCACCGCGATGGCGGGACACGACGACCTGTAGCGGCCACCATCGGCTTCAATCTGGACCAGCAGGGACAACGTAATGTCGTCGGTCGTCGTGTTCATGAAAGATCCTCCGTGGCGGGCGTCTCACGGCCAGGAATAAGGGTTCGGCCCATCCACAGTACCATGAGTCATCCATTGTGTCGAGAGCCGGGAAGCGCCCTATTTGGTGGACCAGGTAACGGCGGTTCCGTCGGCCGGCACTTCGATCCAGGTCTGGCCGGGATTGAGCGCTACCGGCCGGCCCTGGGCATCCAGCAATTGGAGGGCGGCCGTCGGGGAATCTTTCCGCCAGGTCCCTTCCATCTCCGTGCCATCACGGAAAAAGAACGCCTGCCCCACCCCTATGGTCCCCACGCTGATGCTGCCCGGAGTGTCGCTATTGGGGTCGGGGGCCACCGGAGCGAGGAGCACCACCACGTTGGCGGGGGCGATCTGCCGTTGCGAATAGGCATCGCGGTGCGCGGCCCCGCCCATGAAGCGGAGATAACAGTCGCACGTGGGATCGAAGGTGTAGCGCACCTCGTAATCCGGGGTCGAGAAGGGAATATCGATCCAACCGCCCTTTGCCCGCGCCCCAAGAGGCGCCGGTGTCTTGTGCAACAGAACAGGCAAGGCCGGCCCTGGCCCGGTGTTCGCCACCGCGCGGATCTGGTTGGTAGAGGTATAAAAGTTATGCGGGGCATACCGGTCGCTGGCCCGCCAGAAGGCGGTGCCGAGCGCGCCCAGGCCGTCGATGTTGTCGATCGAGGGAATGTAAGGTAATTCAGCCAGGGCATCATTATTCCCGCCCGCGTGGGCGAAAATGGCGCCCAATCCAGCGGCCCAGGAGTCGAAATAGATCCGGGCGCTCCGCACCGGACCGACGATGGGCGCGTCCTTTTCCAGATAGACGGCCAGGAAGCGGGTGATCCCTCCCTCGGCGAGGGTCTCGAACACCAGACTGGCCCGATTGAGTCCCGCCTGCGGGCGCGCGTCGGGGGCATAATTCTCCACCACCACGGCGATCGGACGCCGCGAGGCCAGGGTAGGGCGGGTAGGAAGCCCGCTGAGGGGGCCTGGTAAGCCCGGTCCCGTATCGGTGAGCACATCCTGCGCCACATACCGAAGGTCGGGACTAAACAGGGCACTGCGCGCATGGTCGACCACGAAGGCGCTGGTGCTCCCCAGGGTAAGGTCGGTGGTGGCGGCACGAGGATAGAGGTGCGGGCGGGCGGGAACCCCGCTCACCAGGGGGAGCCGCGGCACCGGATCACCGGGCCTGGCGGGAAGCGATAAGCCGGGCGTGATGGTGGGTGGAACCACGGGAGTCAGCGGCGCGGACGCCGACTGGAGATCGGGGCTTCCATGCAGTGCCCCCAAAACAATCAGCGCGCAGCACGCGGCGAGGAACAGGAGGAGGAACGCACGCCTCCACGAGCCGCCGGTCAGCCATTTCACGGCGCCAAATCCAACATTCTCCCGAGTAACACGAAAGGGGCGCCCGGCGCCCCCACCAAATCGGCCCTAGTGTACACCGGTGGGACGGGCGCGACAATGGGAAATCCAGGACAACCATATATCCCGTACACTGGAAGCACGCCTGGCGGCCGCTAACACGGGGGAAGAAGGTAATGGAATGGGCCACACCCGGCCTCAGCCGGCTCGTACCTGCCATCCGGCCTCAGCCGGAGGCCCGTTTCCCTACCGGCCGACGGTAGGGCCTACGCATGGTGGTCCAGCATGATTGAACGCTATAGCCGCGCGGAGATGGCCGCCATATGGGCGGAAACCGGGAAGCTGGATGGCTGGCTCCGGGTGGAGGTGGCGGTCTGCGAGGCATGGGCGGCGGAAGGCGTAGTTCCGGCGGCGGCGCTGCCCGCCATCCGCGGGGCTCGCTATAACCTGGACCGCATGAAGGCGATCGAGGCGGAGACCGGACACGACGTGATCGCGTTTCTCCGCTCGGTGGGGGAGAGTATCGGCGATGAAGCGCGGTACATCCATCTCGGCCTCACCAGCACCGATGTCGTGGATACCGCCCTGGCCCTCCAGATTGGCGAGGCGGGACGGCTCCTGCTGCGCGAGCTTGGGGCCCTGGAGGACGCTGTTACCGCTCAGGCGGTGGTCCACCGAGGCACGGTGATGATTGGGCGCACCCACGGCATCCACGCCGAGCCCACCACCTTCGGTTTCAAGCTGCTCACCTGGGTCCAGGCGCTCCGTAACGCGCGGGGCCGTTTGGCGCCGGCCCTGGAGGATCTCCGAGTTGGGAAGCTGGCGGGAGCGGTGGGAACTCACGCCAACCTACCCCCGTCCGTGGAGGAGCGGGCTCTGGAGCGGCTGGGCCTGCGAGCGGCGCCGGTGGGCAGCCAGGTGCTGGGGCGCGACCTCCATGCGCATTGGCTCTGCTGCCTCGCCGTGTTGGCTGCCTCGCTGGAAATGATGGCCACGGAGATCCGACACCTGCAGCGGACCGAGGTGCGCGAGGCGGCGGAACCCTTCGGCGAGGGCCAGCAAGGCTCCTCGGCCATGCCGCATAAGCGAAACCCCGTCCTGTGCGAGCGGATCTGCGGTCTGGCCCGCGTGATCCGGGGCTACGCGCAGACCGGTTTGGAGGACGTGGCACTCTGGCATGAGCGGGACATTAGCCACTCGTCCGCCGAGCGGGTAATCCTCCCCGACGCCTGCTTGCTCACCGACTACCTGCTGGCTCAGACGCGCGAGGTGGTCGAGGGTCTGGAGGTGGATTCGGCCCAGATGCGGCGCAATCTGGAGTCGTCGGGCGGGCTGATCTTCTCGCAGCGCATTCTGCTGGCTTTGGTGGAGCGGGGGATGAGCCGGCAAGCGGCCTATAAACTGGTGCAAGAGTATGCGGCGCGCGCCTGGAAAGAGGAGCGCCCCTTCCGAGAACTCCTGGCCGCCGAGCCCGCGATCACCGCCGTGCTGGACGAGGCGACGCTGGCCGAGTTGTTCGATATCCAGTATCACCTGCGCTATATCGACGAGGGGTATCGGCGCCTGGGGATCGAAATTAGTACACCGGAGCGTAAGTTCCCCGGCGATTTCTTGTAGGTGCACCCCTACAACTGACAGCGGGCTTGCGCCAAGCTGTCTTCTAGAGATAGCCCGTAAAACCCAATACTTCAGCTTTGGGATAGAAGGGCTTCACCTGCTTTAGCCGCTGTAGCGTCGTCTGTTGTGCCATAACTAAGGAATGCACAAAGCAACGTTTCAGTACCGCCTCTACCCGACGCCCGCGCAGGAAACGGCCATGCGGCACGCGCTTGATGAATGCCGATGGTTGTATAACCGCTTGCTGGAAGAGCGGAAGCTGGCATGGGAAGAGACGGAAACGAGCATGACTCTCTACGACCAGATCAACCGCATGGTTGCGCTGAAAAGGGAGCGGGTGACGCTGGCCGCCGTGCATAGTCAGGTTTTGCAAAACGTTGCCGTCACGATCGACCTTGCGTTCAAGGCGTTCTTCCGGCGCGTGAAAGCTGGCGACCCGCCGGGCTTTCCTCGCTTTCGGGGCTACGGCGGCTACGATAGCTTCTGCTATCCCGGTAGTGGGCATAAGGTCGAGGGGAGCCGCGTGTTCCTGTCCAAGCTTGGGCGGATCAAGGCCGTCATCCACCGTCCCCTTGAAGGCAAGGTCAAGACCTGCTGCGTGCGGCGCACGGCGACGGGCAAGTGGTTGGCCACCTTCGTGTGTGAGGCGGAGGAGGCGCCGCTGCCCGCAACGAACAGCGCCCTTGGCATCGACATGGGGCTGGCGTCCTTCGCCACGATGAGTGACGGGGCGGAGGTGGCGAACCCGCGCTTCTTCCGCCAGGCGGAGCGGGCGCTGGCGAAGGCGCAACGTCGCCTGTCGCAAGAACCACGGCCGGAGAAAGGCCAACGCGCCACGCCCGAGCGCCTGAAGCGGCGTACAGTGGTGGCCCGTGTCCACGAGCGGATTGCCAATCGACGCGCGGACTTTGTCCACCAGGAGAGCCGCCGTATCGTCAATCAGCAAGGCACCATCGTCGTCGAGGATTTGGCCGTTCACCGCATGGTCCACAACCACTGCCTCGCGAAGTCCATCGCGGACGCTGCGTGGTCGATGTTTGCCTCCTGTCTGTCGTACAAAGCTGCAAATGCTGGGCGACGGTATGTAGCGGTGAACCCGGCCTATACGAGTCAAGACTGTAGCCGGTGCGGGCATCGCCAAACGATGCCCCTGGCCGAGCGGATCTATCGCTGTCCCTGCTGCCAGCTTGAAC
>DATBTL010000646.1:0-2475 GCA_036559345.1 Chloroflexota bacterium | reverse complement strand
GCGCGGTAGGCATTCTGGCGCGCTTCCGCCAGGGTCTTCCCCTGTCCCACCACGGTGAGCACCCGGCCATCGGCGGTGATCACCTGGCTATAGGGGTCGCGGGAGACCCGCGTCGCCTGGGCATCGAGTTGTTTGGAGCGGGAGCGGGAGGGGATCAACCAGGAGGAGATACCACCTGGCCGGCCCAGCCGCCCGGTGGACGCCCGATCGTAGGCGGGTGTGATCAGGCCCACCGGTTTCTGATAGGGATCGCGAGTCCCGTTATGGAAGATCGTGGTCGAGTTCCCGGCCTCGCTCAGGCCGAGGATGCCATACCCTGTCTCGACCTCATTGGGGTAGCCTTCGGAGGCCACCACCACTCCGCAGGTGACTTCGTTCGACCATTTGAATGGGGCCAGATCGTTTAACGCCCGATCAAGCACGGCGTCGGCCACGATATAGAGATCATCCTGCCAACGGGGGAGAATGGCCTGGGCCTCGGGGTCGGCGAATCGGGTCTTGAAGCTCAGGGCTATTGGGCCGCCTCTGGTCAGCATCACGCGAACGGTAAGCACTCCCATATACGGCGTTCCCTCGGCGGCCAGCCCAGCCAGCAGCGGGCGGACGATCCGGTCCACCACCTCCTCGCTAGGGTCGCTCGCGCCTCGAACCGGGGAGATCACCCCCATGCCGGGAGTAATTGAGGCGTCGCTCATGCCCTCCACGTTGGGATAGACAAAGGCGGTGCCGAGCACTCGCGTGGTTTCGCCGTCCGTCACCACCAGCACCGAGCATTCCTCGCCGTCCACGTAGCCTTCGATCAGCACCGAGCTGGTGGGACCGCGCCGAGCCGGCGCCAGGACGGCCCGAACCGCCTCCCCTGCCGCCACCTGATGCCGCGCGACCACTACGTTGGTGGGAGAGTCTATCTGGCTGCTCTTGATCACCAGGGGACAGGTAGCCGTGGCCAGGTAGCCCTCGGCTTCGTCGAGCCGGTGAAATAGGCGGCCGGGCGGGGTGGGGATGCCATGGCGTTCCAGAAAACCCTTGGCCCAGCCCTTGTCGCTCTCCAGGCGCGCGGCGCCCTGGGTCGGCCCAAACACCCGGAGACCCTGGGACTGAAACACATCGACCGCGCCAAAGGCCAGGGCCACGGGGTGGTTGACAATCGTGAGATCGATCTGATTTTCCCTGGCCCACTCGGCCAGGCCCTCCGGATCGGTGGCAGGGATGTTCACGTTCGCCCCCACCAGGTGACTGCCGTAATTGCCGGGAGCCGTATAGGCGGTGGTCACGGCCAGGCTCTTGGCCAATTTCCAGGTCACCGCGTGGTCCGCCCCGCCGCCGCCAATCA
This sequence comes from Chloroflexota bacterium, assembly GCA_036559345.1. Taxonomy (GTDB): domain Bacteria; phylum Chloroflexota; class UBA5177; order JANWHV01; family JANWHV01; genus JANWHV01. The sequence goes on along the minus strand of DATBTL010000646.1, from coordinate 1,142 downwards.
CCAGCGCCTTCACGAGTTTATTCCCATTCGATTGTCGCGGGCGGCTTGCTGCTGATGTCGTAGACCACCCGGTTGATCGCGGGGATCTCGTTCACCAGGCGGTTCGAGATTCGTTCAAGGAGATCGTAGGGGAGGCGGGCCCAATCCGCGGTCATGGCGTCGTCGCTGGTCACCGCGCGGATCGCCAGGACATTCGCGTAGGTGCGCCCATCACCCATCACCCCCACGCTTTTAAGAGGGGTCAGGACGGCGAACGACTGCCAGATCTCGCGGTACAGCCCGGCCCGCTTGATCTCGGAGACCACGATGTGATCGGCCTCGCGGAGCACGCGCAACCGCTCCTCCGTTACCTCGCCCAGGATGCGGACGGCCAGGCCGGGACCAGGGAAGGGCTGACGGTGGATCATGCCCTCCGGCAGCCCCAGGGCCAGACCTACCTTCCGGACTTCATCCTTGAAAAGGTAGCGGAGCGGCTCGATCAGCTCGAAGGGCATGTCTTCGGGGAGCCCGCCCACGTTGTGGTGGGTTTTGATGCGGGCCGCGTTTCCGGTCTCGTGGCTGCTGCTCTCGATCACATCGGGATACAGTGTACCCTGGGCCAGGAACCGCACCTCGCCGAATTCCTGGCGCACTCTCGCCGCCTCCGCCTGGAACACCTCCACGAAGGTCCGGCCGATAATCTTCCGCTTCGTCTCGGGGTCTTCCACCCCAGCCAGGGCGGTGAGGAATCGCTCGCGGGCGTCGGCATGCTCGACCCGGATGTGCAGGTCGCGGCCGAACACCGCCAGGAGTTGGGTTCCCTCATCTTTCCGCATCAGTCCGTTGTCTACGAACACGCAGATCAGGCGATCGCCGATCGCCCGTGCAATCAGAGTGGCGGCCACCGCGCTATCCACGCCGCCGCTCAGGGCGCACAGCACCCGTCCCTCCTCGCCTACCTGCTCGCGGATTCGAGCCACCGCCTCCTCGATGACGTTGTTCGGGGTCCAGTCGCCCCGGCATCTACAGATATCGCGAACAAAGTTCCGGAGCATCTGGGCGCCCTGGGGAGTATGGGCGACCTCCGGGTGAAACTGCACCCCAATCTGCCCAAGATCGTTGGCGATTGCCGCCACGGGGGTCGTCTCGGTCCGCCCGATCAG
>DATBTL010000645.1:0-2317 GCA_036559345.1 Chloroflexota bacterium | reverse complement strand
CCGCGCCCACCCTGGCCCGAATGCGCTCCCCGGCGGTTGGATGGACGAAGGCACGATAGTCGTACCATGGGATCAGGAGGTGGAAAACATGCGCGCGATCGTGACGGAGCGCCCAGGCGGCCCTGAAGTCTTACGGATGGGGGAGATTCCCGATCCGGCGCCGGGCCCGGATGAATTGCTGGTGCGGGTGCGGGCCACCGCGCTCAATCGGCTGGACCTGATGCAACGGGAGGGCACCTATCCCATGCCGCCCGGCGCCCCCGAAACCCTTGGGGTCGAGATGGCGGGCGAGGTGGTGGGGTGGGGGGCCGACGTACGGGGATGGGCCGAGGGCGCCCGAATCTGCGCCCTCCTCCTGGGCGGCGGCTACGCCGAGTACGCCGCGGTGCCGAATGGGATGGCGATCCCGCTCCCCGCCAACCTGAGCTTCGAGCAGGGCGCGGCCCTTCCCGAGGTGTTCCTCACCGCCTATCTCAACCTCTTCCAGCTTGGCGACTTGCGGGAAGGGGGCTATGCCTTGATCCACGCTGGGGCCAGCGGGGTGGGGACGGCGGCGATTCAGTTGGCGCGGGAGGCGGGCGCCTCCCCGATCGTCACCGCGGGGACGGCGGAAAAGCTGGCCGCCTGCCGGGAACTGGGGGCGGTGGCCGGGTTCAATTATCATGAGGGTCCATTCGCCGAGGCCGTGCTGACCGCCACGGGCGGACGGGGCGTGGATGTGGTGCTGGACATGGTAGGGGCGCCCTATTGGAACCAGAACATCGCCTGCCTGACCCTGGGCGGGCGGCTGATTCTCCTGGCCGCTCAGGGCGGGGCGAAGGTGGAGATCAACCTGGGGGCCCTGCAAGGGAAGCGGGCCCGGGTGATCGGGAGCATGCTGCGGCCCTTGCCGCTGGCCGATAAGATCGCGCTCACCACCGCCTTTTCCGCCTTCGCCCTCCCCCGGTTGACCGATGGCCGGCTGGTCCCGGTAATCGACCGCGTCTACCCGCTGGCGGAGGCGGCGGAGGCGCACCGGCGGATGGCGAGCAACGCGAATATCGGGAAGATCGTGCTGGCGGTGCCTTGAAGAAGAACCCTCAATGCACATTGGTCCTCACCCATACCTCCGCATAAAAGCAGAGACCGCCCGAAGGCGGTCTCGCGCTCAGCCACCGAAGCGACTGAGGGGATTACAACCATAGCATAGCAAATATTCCATTGCGCGCTATTCACCCCAGTAGAGCAATGAAATTCGCACCAGAGATGTACTCGACATCGCTATAAATATATCGCCCGTCCATGCCAGAAGGCGGATAGTCACGCGCATTGTCGGAGACGACGTAGCTTGCCTGGCCGGCGATCGCGGCAGCCCAGATTGGATAGTCCCATACGTCTGCCAGCGTCTCCCAAGCAATGGGGTAGGGAGGCCGGGGATCAACCAACTCCCAGTTTGGCGTGGCGAGCAGGATCTCCATCATCTGCTTGGCCATCTGGCCACAGCGCAACCAATTGGCGGCGGAAACGTCACAGGCGGTTACCGAGTCGCCAGCAGTTGAGGTCACCCGGATCGCCTTCCGGGCGAGCCAATGCCAGGTGAGTGTCCGATGCAGTTCGGCAATAATCCAGGGTGACCAGATGGCCGTAAAGGCCCCATCCTGGGCCAGACTCTGGAGGTCTACCCGGAGCTGCGCGGGCACCAAGATGCTCGTATCGAGGACAGCGCGGATCATCGTCATGGCGTTCCCACCACCTAGCCCTTCGCCCAGGGAGGTCGCCCTGGCCGCGTCTTCACGAGGCCCGCCAGTTCATCGTCCGACAGACCCTCGGCGCCGAGTTCCGCGATATCCGCATGGAGACGGCTGGATGCCCGAAGAGCCTTCACTCGATCGTCATGCCAAATGCGCTCGACTTCGGTGACCGGGATCATTGTGCGCTCGTTCCGCGACACACCGTGCAGATAGCCAATCTTCACCCAGCGCTTCACCGTGTTGATGGAGCGGATACCTAGGGCCTCGGCGGCTTCGGCCGTCGTCAGCAGGTCACGCGTCTTTGCATCGAGCAGGGCACGCTTGAGGGCTTCGGTCGCGGCTACCACGTTGCGGTCAGTGCTGGGAGCGCTTTCCAGGAGGGCAAGCGCCTGTTCCATATCCTCGCGCTTGAGCACAGTCATGCTCATGAACTGTCTCCTTGCTCCCTTGAGCATGGTCAGCGATCATTGCCATAATGATAAAGGTCGCCGTCAATTCCGTCAATCTTGTTTGCCATCGTGGGGGACGTAAGAGTTCAGAAGTGAGGGAAGGGAAAAGTGGCGCGGGGCTGGCGGACTGAACTGCGG
>DATBTL010000644.1:0-4960 GCA_036559345.1 Chloroflexota bacterium | reverse complement strand
CAGCGAGGCGGTGCTGGCGGCCATGGTCAGGACCGAGCCGAGAAACGGCCCCACGCAGGGGGTCCAGCCTGCCCCAAAGGCCAGCCCGATCAAGGCCGACTTGAGGACCGCCGGATCGCCCCGCTCCACATGCACCCGTCGCTCGCGGAGCAGAGGCAGGATGCTGAGGACACCCGCCACCTGCAAGCCGGCGAGGATCAGGATGACCCCAGCCACCCGCTGGACGATTTGTTGGTGGGAGCGCAGGTAGTCGCCCAGCGAACTGGCGGTGGCCCCGAGGGCGACGAAGATGAGGGAGAAGCCCAGGACGAAGAACACGGCGTGGAGCGCCACCTGCCAGCGGAGATCGCGCGGATCCTCGGCGGCCCGCGCTTGCGATCCCGCCGTGCCCGCCAGGTAGGAGAGATAGCCCGGCACCAGGGGAAAGACGCACGGAGAGAGAAACGAGGCGAGTCCGGCCAAAAAAGCGCCGCTCATCCCTACCGGGGTTAGGTTGACGACCACGAAGTCCTCCGAAGCGGGAAGCGCTATATGGCGCGCTCCTCATCCCAATATACGGGGAATCGCATGATCGGGTTAGCGACAGCGAATCAGGCTATCGCGCGCGAGCGCGGGTGTGGTACGCTGGGCTGCAAGCAGCAGGTTGGGAACGGCTATTTCGCGAGGGGAATGGTTACCAATGGCGAACGAGTTCCTGAATGCATCACCGAAGGATACGAGCGATGCAGCCCCCTCCCCGCGGGCCGTCCCTCCGGTGCCGCCGGTCGATGATCGGATCGAACTGGTGGTGCCCATTCCGATCGCGCCCAAGAGCGGCGATGTCCAGGGCCGGCGCCAAGTGGTCCGAGCCGGCACGGTCCTGGCTCGCCGAATCCGTGGGACACCGGGCAAGCCGGGCACCGATGTACTGGGCCGCATGTTGCCGGTTCGGGTTCCGCGCGAGGCCCGGCTGCCGCAAGGACCGCACACCCTGATCGGCGAAGGCGGCACGCAGCTCCTGGCTGCCTGTGACGGCGAGGTGCGGATGCGCAACTTGCTGGTGGAAGTTCACCCAATGATCATTCATGAAGGGGATGTGCTGGCGGGGGCGTTCGTCATCCACCCCGACGCCTCGCTCTTCATCACCGGGTCGGTGGGCGAGAGTGCCTGCGTGGAAGCGGGAGGCGATATCTGCATCCAGGGACATGTGCGCGAGGCATCGATTGTCAGTCGGGGCGGTAATCTTTCGGTGATGGGAAGCGTGATCGGCACGGCCCAGCAGCCCGCCACCCTGGAGGCGACGGGAGATATCACTTGTGGCCCCATGTGGCACGGACGGGCGGCCGCGAACCGGGACGTGCATCTGTTGGCCGAGGCATGGCAAAGCGTCCTTCACATGGGAGGGAATCTCCTCCTCGATCAACAGGTGGAGCAGAGTCTGCGCGATGTGCTGTTGGAGGTCGAAGGTGGGATTTTTCCCCGCGTGCAGTTCAACACTCCGTCCATTCCCCAAGCAACCGAGCGCCAGCATGTCCGCGTTTCCACCAATGAGCCGGCCTGGCTCGCCCCGCACACGGCGCCTCCCCTCCAGTTCCAGGCATGCACGCTGCTTGATCTGAGCGCCAATGGGGCCCGCCTCAGGTTGGAGTCCCCTAATCCCGACTTTGTTCCGGAGAGTTTGGTTCAGATCAAATTTAAACTGCCCGCTACCTCGGAGCAAACGCTCGGGGTGGCCCGGGTGGTCCGGGTCGTTTCCCCAGAGGTTGTCAGCGTCGCCTTTCTTCAGATCACCCAGCGCGACCAGAACTATCTCACTACCTTTCTGATGCGGCTGCATATGAGCCGTCCCGGCGCTCAAGCGGCGCTCCGCGACCGGAGAGCGGCAAGCCACCTGGAGCCATAGGTCGGAGCAATCCCGCCGGTCGTGGCCGGCAGGCGGCGTGGTTTCTTGCCTGGCGGAGGGCTGTTAGGATTCCGACTGCCGATCGGCTTGGGCACGGAGCAGGGCCTCCAACTCACGGATCCGCTCCTCGGCCCGCAGGCGGCCTTGCATCTCCGCCTCGGCTCGCGTCGTTTCCCGCTTGGCCCTGCCGGCCTCTAGGTTGGCTCGGCCGGCCTCGCGATCCGCCCGCTCCTCCGGGGTGGGGACCAGTCGCCGGGAGGCGCGATCCCACAGACGTAGAAGGTCGTCTTCCCGTACCCAGGCATACCCGGCCAGGACCGAACTCTCCACCGCGCCCGCCGGGTCCGCCGGTACCGGCTCATAGCCGGAAGCCGTCAGCCGATACACCTGTAGGCGGGGATGCGGCATGTCTCCGGCGGGATCGAACAGGACGTACTCCCGTACCCCCATCGCCGCGTAGTCTTCCTTCTTCCCCACCTCGTCGCGTGCCACGGTGCTGGGAGAGGCCAGCTCAATCACCAGTTCAGGCGGCTTCCCCTCATCCCAGATCCGGTATTGCCGCCGCTTATCCTCGTAGCGAGGGTCGTCTTCCCCCACGTCCAGGCTGACCATCATGTCGGGGGTCAGATGGGCCCGGCGATTCCGCGGATCGAACATGATCAACAACTCGCTCGCCGCCAGATGCGTGGGGGCAAGGAGCGCGAGCAGGAGATTCATGGCGGTCTGGCGGGCGCGATCATGCTTCAGAGAGGCCATTGGCCGGCGTGGACCGATCGGATAGGGGTTGGACGTTTCGGGTAGCTTGCCTGATGACGCGGCGGTGGTTGCCATGGGCGCCTCGCGCGGAGTAGGGGTGGATGAGTATCGTTGTGGCCAGTATACAGGACCTCGGGGAATGGCGGACGAGGATATGCGCGAAAAGATCGGGAAGCATTGACGCGGCGGCTTGCGCGGCCTATCCTGAATGAGCACTCCACTTGCCGAAGTGGCGGAACGGTAGACGCGGCGGTCTCAAAAACCGTTGAGGACAACCTCGTGTGGGTTCGAATCCCACCTTCGGCACCCTACCCCAACCAGAAAGCCCAGGGCGGATGCCCTGGGCTTTCTGGTTGGGTATCCTCTCCTTATTGCACCTGATGCCAGACCACCATCAAGGGGATGGCGAGGATCACCATGGTGACGCCAAAGATGATTGATACGGTAAGGAGAACACCAGGAAGGTACAGAAGGTATCGGGTAACCATCGATCATGGCGCACGCTCCAAGACTGCCTTCGCGGCGGCGAACACTTCGCGAACCGGGATATCGATCATGCAGGCCGGCTGCCCGTGCGGGCACTCCGCCGGGGCGAGCAAATTGTAACATGGCGAGCACCGTAAGCCGCGGCGGATAACCACCGCCGGTTGCCCAACCTGGGGCGTGGGACCGTAGATTCTCGGATTGGTCGGCCCATACAACGAGACCGTGGGCCGGCCCAGGGCGACCGCCATGTGCAATGGCCCGCTATCGCCGCTCATCACCAGGTCGCAGCGGGCGAGCACCGCCAATAACTCGTCGATGTCCGTGGCGCCGGTCAGCACCAGCGGTTGGCGGCGCATCCGGCGGCGGATATCCTCGCTGATCGCCAACTCACCAGCCGATCCGGTGAGCACTACCCTGGCCCCTAGTTCCTCGATCAGCCGGTCGACCAGGGCCGCCCAGTGCATGGGCGGCCAGCGTTTGGCTGAACCGTTCACCGCGCCTCCGTGGATGCCGATCAGCATATCGCCCTCCCGTACCCCCAACTCGGTCAGCCGGGCCGCCATGCGCGCCGCCGCCGCTGCCGGCACGATCAGGGTCGGGGTGCGATGGGCTCCGGAGGCTCCGGCGGCCGCCGCCAGGTCCAGATCCCAGCGCACCTCGTGGCGGGGACGGTCGAATCGCCTTCCCGGCACGGGGTCGGTAAACAGGAAGGGATAACCTTCGCCCGCGTAGCCAATCGTCCGCTGGCGCGCGCCGCTGACGAAGGCCCAGAGGCTGGCCATCTGCCCATGGAGGCTGACACAGAGGTCGAAGTGCTCGCGCCGCAGGCGGAGCGCCATGGCGGCGAAGTCCCTATAGGTGGCGGCGCGGAGCAGGTTCCTTGGCGAACGGATGCGGTTGGTGTCCAGGGTAAGCACTTCGGCCACGCAGGGGAACTGCCGGGGGATGGCGGCAGTGTGGGGGAGCGTGAGCATGGTGATCCGCGCCTCGGGGAAGCGCTCGTGAAGCGCCTCGACCGCCGGCATCGAATTGACCAGATCGCCCAGGAGGTCCAGACGAATAACCAGGATCCGCGTGGGGTCGCCGTGGTCTGGTACAACCTGGCGCAAGTCCGCCACCCCTTGTGGGTGCCCTCGTCTGAGCCGCCAAGGGCACCCACAAGGGATGCCCCTCCGGAGAACCGCCTTGGGACTTCCGCCCCGATGAACGAACGTCTGTGAACGGCGGAGTAGACGAGCGCCAATCCCCACGCCGCTGAAGATCACGAACAGCACGGCCTGAATCGCGTGGAGGATCATCCGCTTACTTCGTCGCTTCAGCCCCATCATGCCCTTCCCTCAGCGCCAACCGTGCCGTCTCCATGACCTCCACCACCGGGATCGCCCGCATACAGGGCGGAGGGCCGGTACCTTCGGGCTCCAGGGCGCACCAGTCCAGTCTCCGGCAGGGGCGGCAGGGGAGCGTCGCCGTCACCACCCGATGTCGCGCCGGTGAGCCCCAGGGACCAAACTGGGCCGGATCCGCCGGACCAAAAAGCGCTACGCTGGGCGTGCCCGCCGCCACCGCCAGGTGCAGCGGCCCGCTGTCGAGCCCAACCACCAGAGTTGCGCGGGTCAGCAGCGCCTCAAGCTCGGTCCACCGCAAGGCCCCGGCCAGGTTGAGTCCGCCCTCGGGCAGCAAGTCGCACACCCGTTGGGCCAGCCCGTGTTCGGTCGCCGAACCGCTCACCATCACCCGCGCCCCCAGTTCGCGGGCCAGGGTGGCTCCGACGGCCGCCAGCCGCTCGGGCGGCCATGCCTTGAGGGGGGAGCCCGCGCCGGGCTGCAAAACCAGCAG
>DATBTL010000643.1:0-3417 GCA_036559345.1 Chloroflexota bacterium | reverse complement strand
CCAATCTGCTGGAAAACGCGGCCAAGTATTCGCCGCCCGGCGCCCTCATTACCGTGGCGGCCCGCGTCGTCGCTGACCATTCCGGCGGTGAGGAATTGGAGATCGCGGTAAGCGACGAGGGCGCGGGTATCCCCGCTGGAGAGCAAGAGCGGATTTTCGCCACCTTCTACCGAGTGGCCGAGGGGACGCGGGGAGCGAACGGGACCGGCATGGGATTGGCGATCGTCAAAGGGCTGGTGGAGGCACATAGCGGGCGGGTGCGGGTAGAGAGCGCGCCGGGCCAGGGGAGCACGTTCAGCGTATTTCTCCCCATCGGGCCTCGCCCACGACGCGTTCCCCTGGCGCCATCCCAGGGCGAACGGCACCCGGCGGAAGCGCGACGATGACAGGCGAGAGCATCCTGGTGGTTGATGACGAGCCTGCTATCCGCCGTACCCTGCGGGCCAACCTGGCGGCGCGGGGCTACGATGTGTACGCGGCGGAGACTGGGGAGGAGGGGCTGCGCCACGCGGTAGCGCGCATGCCGCGCCTGATCATCCTCGACCTAATGCTGCCCGGTCTCTCCGGCCTGGAGGTGTGCCGCTCCCTGCGGGCCATGTCGGGGGTGCCTATTCTGGTGCTGTCGGCCCGCGGAGAGGAGGCGACCAAGATCCAGGCGCTCGACCTGGGCGCTGATGATTACCTGACCAAGCCATTCGGCATGGGCGAGTTACTGGCCCGTGTCCGGGCCCTGCTTCGCCGTCCCCAGGTCCCCGCGGACCTGGGCACTCCCTTGAAGGTTGGCCCACTCGACCTGGATCCTTCCACCCACGAGGCACGCCTCGACGGGGCGCCACTTGACCTGACCCCGCGCGAGTTCGAGGTGCTGGCCTACCTGATGCGGCACGCCGACAAGGTGATCACGCACCGCCTGCTGCTCACCGCCGTGTGGGGACCAAACTACGAGAATGACACTCAGAGCCTGCGGGTCTACATCAACCGCTTGCGCCGCAAGGTGGAGGACGACCCGGCCCACCCCACCCTGCTCATTACCGAACCCGGCGTGGGGTACCGTCTGCTGTCACCGGTGGGGGAGGAGTAGGTTCGCGGTTGCACATCTCTCCCCAATGCGCCACAATCGAGCCATGAACAACGCACGTGCCTATCGTCCGTCGCGTACACGAGCTCCGTGGGCCGAGGTTGTCCCAGGGGTCGGCCCCACGAGGGTCGAGGATCTGCTGACCATTGCCGACGATGGCTGGCGGTATGAGGTGGTGGAAGGGGTGCTGATTCGGGTGGCCGGGAGTGCTTTCGACGCTACGACCATCGCCGGGATCATTCTTGCCGCCTTACTTGGCTACGTGCGTTCGCGCCGCTTGGGTGCGGTGACCGGAGCGGACGGTGTCTACAAGTTTCCTAACGCGGAGACCGGACTGCTCCCGGATGTCGGCTTTGTCAGCGCGGCAAAGATACCATTCATAGATAAGAAGAAGCCCATTCCCTTCGCCCCTGATCTGGCCATCGAGGTGGCATCGCCTGCCCAGAGCCATGACGACATGGCGGACAAAGCTCTACGCTATCTCGACGGCGGCACACGTCTGGTGTGGATCGTCTGGCCGGACGCTCGGCAGGTCGACGTCTGGCGCCCTGGAGATCGGCGCCCCTCCTCCACGCTCCGCGCTGATGACTCGCTCGACGGCGAGGATGTCGTGCCGGGCTTTCGCCACCCCATCGCGGACATCTTCGCTGACTATTAGCCTCCAAGAGGAACTCCCATGACAACCCTGACTGTTCCCGAAGCGAAGAAGCGAGTCGCTACCGCGACCGAGCCGTTCATGATCGTGGCGGCGCGCGTGATCGAGCATATACGCCAAGGCGTGCATCCGCCCGCGGATGACGAATCTATCACTATCGTGGCCAACCTTATCCGTGAAGCGGACAAGTATGCCGATACAATTGCCACTGCATCTCCTGAGATCCAGGCCAAATACCAGGACGAGACCATCATGGTGAGCGCGCTTCGACGGACGGGCTATCTCATCATGGTCGACATTAATCCTGATCAGGCGTGGTTCTGGACGGAAGAGTGGCAGGCAGGGGAACGGGAAGTTGATGCAAATCAGGCCGCTGGCCGTAGCATCATCCATGCAAGCGATGAAGATTTTCTCGCCTCCCTGGCGGCTCGGTCGGGCTAATAGGCCGCAATGCCGACGCACGAAGAGGATGAGCGGTTTATACGGGAATTCAATGGCCTGAACCGGGAAGAGAAGCGTTTGTTCCGCAAGGCGCTTCGGGACTTCATTGAAGACGCGGACACCGGAGAATTTCGGGGAAGTCTTCGTGTGCATCCAATGAAGGGTCAACAGGGACTATGGGAAATGACCTGGGACGGCAACGATGGGCGCGCTACCTTTTCCTACGGGCCGTCGCCGATCCCTGGGAAACGCCATGTCATTTGGCGACGCATCGGTACGCACCGGATTTACAAGAGTAAGTAGCAGCGCTGCCCTCGGCTAGGAGTACTTTCAGCGTGCGCGATTTCCGCGGGATTTCGAGCCGCCCGTAGCCTACACTTCCGTGGTAGCGGCGCCTCAAGGTCGTTAACGATCTGTTTACGCCCCCGCCCTCCTTATTTATGGCCTGTTGATTCCCCTCCGCCCTGGGCGCGCCTACCCTGAAAAGGGAAGAAACGCGCGGAGGGAAGCAGCAACATGGCCGGGTCGATTCTGCTTATTGAGGATGACCTCACGCTCTCGCGCGCCATCGCGCGTAACCTCGCCGCGCACGGCTATCCAACGCATGTCGCGGCAACGGTGGAGCAAGCGAGAGAAATCATCGCTCGCGAGCGGCCGGAGTTGGTGTTGCTAGACATTTCGCTGCCCGATGGCTCGGGCTGGGAGATCGTGCGCGCTCTGCGTGTCGATCAGCGGCGACCAGTGCCGATCATCGTGATGTCGGCGCTGCGTCCGAACCCGCGCCTGGTGGCTGAGATGGACTGCGTCGGCGTGTTGGAGAAGCCCTTCCCCATGGATTCCCTGCTGCGCATGACGCGGCAGTATCTCGGCTGGCCTGAAGCGACGCCGGCGGTCGAGTAGGCAGGAGAAGGAAGTGGCGATGAGGGGCGCTGGATCCGCGGAGCGCCTTAAAGGGAGGGGTTATGACGCTGTTTGACCTGTGGCTGGTGATCGTGACCGTCCTGTTCTTCGCCGGGAATGTGTTGTTCGCTTCCGGCTGTGATCGTCTTATGGGGGGCAAGCGATGATCGAGAATATTCTGCTTACGATCGTCTCGTTGTTAGTCCTGATCTACTTGTTCATCGCGCTGCTGCGCCCGGAGGTGTTCTAACCATGCCTGACTGGCTGACCGGCAGCGCCCTGATCCAATGGGCGCTGTACAGCGTGGTCCTGCTGCTCACCGCCAAGCCGGTGGGCACCTACA
>DATBTL010000642.1:0-5474 GCA_036559345.1 Chloroflexota bacterium | reverse complement strand
TGGTATGCCTACTGGCGCCAGGAAGGACGGCTACGTTCCCATTATTTTGGGAAGCAGCCCCCGCCGGACATGCCGGTAGACCCTCCGACGCCGATCCAGGCTGTAGAAGGTAACGAGACTCCGACCTCAGCCGTAGGTGAGCGGCCTGGGCGGCGATCGGGGGGAGTGCCGACTCTCCGGGTACAAACCCTTGGCACGTTCGCCGTGTGGCGCGACGGGCTGCTGATCACCGCGGGCGCCTGGCGCCGCCGAAAAGCGGCGGCCCTGTTTAAGGCCCTGCTGAGCTGTCCCGAGTATCGTACGCATCGCGAACAAGTGGCGGAGTTGTTGTGGCCGGATAGCGAGCCCGAGCTCGCGGACAGCAATCTCCGCTTTACCTTGCACCAATTGCGCGGCATTCTGGATCCTTCGGGAGTCAAGGAAAGCTTCGTCGTCACTCAGGACAGCCATCTGATCCTGGTTCCCGTGCTTGGCCAGGATCCCTTGGGTACGCTCGCTTACCCCACGGATTGGCTGGACGCGGCCCGCTTCACCGCCGCCGCTACCCATGCGCTCACCGCCGAGCATGCGCACGATTGCAAACTGGCCCTGGCGCTATACACCGGCCCATACTTGCCCGATGACCGGTATGAGGAGTGGGTGTTGCCCCGTGCCGAGGAGCTTGCCCGTCTGCAGCTTGCCGTGCTGCTCCACCGGGCGCGCATCCTGAGTAAGACTGGCCCGAGCGAAGATCGCATCGCTGCCTGGCAAGCGGTACTGACGGCCGATCACGGCCACGAGGAAGCGGCCTACACCTTGATGCGGGCCCTCGCCGAGGGCGGCAAGACGGCGGACGCCTTGAGGGTGTACGCCATCTTTGCCGCCGCGCTGCGCGAAGAACTTGGAGTCAGCCCGGCCGCGGCGATCGAGCGCCTGCGTGCCAGATTAGTGGCGAGCCAACAGCCCGCCAGCCCCGACGCCGTGTCTCGTCCCGTGAAGTCGGAGAACCCGGATCGGGCTGGATCGCCATCGCTCTTGACCAATCTCCCGGTGGCGATGACGAGCTTTATTGGTCGTCGGCACGAACAGCCCGCCGTGCGAGAGTTGCTTTCCAGCACTCGGCTGCTCACCCTTACCGGAATCGGCGGCTCCGGCAAGACCCGGCTTGCCATCCAGGTAGCCGCCACCATGCTCGACCGCTTTGTTGATGGGGTATGGCTGGTGGAACTTGCCGCTCTTACCGATCCGGCCAGCGTATTGGAGCGCGTGGCCCGTGCGGTTGGGATGCCGGATTTACCCCCCGATCAGCCGCTCCAGGACGGCCTGATCCGTCATCTGGCGCCGCTGCGCGTATTGCTGGTCCTCGATAATTGCGAGCACTTGCTGGCGGACTGCGCCGAGTTAGCGGGGGCCCTTCTGCGTGCGTGCCACCAGGTACGGATTCTGGCCACCAGTCGCGAAAGTCTGGACATTCCCGGCGAAACCACGTTTCGAGTGCTCCCATTGTCCATGCCGCGCGTGGGAGTCCCAGCCTCACCCAGCCAGCTCCACCAGTACGAGGCGGTGCAATTATTCCTGGAGCGGGCACGGGCTCACCGTCCAGGCTTCACGCTCACCGACCGGAATGCCCAGGCCGTCGGTTCGATCTGCGCCCGCCTGGATGGCCTGCCGCTGGCGATCGAGTTGGCGGCGGCCCGAATCCGCTCCCTCTCGGTGGAGAATATCGACGCGCGCCTCGATCAATGCTTCCAATTATTGACCGGAGGGCCGCGGACCGCGCTGCCGCGCCATCAAACGCTTCGCGCCGCCCTTGATTGGAGTTACGATCTGCTCAGTCCCCCCGAGGGCGCGCTGCTTCGGCGCCTTTCGGTCTTCGCGGGCGGATGGACCCTGGAGGCGGCCGAGGCCATTTGTGCCTGGGATCCGGTGGGTAACTGGGAGGTGCTTGATGTCCTCTCCATGCTGGTGGATAAGTCGCTGGTTGAATTGGATGAGCGGGAGGGTGGGGCCCGCTACTGGCTGCAAGAAACCATGCGCCAGTATGCTCATGAGAAGCTGATGGCGGCGAACATGGCGCCCGATGCGCATGAGCGCCATCTTGCCTGGTACCTGAACCTGGCCGAGGAGGGATCGCGTGCCTTGGCGGGACCGGAGCAGTTGAGGTGGCTCGATCGACTGACCGCGGAGCACGACAACTTGCGGGCCGCGCTCTCCTGGAGCACCGCCGTGGAAACGCAGCGCAGTGTCGGGCCGGCGGCCGCCTTGCGCTTGGCGGGGGCGCTGTGGCGCTTCTGGTGGATGCGCGGGTTCCCTCACGAGGGGCGACGCTGGCTGGAAATGACCCTCTCCGATCCCGACGCCGGGCCCATGGAATCGAGGACGCGCGCGCTGGACGGGGCCGGAGTGTTGGCCGCCGACCAAGGCGATTACGGGCGGGCTCGCGCTTTGCACGAAGAAAGCCTGGCTCTCTGGCGCATGGCTGGCGATCCGGCTGGGGTGGCCGGGGCCCTGAATAATCTGGGGAGCGTGGCCCAGCAGCAAGGCGACCACCAAGCGGCGCGGGTTGCGCATGAGGAGAGCCTCACCCTCTATCGCGCGCTGGCCGACGCGCCTGGGATCGCCGGGGCACTCAACCAATTGGCCTGTATCGCCCGTGATGACCAAGGCGACTATGCGCTGGCCGGTACGCTGCTGGAGGAGAGCCTGGCCCTGAGGCGATCCCTGGGCGATAGTCGTGGGGTGGCCATCTCGCTCAATAATCTCGGGCTGGTCGCCTATTGCCAGTCCGACTATATGCGGGCCAGTACGCTGCTGGAGGAGAGCCTGGCCCTCCGGCAATCCCTGGGCGATACGCGGGGCATCGCGAATTCGCTGGGGAACCTGGGCCGGGTGGCGATCGGACTCCGGGATTATCAGCCGGGAGTGGTGTTGTATCAACAGAGCCTGGCTCTACGCCGCGATCAGGGAGACCGTCGCGGGATTGTGGAATGTCTGGAGGGTCTTGCCCTGGTGGCCGTCAAGCGCCAGGAAACCGAGCGCGCCGCCCGCCTTCTGGGGGCGGCCGAGGCCCTCCGCGAGGAGATCGGCTTCCCCCGCCTACAGCCCCCCCGTGATGTGCCCGATCAGGCAGTCGCCGCGCTCTGTGCCTCCCTGGGGGAGAAGGTATTCGCCGCCCTCTGGGCCGCTGGCCGCTCGCTTGGGCTGGAGCGGGCCATCGCCCTGGCGAGTGAGGATGCCTCCGACCGGGCAAGGGAGGTCGCCTCATAGCCACCTTTCCTACCGGTGGCTCACCAACCCCAAGAGCCATTGTGCATGGTTACTCCCGTGACGGGCGCCACGCGTAGAGGTTCAGTTGGAAACCAGCACTTGCGAGCCCTGAGAATGGCGTGGGATCGGAACCGGTACCTTGCACTCCTTCAGGGACCGAAGTCGCGGATCTAACCGCAATGCAAAAGCCGGCCTGGGTGAGCGCGTCCCAGACCTCACCAAATTGCTTTTGAACGTTAGTGCCGCCGTGGATCTCACAGATAATATGCTTTACAAGCGAAGCGCGCCCACTGTAGCAAAGATCCATAAGGAGGCTGAACTCGCTACCTTCGATATCTATCTTGAGGATGTCTATGGGCCCGTCTAACATATCGACTAAGCGCACTGCCGGCACCGCAAGGCCGGATCCTGTCACGACATAGCCACCGTCGGAATTATTTGGAAGGAACGAAGCTGTCCCAGCATGCGCCCCAACCGCCGCTTGCACTACCGTTACCTGCTGGATGCCACACCTGTGAAGGTTCTGCTCGAGCACCCGCGCAATAGTTGGATCCGCTTCAAAAACGACAATCGTGGCCCCAGGATATCTTCTCTTAAACCAAATAGCACTCAGTCCTATGTTCCCGCCACAGTCCATGATGCGTACTGCTCCGTCTAGCCCCAGCACCTCATAACCTCGGCCGACGAAAATGTCATCATATTGCTGGCTGAGCGACACCGCATCCACATAGTGGATCTGACCGAAAGGAAATCGGAACATCCCAGGTACTTTTGTGGGGGTCCGCCTGGCGTGCAAATGGAGGCGCACGTAAACTAACGACCGCGTCTGGCTCGTGATGAGTGCCCAGTAAACACCATAATGCAGGGCCTTCAAGATGCGTGGCATGCCCCGGAGGCTGGTGCCGCCGCCCAATCCGCATCTTTGCACGCGGCCCTCCCTGTAAGGCAATGACGCATCATGAAAAAAGGGGCCGCGAGGGACCCGTCTCTAGAATGTACTCGAGGGCAAGAAGATCGTGCCAGAGAATCGATTGCGCAAGGCGTACAATTACAATCTGGTGGTTGTTTGATGGATACGGATTGAATAGTTCTGTGTAGTAAGTGGCCCGAGGGGCGGCCATCATGGCGATCCACCGCCCCCCAGCTCGCTCACCGCCGGTACGCCGCCCGCCCCGGTCGCCGCTTGCACGGCGCGGCGGATCGCCATGGCGACCAACTCCACCGCGAGCGCCAACACCATGTTGGGGTCCGCCTCGTCGTCTCCGGTGGAAAGGGCGAAGACAATGTCCCCGTCGAACGCCGTATGCACCGGGCTGATCGCCAGGGCCAGCCCGTCGTGCGCCTGGCGGGCCAGCCGGGTCAGGGCCAGCTTGTCCATCCTGACGCTCGTTACCACCGCGACCAGGGTGGTGTTGGATCGCTCGGAAGGCGCGGATGGCCAGGAAGCCCCGCCGCGGAGCAGGGCGCCCGATCCCACGAATGCGCCGTCCCGGCGCGCGCCCGCGATCACCGTCCCGTCACGATCCACCACGTCGCCAACCGCGTTCACCGCCGCGATGGCCCCAATCCGCGCGGGCGCGCCCTCGGGCGCGGAGGTCAGCCCCAGGCCCCCCTTGGTCCTCCCATCCAGACCACCGAGCAGCCGTCCCACCACCGCGCCCGTCCCGGCCCCTATCGTCCCTTCCCGAGTCTCCTCGGGGCTGGCCGCCAGGCAGGCCGCATAGCCGGAGGCCGCGTCGGGATAGGTAGTGGGCGAGCCCAGATCGACATCGAACAGGGCGGCGGCCGGGACAATCGGGACCCGCACCACTCCGGCGGGGATGATCGGCCCACCCGCTCCCGAAGACGTGGACGGTCCACGGGCCACTCGGGTGTCAAAGCCAAGATTCCGTTCCGCCAGGTATCGCATCACTCCCGAGGCGGCATCCAAACCAAAGGCACTGCCTCCGGTCAAGAGCAGCGCATGGATCTCCTGTACGGTCGCGGTGGGAACCAGAAGATCGGTCTCGCGGGTCGCGGGGGCGCCGCCGCCCACCGCGACCCCCGCGCGCATGCTTCCCGCTTCCGGCAACAATACGGTACAACCAGTGAGCGCGTCGAGATCCTGCCAATGGCCGATGCGAATCCCTGGTAGCGGCGATCGAGTCGTCACCTTTTCAGTCCTCCCTTCCATGCCAGCGTCTGAGGTGCTCGGCATGGGTCCGCAGGTAGGCGCCCGGCTGGAAGAG
>DATBTL010000641.1:0-2450 GCA_036559345.1 Chloroflexota bacterium | reverse complement strand
CCTCGGCCATGCCCTGGTCTCGATCGCGATCAAACTGGAGGCGGCCCGGCTCCTCAACGCGGTGGACACGTCACGGGCCAACACGGAACTGGAGGAGACGGCCGCCCTGGTGCGCTCCACCATGACCGACTTGCGCCACTCCTTAGCGGGTATGCGGCCCGCGGTCCTGGAGGAGCAATCGCTGAACGTCGCCCTCGCAAATCTGGCCCACGAAATGGGCCGGAGGACGGGCACAAAGGTCGCATGTCTGGTGGACGAAGACGCGGCCCGTGACCGCTGCCTGCAAGAGACGCTGTTTCGGGTGGGGCAGGAGGCGCTGACCAACGTGGCAAAACACGCGCGGGCCCGGAACGCCACGATCTCCCTGACCAATCGCGACGGCGCAGTCATCCTGGAGGTGAGTGACGATGGAATCGGCCTGGGAGCGGCGAAAAATGGTGGGACCGCGCGCTTTGGGGTCCGCGGCATGCGTGAGCGGGTGGAGGCGGCGGGCGGGATGTTGACCCTGGGTCCGGGCCCCGTGGGCGGAACGGTGCTTCGCGCCAGGATACCCACCGTGGGCGGCAAATCATGAGCGAAATCCACATCCTTCTCTGCGAGGACCAGACAATCGTGCGCGATGGTCTCCGCACCATCCTGAGCCTGCAAGCCGATATGACGGTGGTGGGCGAGGCGGCGGACGGCGACGAAGCGGTGCGGCGCGCCCTGGAACTGAGTCCGGATGTCATTCTGATGGACATTCAGATGCCCAGGCGAAGCGGGGTCGAGGCGACCGCGCTCATCACCGCCGCCCGACCCGACACGAGGGTGATCGTCCTGACCACCTTCGACAACGACGATTATGTATTCGACGCGATCAAAGCCGGAGCGATGGGGTATCTCCTCAAGGACGTGCCCGCGGCTGAGTTGATTGAAGTCATCCGTCGGGTGCACGCCGGAGAGTCCTTCATCCAGCCCCAGGTAGCGAGCAAGCTCCTGATCGAGTTTGGCCGGCGCGGCCGCCAATCACCGGCCGCGCCGGAACCGCCCCAATCCCAGGCTGACGACCTTACGGAGCGGGAGCGAGAGGTGCTGGTCCTGCTCGCCGAGGGCCGGAGCAACCGGGATATCGGAGCGGCGCTGTTTCTGGCCGAGAGCACGGTGAAGAACCACGTCTCCAATATTCTCGGCAAGCTGCATGCCGCCAACCGGACCCACGCGGTCACCCTAGCCCGCGAACAAGGGTTGGTCTAACCGAGCTGGGCGGGATCCCGTACCAGTTCGAGTTGTTCACCAAAGGCTGGGGTCACCTGTCCGAACCGCCGTTCCGCCGCCAAGTGCCGCCGCCACGGTCAGCCGATGCAGTTCGACCAGCGTCTCCTGATCCAGTCGCGAACCGATGTAGCCGCCCGCCAGCACGAAAGCCATGGGAATCTCCCGTCGGCGGCACCAGGCAAACACCATTTCCTCACGGGTCCGCAGTACATCAAGGGTTATCCCTGGCAACCCGCCAATAGCGCACCCCGCGAACGGATCCATGCCGGCGTTATAGAGGCAAAGACCGAAGCGCGGCGCTTGCCGTTCCAGTCCGTCCAGGCATCTCTCGACTTCGGGAAGATAGTCATCCACATGGTCAACCAGCGAGAGCGAGCAGCGGTCGCCCGGCTGATAGCGGTCGTATGCATCGACCGCGACATCGGCGTGCCAGATCCGTGGATCGTCCGCCACGAGCGAATGAGTCCCGCCGCCGCAATGAGCATCAAGGTCGAGAATCAGCACCGATTCAGCGGCGGCGTCGAGGGCGGCGCGAGCGGCGATCGCCAGTCCATTGAAGGTGCAATAGCCGGCCCCGGCATCGCGACGCGCGTGATGCAGGCCGCTGGAGAGCGAGCCGGCCACTCCGTCGCGCATCGCAGTCAGGGCCGCCGCCATGACACCGCCGGTGGAGGCCAGCACCATCGGCCACAGCCCCGGATCCCAGGTAAAGTCCTGCGATTCCGCCAGACTCCGCGGCTCTCCGGTGCGCACCGCCCCCACGTACTCCGCCCCATGCATCCACCGTACCTGCTCCTCGGTGGCGGGGATAGGTGCCTCGATCTCGATCCCTGGGACTGGCCGGATCGCCAGTGACTCCGCGATCCACCCCGACTTGCGGGTGGTATCGAAGCTGTAGCCGGCCAGGGTGTAGGCGGGGCTGTAGAAGAGCTTCACGGGATCTCCTTAATACAGACTGTAGTGTCAGTGGTTCAGATCGCGACTCCGCGACGGGCAATGGTGATTTGGCCTCCTGAATCACGGAAGCACGGAAGGTACGGAGAACACGGAACGCGGCTCCGGTCCGCGCGGCGGTGAGAGCGCGCAGGCAGCGTAGCGGGGTCAACTCTCCGAATCGCTCTCTATTCCCACCCTTCTCCCAGGGCGGTCATCTGTGTGTTCCGTTCCTTCCGTGCTTCCGTGATTCAGGAGTCCCC
>DATBTL010000640.1:0-8163 GCA_036559345.1 Chloroflexota bacterium | reverse complement strand
CTCGCTCGTCCCCGTCGCCGCCATGCACGAGGACGAGCGAGACGCTCGCGCTCCCAGGAAAGTCTGCATAACGTTGATCGCGTTTTCCAGGTTCGCTCGGCCAAACACCTGCCTTCCAGGAGGCGAGGATAATGGCGAGATGCCGGGGGAGATCGAGGACGGGGATCTGGACCCCGGTCCGCGGCAACCTGGTGATGATGAGATCGCCCCGCCTGTTCGTCGCCTCCTCCGCATGGATGCCTCGACCGACATGCTCCCGTTGGCGGTCCATTCTCGGCAAGGAGTCGTCACCCTTTCCGGGGTTATCCAATCGCTTGACGACGCGGACAATGCCGCCGCCGTGGCCGCCCGGGCACCTGGTGTGCTGGAGGTAGTTGACGCGATGGGGGTGAGTTACGGCGCGGGCACCGTGAGCGGGAGCCGGATGGTAAAAGTCGAGCCCTGGCCTTCCTGGCTCTCCACGGAGAGCGACCCGCCGTGCTGTTCCACGATCCCGCGCGCTGGCCAATCCGATGCCGGTGCCCTGGATGTGTCCCACCACGTTGCCGGCGCGCGCCGAGAGCAGGATCACGGGCACCGCGCGAGTGAGCGGATCGGCGCGCAGAGCCCGCAGCAGGGCGACGCCGTCGAGACCCGGCATCATCACGTCGCTGATCACCAGATCCGGCAGCCAGTCGCGCGCCATGGGCAAGGCCGCCTCGCCATCGGCCACGGCCCTGATCTCGTAGCGCCCACCGAGCAGGCGGCTCAGATACTCGCGCATGTCGGCATTGTCGTCGGCCAGCAGGATGCGCGCCGGGGCGGCGTCAGCATCGGCGTTGGGTTCAGGCACCTGTAGCGCGGCCTCCTCCACCCCGATCGGACGCTCGCTCGCCTCGGCGCGTGGCAGCCAGCGCAGCGCCACCTCCACGTAGGGCGCGGCTCGCTGGTTGGTCGAAGTAGCCGCGCGGCTAGAGCCGATGCGCCCGGACGGCCGGTAGGCCCTGCTGGTCGGCACCGTGACGGTGAAGGTAGTCCCCACACCGATTGGGCAGGATCACGGTCTGGGACGGCGGCCGCTCCCAGGCTCCCACCGGCAGAGGGCCGAGTGAGGCATCGAGATCGGAGATGATGCACGGCGCGGCGGTGCGAACCACCTCCGCCAGGGGCCAGGGCGCTAGGTCATCAAGAGCGATCGCCGGGGGCGCGGCCGGGTGGCCAGGGATGATGTTCGATGTCCCCGCCGGCCAGCACCTCCGCCGCGCGGGTGTCCGGAGCCTGGCCGCCCACGCTCGGCATCGTCACCCTCCCTTCCGCGCCGGATCCGGTCGCCACCGGTCCCTCCGTCCTGTCCGCCCTACCATGTCCCGCTATAATACCGGATCGAATCGCGCGACCATAGGGCGTGGCCGGTAGCCGAGCGCGCCGCACCGTGCTGGAGGCTATACCGAACGGCATTGAGTCCGTGGGACAGGGGCGCCCACGGTTGGTCCTCCGCCGGAAGTTTCCAGGGAAGCGGCAAGAATTCGGACTCTTTCGGGCTTGACAGGGGATGATCCGTAATGTAGGTTGGAGGGGAGTCTCTGGCCAAGCTCCCAGACCTGTTCCTCACGGCGATGCCCACTCTCCTCATCTCCAGACCAGACCGCACGCCGCTCATGATGCGCGCCCTGGTAGCGGCCAATGACGGTGACCACCTCTACTCCGGTCCAAACTCCAACTCACGACAGAGGAAGAAGAGAATTGAACATGCGGGGATTGCAGCGGATATGGTTGAGCCGGACCATCATTTCAGTCCTGTTCCTGTCGGGTTGCCTGCCCGTCGAGTTCGCACAGGCGGCGGCCCCGCCGGTCCCCGCGATCGCCCGGCGGGCCGCTCCCCACGCCCTGCGGGTCCAGGTGCGACCGGGTCAGATCAAGGTGGGCCGCGATGTCGCCCTCGCGATCACGGTCAATGACGCGAAGGGCAAGGGGCTGACCGGCGCCCTGGTCGCGGTGAATGGGGCCGGCGCGCCACGGATCGGGACCACGCATAAGGGCTCGGTCAGCCTCATGGTTCATGCCATGGGCCTGGGAAAGGCCACCCTTCTCGCGACCTATAAGGGATATGCCCCGATTACCTTGAAGCTGCCCATCGTGCCGGGCTCGCCCGCCACGGTAGCCGCGATCACCGGAGGGGTGAAGATTCTCGCCCCGAAACAGAAACCAGTAGGTGGGAAGGTGGGCGCCGATCTCTTCGCCCAGTACGACGCCGTGACCGCGGCCCGCCAATTCGCCTCGCTTGGTCTCCGCGATGGGACGTTGGTGGATCTCAATGCCGGAACCGATGTGCGGATCCAGGATCCCTTGCATACCAGGCTCAATCAGGGCGAAGTCTTTCTTGAAGTAGTACATGGGGCCGCCAGTCACCAAATCCAGGTTGGCTCCGCCGTGGCCGCCACCAAGGGCACGCGCCTCGATGTCCGCTACAATCGCGCCTCCCATGTCTCCACGGTGATCGTGGTGGAAGGGAGGGTGCAAGTGCAAAACAAGGGGAAGGCCGTGCTGGTGGGGGCCGGCCAGCAGACCACGGTCGCGGGAACGGCGCCGCCAAGCCGGCCCGTGCGGGTGGATCTGGCCAGCCGCCTCTCCTGGTTACATAACCTGCCCAATAGCACCTCGTCGGGGGTGGTGCCGCCTGTACTCAATCTGCCGGTCCCTCCCCTGGTTCCCGTGGCGTCGCCGTCAATCGCTTCGACTCCCACCATGACGATCACCAGCGCCCTTGAATCCACCACTTGGTCCGGCGTGGTACGCCTGGATGGCGGAGTGACGGTTCCCGTGGGCACCGCGGTCACGATTCAGCCGGGCACGGTGGTGGCGTTCACCGATAGTAGCTGGATCAGTGTCAAAGGAGTGATGCGGTCGGCGGGCACAGCCGCCGCGCCGATCATCTTCACCAGTATCGACCCATCCCCCCAGCCAGGGGCCTGGGACTACCTTGACTTCTCCGGTCCCGGCACGGCCGGCAGCGTACTGAACTATGTCAACTTCTTTTATGGCGGCTATAACGGCACCTCCGGGGCCGAACTCTCCTTTAGCCAGGGTGCGAGCGGCACGGTGAGTAATTGCGTGGCGGCCCAGTCGATTGGCGACGGGATCTATGTCGATGACGACGCGACTCCCACAATCAGCGGCTGCCTATTCGCCGGCAACACGAACTACGCGGTTTCCACCGGCGCCGATAGCGCGGCCCTGATCAGCGGCTCCCGGCTGGGCGCCAACCAAAACCAGGGGATTCAGGTCCGCGGCACCACCATGACCCACAGCGGTACCTGGCACCGGCAGGATGTGCCCTGGGTGCTTGACGGCGGGGTGAAGCTCGCGGCGGGGGCCCGGCTGGACGTGGATGCAGGGACCGTGCTGCTGATGAACGATAGCGCGTGGTTCAGCATCTCCGGCAGTTTGTTGACTCACGGCACCGCGGGCGCGCCGGTGATCGTGACCAGCTCCGACCCCGCCCCGCAACCCGGCGCCTGGGATTACCTCGACTTTACCGGCCCCAGCGCCAACGCCAGCATCCTCGATCATACGGAGGTCTTCTACGGCGGCTACAACGGCAGCTCAGGGGCCGAGGTTTCGGCCAGCAACGGGGCCAGCCCGACGATCAGCAACAGCGTGTTTGCCCAATCGATTGGCGCCGGCCTCTATCTGGACACCGGAGACCGCGCCGTGGTAAAAAACTGCACCTTCGCCAATAACGCCGGCTACGCTATCTCCACCACCGCCGATGATTCCACCTTGATTACCGGCACAACGACGGCTACCGGCCAGACCGGGATCGAGGTGCGCGGGGATACGATCAGCCACGGCGGCGCCTGGCACGCGCAGCAGGCTCCATTCATCCTGGGCGGTGGGGTCACCCTGGCCGCCGCCGCGACTCTTTCGATTGATGCGGGGACAGTGATCCTGATGCATGACAGCGCCTGGTTTGAGATTCACGGCACGCTGCTGGCCGGAGGCACCGCCAGCGCGCCCATCGTTGTCACCAGCGAGGATCCGCAGCCCGCGCGAGGCGCCTGGGATTATTGGGATTTCTCCGGTCCCAGCGCCAGCGGCGGCGGGCTGGACTACGTGCAGGTGAGCTACGGCGGCTATAACGGTAGCTCTGGGGCCGAGGTCTCGGCCAGCAACGGAGCCAGCCCGACAATCGGCGACAGCGGATTCAGCCAGTCGATCGGCGTTGGGCTGTATCTGGATGACGGCAGCCGATCCGTGGTGCGCGACTGCGTGTTCGAGCAAAACGCGAGCTACGGCATCTCGACCCCAGCCGACGACGCGGCCAATATCAGCCAGAGCGCCACCCCGCTCGACCAGCCAGGAATCCGAGTGCGGGGCACTGCTATTAGCCATAGCGGCACCTGGCAAGCGCAGGGTGCCCCCTACGTGCTGGACGGCGGAGTGACGCTCACGGCCGGGGTGACGATCACGGTACAGCCCGGCACGTTGATCCAGATGACCGACAGTGCCTGGCTCAGCGTGCGGGGAACGCTGCTTGCCCGCGGGAGCGCCAACGCGCCGATCATCATTACCAGCGCGGACGCGCACCCGGCGCCCGGCGCCTGGGATTATTGGGATTTCTCCGGTCCCAGCGCCAGTGGCAGCGTCCTGGACTACGTGCAGGTGAGCTACGGCGGCTATAACGGCAGTTCTGGCGCTGAGGTTTCGGCCAGCAATGGCGCCACTCCCACCATCACCCACTGTCTGATTGCCTCCTCAATCGGCGATGGGATCTACGTGGATAGCGGCCAGCCGGTGATTGCCTTTAACACCTTTCAGCAAAACGCGAGCGCCGCGATCAGCATCCCAGCCAAGGATCCAGCCCACCACGTCCATGACAATCAATTCGTCGGCAATCAGAAGGGCCTGGAGGTGCGGGGCTAAAAATGCGCGGCCGGATCGGGCGCAGGCTGGGATCGCGGGGAGCGGCGCGGCGGCGGGCCCGATTCGCGGCGGCGGCGGCGGCTTTCCTGGTGCTCCTGGCTTGCGCGGCGGCCTCCTGGGAGGGAAGTTTCGAGCCGGCCAACCTGGCCTGGGAGAGCCAACTCTTTCAGTTCCGTCACCTGGCGGGCCTGGATCCCAGGCGGGCCCCAATCGTGATCGTGGGCTGGGATCAGAATAGCTACACCCAGCTCGGCGGTGTCTGGAGCCGCGCTACCACCGGCCGTTTGGTGGATATCCTCCACCACGCTGGCGCGCGTGTAATCATGATTGACCGGCTCTACGAGGACGACAGCCCGGATCTTGCCGCGGGGACCGCTACCTTGGCGGCCGCGATCCGCCGGGCCGGGAACGTGGTGCTGGCGCAAGAGGTCGCGGTGAGTGCCACCGCCTTTACCAACGCCGCCACTCTGGTCCCGCTCGCTTCCGCGATCGGCGCCGCCGCGCGGGCGATTGGGATCGTGAATATTCCCCCTCCCGAGGGAGCCGACCCCAACGCCCGCTATCGCGCCTACAGCAATACCGTGGAGTGGGCGCCGGGCCAGTTCGAGCCATCCTTTGCCCGCCAGGCCGCGCGCCTGCTCGGGGCCAAACCGGCCGGGAATCAGCCCACCTTCCTGGTCAATTTCGCCGGCCCAATCGGCGAGCCCTTCCCCTATTACTCGTTGGTCGATGTGTTGAACGGAAGCCCTGGCTTGTTGAGCGGGCTGGGGGGGAAGATCGTTCTGGTGGGCGATGCACTTTCGACCGACAAGGACTACTTCGACACCCCGATGCCGAGCGCGGGCGCCGGATCCACCCTCTCGGTGCAAGACAAGATGTATGGGGTGGAATACAACGCCAACGCCCTGAATACGATGCTCGAACAGGCTCCCTTGCAACGCCCGAGTTCACCGCTCCAGATCGCGATCACCTTTCCCCTGGCGATTCTTGCCGCCGGCTGGGCGGTCCGCGGCCGCCTGTTCTCCTCGCTCCTGGTCGCGGCCGTCTTGATCGCGGCCCTCCTTGGCGGCGCCTGGCTGGCCTTTGTCACGCTGGCCACTTGGATCGATGTCGCCGCTTCCCTGTTGGCCACCGTTCTGGCCCCGTTGGCCGTGTTGGGGGTCCGGTATACCACGGAGGAGCGCGCCAACCGGGAGGTGCGCTCCCTGTTCGGACGCTACGTGGCCCCCAGCGTGGTCGCCCGGATCGTGGATGATCCTGACGCCTTCGGACTCGAAGGTGAGCTTCGCGAGATCACCGTGCTCTTTTCCGATATTCGCGGGTTCACCAGCCTCTCGGAGGGCATGGCTCCCCAGCGGATCGTTAGGCTGTTGTCCCGCTATTTCACCGCCATGGTGGAGGAGATCCAGGCTCAGGGCGGCACGGTGGACAAGTACGTGGGAGACGCAATCATGGCCCTGTTTGGGGCCCCGGAGGATCAAGAGGATGCCCCTGCCCGCGCGGTACGGGCGGCCCTGGGCATGCAAGGGCGGCTGCGGGCTCTGAACGACGAATTGATCCGAGAAGGCGGCAAACCAATTGCCACCGGGATCGGGTTACACCATGGGCCGGCGGCGGTAGGGGTGATTGGCGCTCCGGCGAAGCGCGAGTATTCGGCGATCGGCGACACGGTCAACACTGCCTCGCGCCTCGAAAGCTTGACCAAGGACGTTGGCTTCGCCATCGCGGCCAGTGCCGCCGTGGTCTCCGCCCTGCCCGCCGAATTGGCGGCCCAGGTGTCGCCGCGCGATCTCGGGGAGATTACGGTCAAAGGGAAGACCGAGGGCGTCCGCGTCTACGGGTTGGGGGCGCCACTCGACCCACGCTCCTAGCCCGTGGCCGAGCCGCCTTCTGGCCAGTTGCGCGAGGCAGCATACGCCGGCCGAAACCCTCCCCTATGCTGGTCTATCGCCGATGGCGAGATACCAGCTAAAGATAATTCTTGGCCAACGTATTACCTTCCAGGCTGGCGCGTTGGGCGCCGGACACACTCTCTAGACAACAGGAGGGAAAGGTATGGATTCGGCCTTTCGCGATCGGGCGAGCCGCGCCTCGTTCATCAGGAAAGTCGCGGCGGCGGGTGCCGGGTTGGGTGTAGGCGGTTTCGCCGTGTCGTCGGTTCGCGCCGCCAGCCAGGCGGCCACGACCCCGGATACCGTGCAGTCGATCATCAATACCGCTTTGGTGGCGGAGCAATTGGCCACCACGTTCTACTACACCGCGCTGACCACCCCGGCGATCATGAGCAACAGCCAACTGGGCGGCTCTTCGACCGATCTCAACAATCCCGGCATGCCGCCGAATGGGAATCCCGGTAACGTACGCTACTTTCAGGCTGCTCTGGACTCGGAGATCAAGCACGCGGCGGCCCTGGCCAAGGCTGGAGCCATGTCGAGCCAGACGGGCTTCTACTTCCCCGCCACCACCTTCCAGAGCATCGGTTATACGAGCCAGGTCGGCACCTTCCTCTGGGTGCTCGACCATCTGGAGACGGCCTTTATCGGCGCCTACCTGGCGGCGGTGAGCAGCTTCGGCACCCTGGGCCACGCCGATCTGGCGCAACTCGCCGGGCAGATCCTGGGCGTCGAGAGCGAACACCGGGCCCTGGGCCGCGTGGTGGCCGGCGACGATCCGGCGAACAACGTGACCCTCGAGGTGGTGTCGTTCACCGCCGTGGGCCAGGCGGGCGCGGCGCTTGCCCCCTACCTGACCGGGAAGGGCTTCACCGGAGGCGTCACCTCCTTTATCCCGCTTCCCACCCAGGCCCAAATCACCACGACGGTTGGCGCCAACGCCAGCAGCTAAGCAAGAGCAAGGGAGCTTCCGCCCATCATGGCGGGAACTCCCTTGCTTGGGGCTTCTCAAACGCAATCGGACCGATCGGTCGGATCCGACCGATCGGTCCGATTGCGTTCATTGTGCGGCCCGGATCCCGCCCTACGATGGGTCGAGGGTAGGGACGGGCGCCACGCTGGGCAGGGTGAAGTCGGCCAGGGTTCGGCGCAGCGACTCGGTATCGCCCTGGCTCACCGCTTTCATGATTCCGTAGCCGTACGCGGTGATTGCCGCCTCCCATCCTCCTCGCTCAGGTCGTTCACCGGCAGATAGCGAGCCAGGTCCATGAACTGCTGCCGGCTCAGAATACCGAGCATCTGGGTCGACGCCTCGGGATCCGCCACCGTACCGTTCCAGAGCAACTCGAACAACCGCAGCATGTCGGCC
>DATBTL010000639.1:0-3841 GCA_036559345.1 Chloroflexota bacterium | reverse complement strand
GTCCCTGGACCCATCTTGGGTTGACTAACCCGATTGGCGAGGTGAATTTCGGCCTGGGCGCACAGAGCTCTTTCCTCGACTTGCGGACCGATCTTGGCAGTTTTCATCTCCGCTGGTTCGACCACTGGTTGAAGGGGCGTGATACGGGGATGATGGAGGAGCCGCCGATCAAGTTATTCGTGATGAGTGCGAACCAGTGGCAAGACGAGCAGGAGTGGCCGCTGGCGCGAGCGGCAGCCTCCCACTGGCATCTCCGCGCGAGTGGGGTGCTCAGTCGCGAGCTCACAGATCACGAGGCGCCCGACATGTACAAGTATGATCCCGACGATCCGACGCCCACGAGGGGTGGGGCGCTCCTGATGACTCCCGAGTTCCCGCCCGGTCCGTATGACCAGCGCGCGATCGAGTCGCGGGCGGATGTGCTGGTGTACCGGAGCGCTCCCCTGGAGCATGATGTCGAGGTCACCGGCCCGATCACGGTGCGCCTCTGGGCAATCTCCTCGGCGCCGGATACTGATTTCGTGGCCCGCCTCACCGATGTCTTCCCTGATGGACGCTCGATCAACCTGACCGACGGCATTATCCGTGCTCGCTACCGCGATGCCGCCCAGGGTGATACGCCTTCGCGGATCGAGCCGGGGCGCGCCTACGAATATGAGATCGACCTCTGGGCAACCAGCAATCTCTTCCAGGCCGGGCACCGCATCGGGTTGCAGGTCACCTCAAGTAACTTTCCCCGGTGGGACCGGAACCCAAATACCGGCCACCCCATTGGGGTCGACACTGATCTGGCGGTCGCCCATCAACAGATCCTCCACGATCGCGAACATCCTTCGCATGTGGTGTTGCCGTTGGTGGAGAGTACTCAGGCGCGGGCGTAGGTGGCGGCCTGACGCCGATCAAGCCAGACGCGATAGGACGCGGCCATGGCTACATCGGGGCGCTACGATGCACCGCTTCCGTGGGACTTGCCGCTACCCGGCAAACCACCGGATGGAGATCCTCACTCCACGACGAATCGACCGCCTCGTGACCAGGATGCGGCGACCATGCAGGCGACGATCGCGAAGGCGAATGCGTCGTGTAATCCCGCCTGGAAGGACTTTGAGCACTATGGTGCAAGCAGCTCGCGGTCAGCAGGCCGGAGATCCCGCGTCGGCAAGGGCCGCTTCTGTCCAAGCATAGCAGGTGAGATCCGGGCTCGTACGTCAAGCGCTGTAATGCATGGGTTGTCGGTGGGCGTGTCCCGTGCTTGAGTCCTTACCCCTTTGCCGGGTACCCTATCGATGCTCGTGGGCGTGGGTAGTAGGCGCCGGGCGGAAAGGAGCACGACGCTGAGCGTTACAGCGGTGGTGGGCTGTCATTGGGGTGACGAGGGAAAAGGCAAGCTGATCGATTATCTGGCGGCCAGTGCCGACATGGTGATCCGCTACAACGGCGGCGCCAACGCCGGACATAGCATCCATAACCAGTTCGGCGATTTCGCTCTGCATCTGGTCCCTTCGGGCATCTTCTATCCACGAGTCACCTGCGTCGTGGGGCCGGGTACGGCCGTTGACCCTGGCTCCCTGCTGGAGGAGCTAGGCGATCTCCAGGTGAAAGGGATTGATACCGCCGGTTTAAGGGTATCTGAGCGCGCCCATGTCGTGATGCCGTACCACAAGCTGATTGATGGTCTGGAGGAGGCGGCGCGTGGCGCCCGCGTCCAGGGTACCACCAAGCGCGGGATCGGCCCCTGCTATACCGACAAGGTGGCCCGCATCGGGGTGAGAATGGGCGATCTGCTTGACCCTGGCTTTCTTCATGATGAGCTTCCCTGGATCATCGCGCACAAGAATCGCGTGCTCACCCGCCTCTATGATCACGAGCCGCTGGATTCGGACGCGCTGGTCGATCAGTGCTGGGCGTGGGGCGAGCAACTTCGGGCCCGGATTGTCGATACTACCTCCCTCGTTCTGGACGCGGTGCGCGCCGACAAATCCATCATCCTCGAAGGCCAGCTTGGCGTGCAACGCGACCTCGACTGGGGAATCTATCCCTATGTCACCTCGTCCTCCGCCATCGCGGGCGGGGCGGCTGGAGGGGCCGGCGTCCCTCCAGCGGCGATCACGAACGTGGTGGGAGTGCTCAAGGCGTACACCACCTCGGTAGGCGAGGGACCTTTCCCCACCGAACTGACCGACGCAATCGGCGATCAGCTGCGCGAGATTGGCCAGGAGTTCGGCGCCTCCACTGGCCGTCCCCGCCGCTGCGGCTGGTTCGACGCCGTGGCGGCCCGCTTCGCGGCGGAACTGAATGGCTGCACGGCAATGGCAATCGTGAAGCTCGATCCGCTCGACCTGTTCCCCGTATTGCGCATTTGCACCGCCTATAGCTTGGATGGCCAGGTGATCACTCACATGCCCACCACACGGAATCTGGCGCGGGTCCGGCCGATCATGGAGGAGTGGCCAGGGTGGGAGATGCCCACCACCGCGGCGCGGCGCTTCGAGGATCTGCCGGACGCGGCGCGCCGCTACGTCCTGCGACTGGAGGAGTTGATTGGGGTGCCGGTACGCTATGTCGGGGTCGGCGCAGGCCATGAGGCGCTGATCATCCGGTGATAGGGGATCCCCAGATCTAGAGGAACGCGGGGCCCGACAGGTCGAGCAGCCCGGGCTGGCGCTCCCAACTCAGATCGAAGGTGGTGATGAGATCCTGGGCCTGGCCGGTGAGCGCGGAGTCGTAGCCCCGCATCATCTGCTCTACCACATGCAGGGCTTGCGGACCGTTGCAAGGCCCGGGCTGTCCCGACCGCACGGCCGAGACGAACTGGCCAAGGATCTCTTCCTCTGGTTCCAGGGGGCGCGGGATAAACTCATAGCAATGGTCAAGCCCGAGGAACTGGATCGGAGCACCGCCTACTACCGGACTGAGTTGGCTCTGAACCACTACCCGTTTCCCGCCCTCACGGAGGAAAATCGTCCCGTGTCGGCCATACAGGATGGTCGCTTTCCGCGTGAAAGCCGGTCCCCAACAGGCACGCACGATCGCCTGTTGGCCGGTCGGATATTCCAGCAGGAGCGAGACGTTATCATCCACCGCGCCGTGCACGCGCCCGCCATCCCCGGTGCGCCGGTTGGGGATCAGCGTATTGGCGAGCGCGGTCAGGCGGGCGGCCGGTCCGAGGGTACAGGCGAGGTCACTGAGCGGGTAGACGGCGCAGTCCACCATCGCCCCGCCCTCCGCCTCGGCGCTGTAATACCAGTTGGCGCGCGGCGGCCCGGGAAGGCTGAGGTGCGCCTCGGCCGCCACCACCTTGCCGATTACTTCCTCGCGGAGGAAGCGTTGGGCCAGCAAATGCTCGGGATAGGCGACGAACGGCAGGGGAAAGAAGGTCACGCCCGCGGCTTCGGCCGCCTGGACCAGCGCCACCGCCTCGTCCCAACGCGTGGCCATCGGCTTTTCGACCAGTACGTGCTTCCCGGACCGTACACTGTCCAGCGCCTGGCCGGCATGGAGGGCATGGGGGGTGGCGATCACCACCGCGTCTACCTCGGGGTCGGCAAGCAGTTCGCGATGGTCGTCGTACCACCGCGGGCACCCGTACCGGCGGGCGGTGTATTCGGCACTGGCCAGGTGGGCGGCACAGGTGGCCACGAACCGGACCCCGGCCAGCATGCGCGCCCACTCCAGGAAACGCTCCGAGATCTGGCCGCAACCGATCATCCCCAGGCGGAGTTCGTTCACACGGCCTCGATGGTGCTGGTCAATCCATGCTGCTCCAGCCGTTCGCGATAGAACTCGGCCAGTTCCTTGGGACAGATGATGACCTGCGCCTGCCCATGTAAGTGCGCCTCCA
>DATBTL010000638.1:0-4678 GCA_036559345.1 Chloroflexota bacterium | reverse complement strand
GCGGGCCCATGGGGGCGCCCCCGGTAACCTGGTGGTGCTCTTTGGCGCCGCCACGGGCCGCGACGGCATCCATGGGGCGAGCTTCGCCTCGGTAGAGTTGGATGAACGCTCCGAGGAGCGGCGCCCCGCCGTGCAGGTGGGCGACCCGTTGACCGAGAAGCTGCTGATGGAGGCATGTCTGGCGTTGCGCGATCGCGGGCTGCTGGCGGGCTTGCAGGATCTGGGGGCGGCCGGGCTGACCAGCTCCACGGTGGAGATGGCCGATAAAACGGGTTCGGGGATCTTCATTGACCTGGATCGGGTACCCCGGCGCGCGCCCGCGATGACCCCCTACGAGTTGCTGCTCAGCGAGAGTCAGGAGCGGATGCTGGCGGCGGTCGAGCCGGGCCGCTTGGCCGAGGTCGAAGCGGTGCTGGATCGCTGGGAACTGCCGCACGCGGTGATCGGGCGGATCACCGGCGATGGAGTAGTCCGCATGCTGGCGGAGGGGCGAGCCGTGGTCGAGGTGCCGGTGCGGCTGTTCACCGATGCCTGCCCCGCCTATGAACTGGTGGGGGAGGAGGACGACGAGGTCCAGCGGGCCCGCGCGACCACTCCGGACTTGCCGGCAGAGGCCGATTGGGGCGCGGCCCTGCTTGAGGTGCTGGCCCACCCGAACATCGGCAATAAGGGAGCGATCTGGCAGCGGTACGACTCCATGGTGGGGACCAACACGATGATCGGTCCCGGCGCCGACGCGGCGGTACTGCGCCTGAAGGGGCGGCGCGATGGGGTGGCGATCAGCGTGGATGGGAATAGCCGCCTCTGCTACCTCGATCCGTATCTGGGCGGGGCCCTGGCGGTGGCCGAGAGCGCCCGCAACCTGAGTTGCGTGGGGGCCCGGCCCCTGTGCGCCACCGATTGCCTGAATTTCGGCAACCCCGAGAAGCCGGGCGTGGCCTACCAACTGCGGCGGGTAGTGGCGGGGATGGCCGCCGCTTGCGAGGCGCTTGGGGTGCCGATCGTCAGCGGCAACGTAAGCCTGTATAACGAGAACCTGGGGACCGCGATTTATCCCACTCCGATCGTGGGGATGGCGGGCCGGATTGACGAGGTCGCCCACCACCTCACTCCCGGCTTCGTGGCTGGCGGCGACCTGATCTACCTGCTCGGCGGCGACGAGGTGTCGCTTGGCGGCAGCATCCATGCCTGGATTCGGACCGGCAGCCTCAGCGGCACTCCAGCCCTTCTGGATCTGGAGATGGAGCGGCGGATGCAAGAGTGCCTCCGCGCGGCGATCGCCGGCGGGCTGCTCCGTTCCGCGCACGATTGCAGCGATGGCGGGCTGACGGTAGCGGTGAGCGAATGCGCCCTGGCCGGGGATATCGGCTCCGTGATCGAGACGCCAGATTCAGGGAACCCGAATCCCGCCGAGACGCTGTTTGGCGAGGGGCCGGCGCGCGTGGTGGTAAGCCTGGCGCCCAATGATCTGGCCGGCCTCGAAGCCCTGGCGCGGGACCATGACGTGCCCCTGCGTCGCCTGGGGGTGGTGGGAGGCGAAGAACTGGCATGGGGAAACCTCTTCGCGCTCAGCCTCACCGCGGTGCGCGCGGCCTGGGATGGGGCGCTCGTCGGCCTCACGCACTCGTAGAAGCTCGCTAAACATGGTCGCGTTTCCGATCCGGCAGGCGCGGAGGAAGGGAAGCCCGAGATGAAATACCTGCCGCGATACGACGAGGAAGACCGCCCGCGCGAGGCATGTGGGGTCTTCGGGATCTACGCGCCGAGCGAGGATGTCGCCCGCGCCACCTATTTCGGCCTCTACGCCTTGCAACATCGGGGGCAGGAAAGCGCCGGGATCGTGGTGGGCGATGGACAGATCCTCCGGGTGCAGCGTGGGATGGGGCTGGTCTCGCAGGTGTTCGACGAGGCGGCCATGCGGCAACTGCAGGGCTTTTTGGCGGTGGGGCATTGCCGTTACGCGACCACGGGCGAAAGCAGCGTCCGCAACGCGCAACCGATGACGATCACCGCCGAGGCCGGCCCGGAGGGATCGCGGTCGGCCTTCGCTCTGGCTCACAATGGCAACCTGGTCAACGCCAGGGCCCTGGCGGCGGAACTGACGGCGGACGGGGTGGAGTTGACCGCCAGCAGCGACAGCGAGGTCATTCTCCACCTGATCGCGCACAGCGAGGGAGCCTCATGGTATGAGAGACTGGCTCAGGCGTTGCCGCGGCTAAGCGGCGCCTTCAGCCTGGTCATGGCCTCGCCCACCGCGCTCTATGCCGCGCGTGACCCCTGGGGAGTTCGTCCGCTCTGCCTGGGCCGTTTGGGCCAGGATTGGGTGGTGGCCTCGGAGTCCTGCGCCCTGGACACGGTTGGCGCTACCCTGGTGCGCGATGTCGAGCCGGGCGAGATGATCCGTATCGATCAGGATGGCCTGACCAGTATGCGCTTCGCCGAGCCGACCCGCCGCCTCTGCTCCTTCGAGTTTATCTACTTCGCGCGCCCGGACAGCATTATTGACGGACGCCGCGTCTACAGCGCCCGCGTGGCGCTGGGCCGGCAACTGGCGATCGAGCAGCCGGCCGATGCCGATCTGGTGATTCCGGTCCCCGATTCAGCGGTGGCGATGGCGGTGGGCTACGCTCAGCAATCCGGCATCCCCTATTGCGAGGGACTGGTCAAGAACCGCTACATCGGGCGGACCTTTATCTCCCCCACCCAGAACCAACGCGATCGGGGCTGCCAGATCAAATACAATCCGCTGACCGACGAGATTGCCGGCCGGCGGCTGGTGGTGATCGAGGACTCCATCGTGCGGGGCACCACCAGTAAGCCGCTGGTAGCGATGCTCCGGCGGGCGGGCGCAACCGAGGTCCACCTGCGGATCGGCTCGCCGCCGTATCGCCATCCCTGCCATTTGGGGATGGATACCGGAAGGACAGAGGAACTGCTGGCCGCCCATCATAGCGTGGAGGAGATCCGCCAATATATTGGCGCCGATTCCCTGGGCTACCTGAGTCTGGACGGCCTGGAGGCGGGGATCGATCGCCCAGCCCACCTATTCTGTCGGGCCTGCCTGGATGGCCGTCCACCCATGCCGATGGACGACTATCAGGACGCCCCCGCTCTCGTAGGCGCCGGGTGCATGCCAGCCGAGCAACTCCGGTGAGCGATCTCGATACAGAGCGGCCAGCCGAGCGGGGCGCCGTCGTGCCCCACACCTATGCCGAGGCAGGCGTGGATATCGAG
Organism: Chloroflexota bacterium; assembly: GCA_036559345.1. Classification (GTDB taxonomy): domain Bacteria; phylum Chloroflexota; class UBA5177; order JANWHV01; family JANWHV01; genus JANWHV01. The sequence continues at coordinate 1,444 of DATBTL010000638.1, read as the reverse complement.
GCCGGAGAGCGCGCGGTGGCCCTGATGCGCCCCGCGATCGCGGCGACCAAGCAGGCGGGGGTGGTCTCGCGGCTGGGCGCTTTTGGGGCTGCCGTCCAGTCACCGGGAAGCCAGGAGCTATTGGTTAGCAGCGCCGATGGGGTGGGAACCAAGGTATGCCTGGTACGGACCGACGAGGAGGCGGCAGGGGTGGGCCGCGATCTGGTACATCACTGCGTCAACGATATTCTCACCTGTGGGGCCCGACCGCTTTTCTTCCTCGACTACCTGGCCTTCGCCAGGCTGGAACCCAACCGGGCCGCCTCGCTGGTGGCCGGGATGAGCGCCGCCTGCGCGGCCACCGGCTGCGCCCTGGTGGGTGGGGAGACGGCGGAGATGCCCGATGTGTACCGGGAAGGCGCCTTCGACGTGGCCGGCTTCATGGTTGGTACCGTTCGGGCCGACCGATTCCTGGATGGGAGCCGAGTGCGGGCCGGCGATGTCCTGATCGGCCTCCTCTCGGCCGGCCTCCACACCAATGGCTTTAGCCTGGCCCGCCGGCTCCTTGGCGCGCGGCTGGACGAACCATTCGGCGGCATGACCGTCCGCATGGCCCTCCTGGCCGAGCACCGCTGTTACCTATCGGACCTGATTCCTCTGCTGGATCGGGGTATTGTGCGTGGACTGGCCCATATTACCGGCGGTGGGTTGCCGGGGAACCTGCCCCGGATGCTTCCCGACGGTCTGGCGGCCCAGATTGATCCGGAGCAGTGGCCACTGCCGCCCATTTTCGCCTTACTGGGTACCTACGGCCTGGCCAGGGATGAACTGTACCGGACCTTCAATATGGGGATTGGGATGGTGCTGGCCTGCGGCCCAGCCGACGCGGCGGCGATCCTGGCCGAGCTTCCGGCGGCCTATCGCATGGGGCAGGTGATCGAGCAGAGGGACGGGAAGCGCGTGGTGGGGCTGGCATGAAGGTGCTGATCATCGGTCAGGGAGGACGCGAGCACGCCCTGGCCTGGAAGCTGGCCCAGAGTCCCGCTGTACAGGAAATCTTCACCGCGCCCGGTAACGCGGGGACCGCCGAGATGGGGACGAACATCGATCTGCCGGTCACCGCGGCCGCCGAATTGGCGGCCTGGGCGAGCGAGGCGGCGATCGATCTGACGGTGGTGGGACCGGAAGCGGCGTTGGCGGCCGGAGTGGTCGATGCCTTTCGCGCCCAAGGGCTGCGGATCTTCGGTCCCACCCGCGCGGCGGCCCGCCTGGAAACCAGCAAGGTCTGGGCCAAGGACTTCATGGTGCGGCACCACATCTCCACCGCCGCGCATCAAGCATTCGCTCAGGCGGAAGAGGCAAGCGCCTATGTCCGTTCACTGCGCCGCGAAGAATACCCCGTGGTGATCAAGATCGATGGTCTGGCCTCCGGCAAGGGGGTGACGATCGCCGAGGACGAGCGGTC
>DATBTL010000637.1:0-3114 GCA_036559345.1 Chloroflexota bacterium | reverse complement strand
TCTGTGTCTTCCATTCCCTCGGTGTTTCCGTGCTTCAGGAGGGTGGGCGGGCGGACACGGCGGGCCTGGAGACCCGCGCCCCTCTAACGCGGCCTCGACCACGGATGCTCGCGCTCCCAAGATCCGTGCCGCTTGACGCCGCTTTCCGCGATCTGTAGGATTAGCAGCAATGAAATCGGGATTCATGTTTTTGCCGGTACAGGGGGTCAAGTGGACGATCGCTTCGCGACCAAAGTGGCGCTGGTTACGGGAGGCTCCAATGGGTTGGGACGGGCGATTACTCAGGGCCTGGTGAGCGAAGGCGCTCGCGTCGGGATCCTGGATTTGCAGGCGTCCTCGATCTTCGCCGATGACGACCGGGTGCTGACGGTTGTTGGCGACGTCGCCGACCCGGAGACGGTGCGGAAGGCCTTTGAGGCGGTACTTGCCCGCTGGGGGACGGTCGATCTGCTGGTGAACGACGCGGCGGCCTACCCGAACGCCCTGGTCGTAGACATGCCGGTCGAGGAGTGGCGCCAGGTATTCGAGGTGAACGCCTCCGGCACCTTTCTCTGCTGCCAGGCATTCGCCCGTCATCGGTTGGCGCGGGGCGGGGGCGGCAAGATCGTCAATATCACCACCGGCTCCGCGCGGAGTCCCCGCCCCGCCGGCGCCGCCTACGCCGCGTCCAAGTCCGCGATTGAAACGCTCTCCTGTACGCTGGCCATGGAGCTCGGGCCGCATGGGATCAATGTCAACGTGGTGGCGCCCGGCTATATCGATGTCCGAGGCTGGACCGAGGCGTTCCCGGATCGGGCGAGCGATGAACTGCGGGCGCGGCTGGTGAGCAGCATTCCCCTGGGGGTGGCCGGGCGGCCGACCGATATTGCCAACGCGGTGCTGTTCCTCCTTTCCGAAGCCGCGGGACACATCAGCGGCGCCGTGCTTGCCGTGGATGGCGGCTCCGGCGCCGGGCGTTTTGGTCTCCGACCCTGATGGGCAGGCGCGAGGGGTGAGGGAGGGTAGGATGGATCGAGCACCGGTCCGCGTCTTGATCACCAGCCCGTTAGAGGCGGAGTTCGTCGGGCGGATTGCCGCCGTCGATTCACGCCTGGACGTGGTCTACCCGTCCGACCTGATTCCGGTCATGCGCTACCCCGCCGACCATGCCGCGCCCAATCCTCAAGATCCCGAGGAGGCGGCCGCCTGGCGTTCGTTGCTCGACACCGCCGAGGTGCTCTTCGATTTCGGCCCGCGCCCTCTCTGGGGGGAGCTGACCGCGCTGCCCCATCTGCGCTGGATCCAGGCCACCAGCGCCGGGGTTGGCCAGTTCGCGACCCGGATCGGCCTGGGCGGCAGCCCGATCATGGTCACCACCGCGAGCGGTGTACACGCGCGCCCCCTGGCGGAATTCACCTTGATGGCGATGCTTATGTTCGGCAAGGGCGCCTTTGGGATGCTTGCCGATCAGAGGGCGCACCGGTGGGCGCGCTTCGCCGGCGAGGATCTGGCGGGCAAGGTGGTGGGGATCGTCGGCGTGGGCCGAATTGGCAGCGAGGTGGCGCGCGTGGCGCGCGGCCTGGATGCGTACGTGGTCGGCACGGTACGCTCGGTTGGAGCCCGCACGGCCGAGGAATTGCACCTGGACCGCTTGGTTCCCATGGCCGACCTGGATGGCCTGCTGGGCGAGCTGGATTTCCTGGTCCTGAGTTGTCCTCATACGCCGGAGACCGAGGGGCTGATCAACGCAGATCGCCTGGCGAGGCTCGGATCCCGGGCCGTACTGATCAACCTGGCGCGCGGTGCCATCGTCGACGAACCGGCCCTGATCGCCGCCTTACAGGCCGGCAAGCTCGCGGGCGCCGCCCTGGACGTGGCCGCGCAAGAGCCGCCGGCCCCGGATAACCCGCTGTGGGATATGCCGAACGTCTTGATCAGCCCCCATTCGGCGAGCACCACCAAAAGCGAAAACGGGAAGATCACGGAACTCTTTTGCGATAATCTGCGGCGCTATCTCGAAGGACAGCCGTTGCGCAATGTCCTCAACTATACACTGCTGTATTAGCCTTATGGGAGGAGTCACAACGTGGTTGACGAGTCCGCGAGTACCAACTATCAGGTGCGTGCCCTGACCAGGGGATTAGCCGTTCTGGCCTGCTTTACCCCTGAGACCTCCCGCCATTCCCTCGCGGAACTGGCCACCTTGGTGAATGTGCCGAAAGGGACGCTGTATCGCCTCCTGGAAACCCTGCGGGCGGCGGAATTTCTCGAACAGGAGGAGGACGGAAGCTATACGCTGGGGATCAAAGCCTTCGAGGTGGGCTCGGCCTTCCTATCCAAACTCGACTTCCCGCAGGCCGCCCGCCGGGCCCTGGAGGAACTCGCCGCCGAGTGCCGGGAGACCGCCAGCCTGGGAGTGTTCAGCCACGGCGAGGTAGTCTATGTAGCCATTGAGCATGCGCAACGCGAGATCGGGATCCAATCGCAGATCGGCACCCGGCATCCCACCCACTGCACCGCCCTGGGCAAAGTAATGCTGGCGGATCGTCCGGACGCGGAGGTGGCGGCCCTTCTCGGCAAGACCGGCATGCCTGGATTGACCGAACACACCCATACCTCACTCGAGACGCTCCTCGCGGAGTTAAGCACTGTGCGCCGGCGCGGCTATGCCATCGACAATGAGGAGCGGTCCTATGGGGTCAAATGCATCGCGGCGCCCATTCGCGACGCGGCGGGACGGGTGATCGCGGCGATCAGCGTCTCGGGACCATCGTTCAGAGTGAGCGCCGATACGCTGCCCGAGCTCATCGCGGCCGTCGTCGCGGCGGCGGCGGCGGTGTCCCGCCGCCAGGGCTTCCGTCAGCCCAGCCAACCAGTGGAAGTCGAATGACCTGGGCCGTGGCCGTGAAGCAGCTCGGCATCCCCTCCTCAAACGCGAGGCGCATCCGTTGTATCCTGTCTCAGTGCCAACAAAGAAAGTAGAGCCACATGAGTGAGAACAAGCTTCGGGTCGCCGTCCTTGGGGCGGGCGCCTGGGCGCGCGGCGCCCACATCCCCGGATGGCAACGCGACCCGCGGTGCGAGGTGGTGGTGCTCTGCGACGTGGAGCGCGGCCGGGCCGAGGCCATGGCCAGG
>DATBTL010000636.1:0-3667 GCA_036559345.1 Chloroflexota bacterium | reverse complement strand
GCCCGGCCCGTTCGGCCAGCGCCTCCTGAGTCAGACCTGCCGCGCGCCGATACCGCCCAAGCAGCTCGCCAAAGGTTGTCGATCGTTCCGCGCTCATTGTGGGTGCCCCATCTCCCGGCGTCGCGACTGAACGCTCACCGCGCCCCATTCCTGGCCGCTGCCGGCCCCGCTCCACGTCACCCTACCACTGGTCAGGCTTCTCGGACTGCCGGCTCCGCCAGATCATCAGCCAGTAGTCGGCCGGCGTCCTTTCCTGAAGGGCCGCTGACGAACCTGCCCACCCCCACGACCAGCTTCGTGGGGCGCGAACGGGAGTTGGCAGATCTGACCCGCCTTCTGGGACAGACTCGTCTGCTGACCCTGACCGGACCGGGCGGAACCGGTAAGACCCGGCTGGCGGTGCGTCTGGCAGCGGCTGTGACTGCCTCGTTCCCGGACGGCGTGGAATTTGTTCCGCTTGCGGCCGTGTCCGATCCGTCATTACTCGCGCCAACCATCGCGGCGGTGCTCGGGATTCATCACGGCCCCGGACAGTCACTCCGGTCGGCGCTGATGGCGTTCGCGCACCCTAAACGTATGCTGCTCCTCCTCGACAACTTCGAGCAGATCGAGCCGGCCGCTCCTCTTCTGTCCGAACTGCTCACGGGCTGCCCAACCCTTACGATTCTGGTGACCAGCCGCGCGAGCCTTCATCTATCCGGGGAACAGGAGTACGCCGTGCCGCCGCTAGCGGTTCCAGCTTCGGAGGATCCCAGTATAGGTAGTCTGGAGGAACTGGAGCGATGGCCTTCCGTGACCCTGTTCGCGCAGCGGGCGCGGTTGGTACAGCCGGACTTCGCTCTGTCGGCGACGAATGGGCAGGCGATAGTGGAAATCTGCCGGCGCGTCGACGGGCTGCCTCTGGCCATCGAACTGGCAGCGGCACGGGTCAAGCTGTTGGCTCCGGATGCTCTACTTGCCCGACTCGATCAGCGGCTCGCGCTCCTTACCGGCGGTCCTCGCGATCTGCCGGATCGGCAGCGCACCCTGCGCGCGACCATTGCCTGGAGTCACGATCTGCTGACCGAGCCAGAATGGATTCTTTTCCGTTCCCTGGCGGTATTTTCCGGCGGCTGGAGTCTTGGGGCGGCGGAGGCAATCAGTGGGCCGGCGACTGGCGGAACCCTGGACACTCTGGGCTCTCTGCTGGACAAGAGCCTGGTAGTTGCTGAAACACCAGAGGAAGGGGAGACCCGGTACCGGATGCTGGAGACCATCCGCGAGTATGGTCTGGAATGCCTGGAGGCCAGCGGTGAGGGCGAGACCGTGCGTCGTCGCCACGCGATCTACTACGTGGACCTGGTCCAGGAGTCGTCAGCCCTGCCGATCTCAGGGCCCACGACCATGTGGGCATGGCGGTCGTGGGCGGAACGCGAGCAGGACAATCTTCGGGCGGCGACCCGGTGGGCCCGCGACCAGGATGAAGTCGAACTGGAAATGTGGCTTATCGTGTCGTTTGTGGGCCTCTGGTCCCTCCGTGGCGATTTTCACAAGTCAAGGGATTTGGAAGAGCGGCTCGCGAGCCTGCTGGCAATGCATCGGGATCGGATTCCCTCAGCCCTGAGGGTCCGCGCCCTTGGTAAGCTAGGCGCGACTAAGTGGATCCTTGGTGAGTATAGTCAGGCCGGGGAACTACTGGAGGAAGGACTCGCCCTATGCCAGGCTGAGCATCTCCCCGACTATCTTGGGACATTTCTACATCTATTGGGCCACGTCGCGCGGGAACAGGGGGAGTACGAGCGGGCTCGGGCGCGATTCGAGGAACTCCTGACCCTGGAGCGGGGGAACGGTGGCCAACGCGAGACGGTGACCGCTTTCCTGGCTCTCCTCGGCCTGGCCGATATCGCGCGTGAGCGTGGCGATGCCGCTAGCGTGGTGAGTTACTGCGAGGAGAGCCTGATTCTCACTCGAGCGATCGGTGCCCCGGCCATGGAGAGCTTCGCGATCAATAATCTGGGACTGGCTGCCTGGATGCAAGGAGACCTCCGGCGCGCGGGTGAGCTTCTGGCCGACAGCGTGCGGCGACATCAGGAGATGGGGAATCGCTCGGGCGTAGCTGAAGTATTGGGAAACGTGGCCCGATTGGCCCGCGCGGAAGGGAGGATCGATGACGCCCGCGCGGCACTGGGGGAAAGTCTCACTCTGTCTCGGGCCAGCGGCCCGTTCTGTGTCCTGGTAAGCGACCTTGAGGAACTGGCGGGGCTGGAGGGAGGCCACCGCGCGGAAGGCGCGGCCCGGCTGTTCGGCGCCGCGCGGGCCGTGCGGGACGACCGAGGCATGCCGCGCTGGCCCATCCTCCAGGCGACATATGAACGCGACCTCGATGCCACTCGGGCCAGGTTGGGCGATGCGGCATTCGCCGCCGCGTGGGCGCGGGGCCAGGGCATGACCATGGAAGATGCCGTTACCCTCGCGCTGGAACTTGTATAGCGACCTCTTCGACGAATTCTTGTCCGTCCCCGATGGCGGTGGTCTCTCGCCGCTCCTCACCCTGATCCCGATGTAGATTCTCGCCTACTACCTGGCCCTGGCCCGCGGCCTCAACCCCGACATGCCGAGGAATCTGGCCAAGAGCGTGACTGTCAACTATGCGCGATCGGAGCGTTGCCCATGCCGCCTAAAGGCAGCGATGGTATGATCCGAACAGGGAGAATTCGCACATCAGGGGTGCCTTGATGGGGCGCCCCATCTGGGAGGAGCAGCGATGAAAATTGGTATCATCGGCGCGGGCAATATTGGAGGCACCCTCACCAGGCGCTTCACCGCGCTAGGGCACGAGGTTGCCGTGGCTAACTCGCGCGGACCCGAGACGCTGCGGGATCTGGCCACGGAGACCGGCGCGACCGTGGTCCCCGTGACTGAAGCGGCGCGCGGCGCGGAGCTTGTCGTCGTAACCATTCCCGAGAAGAACGTGCCGAGTCTACCGCCTGGCTTGTTCGACGGAGCGGCCAAAAACGTGGTGATCGTGGATACCGGTAACTACTATCCGCGACAGCGTGATGGGCGGATCGAGCCGCTTGAGGCCGGCATGACCGAAAGCCGATGGGTTGAGCGGCAGTTGGGCCGCCCCGTAGTCAAGGCGTTCAATAACATCTATTCACAGCACTTGCTGGAACTGGGCAAGCCCGCCGGCACGCCGGGGCGGATCGCGCTGCCCGTGGCGGGCGATGATCCGGCGGTCAAGGCGGTCGTGTTGCGGCTGATCGACCAACTCGGCTTTGATGGGGTCGATGCGGGCGGCCTCGACGAGTCCTGGCGGCAGCAACCCGGCACCCCCGTCTATACCAAAGATCTGGATGCCGGCGGGGTACGGCGTGCCCTGGCCGAGGCAAAGCAGGAACGCGCGCCAGAGTTTCGCGGCACCACGAACAGCCCTGGCAGCTTTACCGCACCCGCCTGACCCAACCCATAGGAAAGTAGATTGCGGGCCCGGCCTTCTTATTCCAACCATGGTAGCCTGAGAATAGAGAGGATGTGACGAACCGTTTGGCCATGCGTCCGCGAAGGAGGGACGTTCGGTTGGTTTCCGAACGCACGATCACCATCACCGCCGCGCGCTACTCCCCGGAGCAGGACGCCAAGCCTCGCACCCAATCCTACACCATTCCTTACCGGGAGGATATGGTGG
>DATBTL010000635.1:0-1916 GCA_036559345.1 Chloroflexota bacterium | reverse complement strand
AGCAGCCTGGGTGCCTTGCTCGCCACCTTGCTTCTGGCGCCTCTCAGTACCCTTGGCCTGGCGGTCGTGCTGTACGCGTGGCATTGGCCCTCCGATGTGGTGGGCGGCTACCTTCTGGGGCTCGGGCTCCTGGCCGCCGGCCTGGCGATCCAGCGCCGCCCTACCCGCGCGCATCCCGCGGTGGAGGAGCAACCGGGCCGGGGCCGCCCCGCCTACCTGGACGCGGCGGCGCCTCAGCCCTCCAGCCAAAAGGGACCGCACAGTCCCTATAGCCGCCTACCCTGGACGCCCAATGGCGACTGAGAATGCAGCCAGCCTGACGGGAACGGTTCTTTCCCATACACTGAGAGACAGCGAGTAGAGCCTCTGAACGGTAAAATTCGGGGCCAAGGAGCATGAAGATGGGCGAGAAGTCTCCAATTGGACTGAATGAGGTCGTGGCTATCGGCCTGGGCGCGGCGGCCCTCCTTCGCATTCGCCGCCGGCGCCAGCGGGAGGCGCGGGAGCGCGCCGAGGCGGAGCGGACCCGGCAAGACGCGCGGACGCCGGAGCAAGCCCCACCTCCGCGGGCGTAGCCACGGACCTTCAAGCGGCGCTGACCGAGGTGGCCACGCGTATCTCCGGCCGCCTCGGAGTAGCGATCCGCTACCTACCGGATGGACCAGACTATCGGCTACGGGCCAATGAAGCTTTTTATCCGGCCAGCGTGATCAAGGTGCCGATCCTGGCCGAGGTTTTTTGGCAGGCGGCCGAGGGGAGGCTGGACCTCAATAGCCGGTTGGCCGTGACCGACGAGGACCGCCGTGAGGGATCCGGTATCCTCGCGGCGCTAAAACCCGGCATCACCCTGACGATCCAGGATCTCGCCGAGTTGATGATCGTGGTCAGCGATAACACGGCCACCGCCATGCTGGTCCGTCTGGTCGGCGCCCCGGCGGTTAACGCCAGGATGCGGAGTCTCGGGCTGGAAAAAACACGGGTGGCGGGCGCCATGGCGGGGGATCGGGAGAGCCGGGATCGCTCCGAGACCACGCCGGCCGACATGCTGCGGTTGTTCGAGTTGCTCTGGAACGGTACGGTGGCGGACCCCGAGGCGTCGACCCAGATGCTCGGTATTCTGAGCCGGCAGCAGTTCATGGACCTGGCTCGCTATCTGCCGGTGGACGACCTGAGCGAGGAGGATGGGAGGCGGCAATCACCGGTGGTGCTGGCAAGCAAAAGCGGGGCCGTGAATGGGGTCCGCAACGACGTGGGGCTGATTACCGCCCGTACCGCCAAGGGGCCTCGCCAGTACATTGTCAGCGTATTCACCAACGAGGTGGAGGATGCCAGACTCTGGACCCCGGAAAACCCCGCCATGCTGACCGTGGGTGAGGTCTCGCGCCTGGCCTACCAACATCTACTGGAGGATCTGTAAGATGATATTCCCACAAATGCGGCTTCTGAGTAGGGGCACCGGGTACCGGGTACCCTCTGGGTGTGGTGATGGGTGCCCTCGTGCAGGCGGCCCAGGGCATCCACAAGGGATGCCCTACAACTGATGGCGGATCTGCGTCAAGTACTGGTTGGCGCGACATATTCGTGAGCGAACCGGTTGTTACCGCGATCAAGCAGGCCGAAGCCGCGTATCCAGGCGGCCCGCTCACCGAGCATGCGGCACTGGCGGAGCGCCACGCGGGCCTGGTGGCCCAATGGGTCGTGGGCGCCCTGGCCCCGCGCCCTACCCCACCGCTCCCCTACGATGCCGGTGCCCTTCTGAAGGGCTTCCGCGTAGTGTCCGCCGCGGCCATCCGGACCGCCCACGGGCCGCTGCGCTTCGCGGACGGGGCGGGCGTGGTCGTGCTGCCCGGCCCAATGGTGCTGATCGCCCGCGACTATCCGCTGTTCGACCCTACGAGGTTGGCCGCCTTCGCCAA
>DATBTL010000634.1:0-4864 GCA_036559345.1 Chloroflexota bacterium | reverse complement strand
TCACCCCGGCGAACGCACCGGGCATGCTCTGGATGGAGCGGCATTTCCTCATGTAGCCGCGTTGACCAAGGGAAGAGACCGGACGGGGAACCGCCCGGTCTCTTCCCTGAAAGATGTGCGCGTACCGCGCCGCCAAGGCGGAGGATGATCAGTGGCGCCCGGGAGGGCCAGTGAAGCAAGAACCACCCGTTCTGGAGTTGCGCGAGATCACCAAACGCTTTGGCGGCACGGTGGCCCTCAAAGGGGTCAGCTTTGATCTGTGCCAGGGGGAGATTCATGGTCTCGTGGGAGAGAACGGGGCTGGGAAGAGCACCCTGATCAAGATCTTCGCCGGGGTCCATGGGGACTATGAGGGCTCCATGCTGGTGAACGGGCGGCCGGTTCGTTTCAAATCGGCGGCCGACGCGAAGGCAGCCGGCCTGGGGGTGATCTACCAGGAGCTCAGCGTGATCCGCCAGTTGAGCGTGGCCGAGAACATCTTTCTTGGGGTGCAACCAATCGCGGCGACCGGGGTGGTCAAGTGGGGCCGCATGTATCGCGAGGCGGCTCGCCACCTGAGTGACCTCGGCATCCACGTTAATGTTCATCGCCCCCTCGGATCCTTCCCCCTCGGCGTCCAGCAAATGGTGGAGATTGCCCGCGTGGTCTATTCTGGCGCGCGGATCATTCTCATGGATGAGCCGACGTCCGCCCTTTCGCCGCGGGAATGCGAGCGCCTGTTCGAGTTCACTACCCGCCTCCGTGATCAGGGAGTTGGGATCATCTTTATTTCCCATTTCCTGGACGATGTGCTGGCTCTGTCGGACCGCATCACGGTGCTGAAGAATGGGGTCAAGGTCGCTACCTTGCCGCGGTCCGACGCGGACAAGAGCCAGTTGATCCATTTGATGATCGGGGCGGACGCGGATGTGCTGGAGGAGGGGTACCAGCAAGGGACGGTGTTGCCGCCGCCCACCGAGAGCGACGTGGTGCTGGAGACCATCGGCCTGCGCGCGGGCCGCCAGTTTCAGGACATCTCACTCCAGGTCCGGCGAGGAGAGATTCTCGGTATCTATGGCTACATGGGCGCGGGCCACTTTGAGTTGGGCCGCAGCCTGTTCGGGATCACGCCGTCCGAGGGCGGGGTGGTGCGGGTTCGTGGAAAGCAGGTGCGGATCAAGACGCCGGCTCAGGCGAAGGGGCTCGGCATTGCCTACTTACCCGAGAATCGGAAAAGTACGCTGTTGCTCAAAGCCTCGCTTACTCGTAATATCACCATAACCTTTCTCGAACGGATCCGCCGTGTGCTCCTTCATGAACAAACCGAGCGCCGGATCGGGGCCGAAATGGTCAAACGGGTCGGCGCCTATCCAGGGAACCCCGACGTACTCGCCCTGAGTCTTAGCGGTGGCAATCAGCAAAAGGTGGCCCTCGCCAAATGGATCCGTTACCTACCTGCCGTGTTGATTCTGACCGAACCCACCCGCGGCATGGACGTGGGGGCCAAGAAGGACGTCCTGGACATCGTGCAGGAGCTCAAGCGGGAGGGGGTGGCGGTGATCCTCATCTCGTCCGAGCCGGAGACGGTGATGTCGATCAGTGATCGTATTCTGGTTATTTCCAAGGGCCGGATCATGAAGGAATTCGTGAATACGGCGGTCAGCAAGGATGTGATGCTCAGCTTCGGGTAATTGAGAGGGTTTGCACGTATGTCGGTGATTGCGGAGCCTTCCGCGCATGTGCGAGACCAGGGGCGCGCCGTACGCTGGCTGCGCTCGCATATTCGAGTCCTGGCCCCACTTGCCACCTTGCTCCTCCTGGTGATTTTTTTCAGCTTCACTACCCAGGGCAGTTTCTTTACCACCGCGAACCTGACCAATCTGCTCTCGCAGGTCGCCCCCCTGGCGGCCCTGGCGATCGGCAACACCTTCGTGATCCTGTGCTCGGAGATCGACCTTTCGGTGGCGAACGTGGCCACCATGTCCACGGTCATCCTGGTCGCCGTCATGGGCGGTAACAATCCCACCGGCGGCACGACGGGCTTGAATTGGCCGGAGTGGGCGGCGATCATCCTGGCGGTTGGCGCCTGCACCGTGGCCGGGCTGGTCAACGGCCTCGTCACCACCCTGCTCGGGATTCCTTCGTTCATGGTTACTCTTGCCATGCTGGAGATCAGCATCGGGATCGTCACCCTGGTGACCCAGGGCCAGATCCTCTACTTGAAGTCCTCCTCCTTCACCAACTGGTTGGGTTCGGCCTACTTCCACCAGATCCCGGTGATTGCGATCGCCGCCGCCATCCTCCTGGTGATCGCCTATTTCGTGCTTGGCTACACCCGCTTTGGCCGCTATATCTACATGGTCGGCGGCAACCGCGAGGCGACCGAACTCTCCGGGGTTCACACCAAGCGGGTGATCACCGCCGCGCTGACCATTTCCGGCTTTTGCGCTGGGATTGCCGGAGTTCTCTACCTTGGCCGGCTGGGGACGGCGCAACCGGCTGGGGTGGGCAGCGATGTGCTGATCTACTGCATCGCCGCCGTGGTGTTGGGCGGCAGCTCGCTGTTTGGCGGCGAGGGTGGGATCGCCAATACAGTGATCGGGCTGCTGATTCTCGGCGTCCTGGAGAACGGCCTGGATCAGGTGTCGATCAATGCCTATTCGAAGATCATGATCTATGGGATCATCCTGATGATCGCCCTGGTGATCAATGTGATGGCACTCAAGTTGGGTGGCAGCGACACCACCTGATACCCAGCCTTCGAGCGAGCGCCCACCGTCATTGGGCTCAGACCAGGAGGTCGGCGCCGTGTCCCACTAATCGGTGCGCGTCCTCGAAGGCGTCGATGTCCTGACTCTCGCGCAGCAGTGCCCGCCCAGCCGCCAGGACCGCCGCCTTGGCCCGCAGCCGGGTCGGCCGATCCGCGATGCTCTCCAGGTCCGCCACGCGGGCCAACCCGATTGTTCGGCGGATCATTTCGGCTCCGGCGAAACCGGCGGCGTCGCGGGCTAGGGCAAGCAGATACTCACGCCGGGCGCCATCGGGCAATCGCCAGATCGGGGCCTCGATCAGCATCGCCTCCACGCGCTCGGCGAAACGTCGCCAGGCGTGGTCCGCTTGCGCGAAGATGGCGCGGGCGAACGGATCCTCGGGACGGATCGTGTGATGGGCGATGGCGCTGATCCAGAGATTGGCGATAAACATGCCGATGTCGAAGGCGACCGGACCGAAGAACGCGAACTCGGCATCCACGATCTTCGTCTCCTCGGCGCTAGCCATCACGCTTCCCGAATGGAGGTCGCCATGCAAAAGCGCCTCCGCGCGGGTCACGAAGGCGTGGCGCAGGCGGGCGACCGCGTCCTGGGCGCGCGTATCGTGCCATAACTCCGCCATGGTGGGGTGGAGTTCCGGCTCAATCTCGTTCGAGGGGGCGTCGAAGAAGGGATCGGTGAGCACCAGATCCTCGGTGATCTTGCATAACTCGGGATTGATGCAGCACGCTACCATGCGCTTCTTCTCGCCGCTGTCGAGGTAAAAATCGCTGGTCCGGATCATGGTCTCGGCGGCGAATCGGGCCACGTCCTCGGCCAGACGGGGAAAGAGCACTCCCTCGGTGAGAGCGCCGCGGACGATCCGCAGCCGCGACAGATCCTCCATGATAAAGAGTGCCTGTCGCTCGTCGGCATGGTAGACGTGGGGCACCAGATCCGGGGTAATAGAGGTGTAGATCTCATAGGCGTGCCGCTCCAGGCTATTGCGCTGGATGGTGAGGGGCCAGCTTTCTCCCACCAGCCGCACGTAGGGGAGCGCCTGCTTGAGGGCGCATGACCGCCCGCTCTGGCTGGTGATGATGAAGACCAGATTGAGATTGCCGTCCCCCACCTCGCGGGCCCGGACCTCGCCCGGGTCGCCGTCGCCCTGGCGCAACGGTGGGAGCGCCGCCGCGTAGACGGCGGCGGCGCTTTCGTTCAGGGGCGTGTACGGGCGGTCAGGGACGGCGTTCTCGCTCACCATGGCCTCGCATCCTCCGCTAGCTGGTGAGAGCACAGGTGCTCCATCCGGCAATCTGTTTACTACAATAGCAGATGAAGACCCTTTGGCGGCACCCCGCTTTGCGGCCGCGGTTACCGATTGACTGACGGTGGCCGTCTTCCCGCTGACTATGCGCTTGAGGTACGATTGCGAGGGTCATAAGAGGAGCTATGCCCGACCAGGAAGCCCGTGAAGCTATGTGGAATGACGACAAGCAGATGTACCCTATAGGTCTCCATGACAACCCCCGAACTTGATCCCTTCGCCGGGGCCGCGGTCATGCTCCACGCCTTGCGCGACAAGCAGGTCTCGGCGGTCGAGCTTCTGGACCTGCATCTCCGCCGGATCGAGCACTTCAATCCAGCCCTGAACGCTATCGTCACTCTGGACATTGAGACTGCCCGGGCGCGAGCCGCCGAGACGGATGCCGCGCGCGCCCGTGGCGAGGACGGCGCCCTCCTCGGCCTGCCGCTCACGATTAAGGACTGCATCTACGTGAAGGGCTTGCCCACGACCGGCGGCATTCCCGATCGGGCCACGACGATCGATGAGGAGGATTCCTACCTGGCCGCGCGAATTCGGGCCGCCGGTGCCGTGATCATGGGCCAGTCCAACGTGCCGCCCTACGCGGGCGATTGGCAATCGGTGAATCCGCTCTTTGGGCGGACAAACAATCCTTGGGATTTATCTCGCACCCCCGGCGGCAGCACGGGCGGAGGGGCCGCCGCCCTCGCCGCCGGCCTCACCCCGCTGGAGTTTGGCGGCGATTTTGGCGGCTCGATCCGCATTCCCGCCGCCTTTTGTGGGGTCTATGGCCACAAAACAAGTGAGACCGCCGTGGCGCGGAGTGGCC
>DATBTL010000633.1:0-8482 GCA_036559345.1 Chloroflexota bacterium | reverse complement strand
CTCCTCGGCGCGGGCTGCCCACAGGAGCCCCCGGAGGCAGAGCCGCTCCACCTCGGGGATGCGGACGATGCTGGCCTGGTGCCCGAGCGAGCAATAGAAGACTCGACCCTTGCCGTAGTACTTGGTCCAGACTACCGGCATGTCGACTGGCCCATTGGCCGCGTGCGGGCCATCCGCGATGGGGAAGCGAGTGGTGGCCAGAACCCGGTTCACCGGATCGGTATGTAGGTAATACTGCTCGGTGGTGACGGTAAAGTCACATACGCCCTGGGTGATGAAATGGTCGCGATCGCGGATCTCCACCCGATGCGTGACTCCGTCGTTCCCCGGATGGGCTACCCACTGGCCGCCGGTCATGAACTGGTAGTCCGGGGAGTTTCGGAAGGCGTCGCTCATCCCGCCATGGCAGCCGCCGATCCCGACGCCACCTTCCACGGCGGCCAGCAAGGGCCGCAACTGGTCGGGGCGGATCTCACCCATCGTCCATATCGGCACGATCAGCGCGTACGCGCGGAGCCGTTCTACATCACAGAGGGCATCAAGGGTATCGGCCACGGTCACGGTGAACCCATACCCGCGGAGCCCCACGGCGAAGATCGTCGCGACCTGCTCGGGCTGATGCACCTCCCAACCACCCCATACAATCAATGCCTCGTGTGTACTACCGTGCATCCGCCGCCCCTTTTCCCTATTGGAGGTGAACCGACAAAACCAGAGCCAAGGGTACCATAGCCCTCGACTTCGGTATTGGTGCCTGATCAGACATCCACGGGTCCAATACGCTACGATAGGTATATGACAAGCGAGCGACAGCCAGTTACCGCTGACGCCGGTTATGAGCCGCCGCGGCGAGTGAGCGTGGAGGAATATCGGCGCCTGGAGTCACGGGCGACCACGCGCCACGAGTACTGGCACGGCTGGATGTATCCGAGGATGCACCCTCCCGGCAGCCATTGGGCCATGGCGGGTGGTACGCTGGCGCATGCTCGTCTGATCATCCGTCTCCTGGGGCTGCTCGATGCCCACCTCAATGACGGCCCCTGCGTGGTGTATTCCGCGGATGTTCGCTTATACGTGACGGCGGAAGACTACTTCTATCCAGACGCTTTCGTAACCTGCGCTGGTCCGAGCGATCCGGGGTTGACTGAGCAGCATGACGCGGTGCTGGTTGCCGAGGTTCGTTCGCCTAGCACGGCGGCCTTCGATCAGGGCGATAAGCTCGATGCTTATAGCGCGCTGCCCGCCCTGCGCGAGTACCTTATCATCGATACGCGCCGCGTGCAGGCGACTGTATATCGCCGCTCCCCCGGCGAATCCTGGATCCGCATGGTGACGCTGGCAGGCGCGGACCTGATACTGGAGAGCATCAATTTCCGCCTCCCGCTCGCTCGCCTGTATCACGGCGTCCAATTGGAGCCGGAGACCGGGGACGAAGGCATTCGCTGACCACGGTTCCTTCAGTGGGAGAGTTGTTTCCACTCATCCTCGCCAGAGCGCGGGCCGGTCGGATCGGACTGATCCGACCGATGAGCCCATTTGCGTCACGCTCGGCGCCCCCTACGCTCCCCCAGGCCCCCGCAGCCCAAACAGCCCGAACAGTTCGTCGCCGCTCAGGTGCGCCGCGAGATCGATGGTGGCATCCTCCACCACGGCGTCGAAGAGTGCCTGCTTTTCCCTGAGGATCTTCTCAATCCGCTCCTCGATCGTATCCTCGCAGATATAGGCGTAGACATGCACCGGGTGGATCTGGCCCATTCGGTGACTGCGTGACTCCGCCTGCTGCTCCACCGCTGGATTCCACCAGCGGTCGAAGTGGAAGACATACGACGCCTGTTGCAGGTTCAGTCCTTGCCCGCCGGCCCGCAGGGCCAGCACCAGCACCTTATACTCGTCGCTCTGGCGGAACTCGGCCAGCACCCGCTCCCGTTCGCCCTGCGAGAGATCGCCCGTATAGCTCAGGGCCGGTACTTCCAACCGCGCGGCGATGGCGCGGGCGCCGTCCCGCTGGTTGGCGAATTGGCTGAAGACCAGGGCCCGGTGCCCCTGGGCGACCAGGGTTCGCACCCGCTCCCGTAGATCATCCAGCTTGCTGGAGCGGCTGGTCTGGGGGTCGAAGTTGCAGATCTGCTTTAGGCGCACGATCAGTTCCAGGACGTTTTGTACCCGTATCCGGTCTCCCAGGGCGTGCAACTCCACCAGCCCTTCCTGCTCCGCTCGGTCGTAAGCGGCCCTTTGGGGTGGGGTCAGGGCCAGCACGATGCTGCCGACCAGCTTGGGCGGCAGATCGGCCAAGACATCCGCCTTGCGCCGCCGCAGTTGCACCCGGCCCAGCCGGTCGCGCATCTCGGATGGGGAGACCAGGTGCCAGGACGCCCGCGGCGGCTCCCGTTCCACCCATTGGAGGATCGAGGCCAGGTCATCAAGGCTGTTTTCCAGGGGGGTGCCGGTGAGGGCCCAGGATCGGGTCCGCCGCAGCTTCTTGGCTACGCGGCTGATCGCGGTATCGGCGTTCTTGATCCGCTGCGCCTCGTCGAGGATCACCAGATCCCATTGTCGGGCCACCGGCGCGTGCGGGTTGCCGGTAAAGTCCGTCCGCAGGGTCTCGTAGCTGGTGATGTAGAGATGGGCGGGGGCGCGCCAGCGCCAGGCCCGGTCGCTGGGTTCGCCGTACACGGTGGAGACGCGCAGTTCCGGCGCCCACTGCGCAAGCTCACTCCGCCACTGAGCGATCAGCCCCGCCGGTACCACGGCCAGGGCGGCGCCGACCCGCCGCTGATGGATCAGGATGCGCAGCGCGGCGATCGCCTGGATCGTCTTACCCAGGCCCATGTCGTCGGCCAGGAGCAGGGCCGGACGCTCCAGGAGGGCCCGCACTCCGTCGAGTTGGTAACCCAGGAGGGGGTGCGCCCACTCGATCGGCCCCTCGCCGCCCAGCAACAACTCCAGCGGCGGTTGTAGCACCGCCGCCAGCATCCGCGCCAGCGATTTTTCCGGGTTGGGCGCTCCGGCCGCCGATGGTTGCCAGGCGCCGCCGGTTCCTTCGTCCGCGCCCTCCCGTTGCCACCGCGGCGCCTCGCGCAGGGCCTCCAGCAAGGGGTCGAAGATCTCCAGCCCGGCCACATGCACGCTGCCCCGATGCCGAGTTTCCTCGCGGATCGCTCCCAGGCGCATGCTCCGACCCTGTCCAATCTCGATCCGACCCACCCGAATGCGCCGCGGGTCGCCGGGCACGGGCGCGCCCACGGGTATGATCGTCGCCTGGCCTGGAGTGAGCCGCGGCTGGCGCGGGATCAGCCCGAGCCAGCGGGGCGGCTGACCGGGATTGTTCTCACGGAACCATGGAGGGTCGGTATTCATGATTCGGACGGATCCGCCTCGCCGAACAGTTCATTCAAGCCGGCGGAGGCGCGCTGGAAGGGCTCAAACAGCAGACCATGGCGGATCAGCGCCTGGAGGAGCGCCCGTTCGGGCGTGTCGTCCCCCGCCGGCGCCGGATACCAGAAGAGGTGCGCCGGATCGTCCTCTCCGGGCGGCTCGTGGACCTCCGCTTCCGCCTGGATCTCCGGGTCCAGAACGCGGGCGATCCGGCAGACCGGGAGGTCCACCGTGATGTCCTGGGTGAACAACTCAGGCGGCGTCTCCGCCGCCAGACAGAGGATCAGCCGTGGAATGCGTGGGCAGAGGGTGAACAGCGAGGCGGCCAGGCGGCGCAGGGCGGCCCGGCGAATATCCGCCGGACGCCAGAGGAAGGTGTTGGGGGTTTCCACCCGGTTATAGGTGAACTCCACCGGCTCGCCCCGTGCGTTGATCTGGAAGATCGCGCCCCGATAGCCAAGTGGATCGCTGTTGGCCTCCAGGAGGAGGAACGCCGCCGTGCCCAGGGCCTCCAGATCGTCCTGATCGTGAAAGGGAATCGGCATCGCCGCTACTCGTGGCGGGGGGTGATCCCCGACCAGACGCCCGCCTGGGGATCGGCGGCGGAGCTGGTCCAGCCGTCCTCCAAGGGCGCTCCACCCGCCGGGTACGCCTGACCGTCCCCATTGGCGGCGATCTCGTCCCCAGAATCCAGGTCCGCGTCCTCGCTGTAGTCGAAAGTCAAGGGCATAACCTCGATCTCCGGCTGGTAGTCGGGGAACAACCGTTTGAGATCCCACTCGGTGATCCACCAGCGAATATACTCGCGCATTGAGGTGCTGGTGGCGAAGGGCGCCGATCCCACGGCCGGCGGCTCCCAGCCGTACGCCACGCCGTGCAGTACGCGCACCTGTTCGTAGGTGCGGCGCACCGTGTTCCGGCTCGGGGCCGGGATGCGAAGGGGGCGGCCAATCAGGCGCATCCCCCGTTCGGCATGAGGCGCAAGCTCCCGCTCAACCTCGCGGGGACTGGATCGCAGCTTATTCGGCACGTTTTCTCGGTCGCGACGCCCCTCCAGCAGCGCGGCCTCGAAGTCGGAGGTAATGGCGAACACCGAGATGAGACCGGGATACGAATCCCCTTTGATCCCACCCGTCCAGCGGGCCAGCTCGGCGTACGAGCGCCCCCGTTGGGCCAGGCTGTAGCGGCCAATCAACTCCACCTCATCCACCAGGAGCACCCAGCCCTTGTGGCCTGCCGCGAGCATCAACTGGGCCGCGAAGCGGAATCGCTGGAATGCCAGGCCCCTGGGGTCGATTCGGTCGAACAAATAGGTCGCCCGCTCACCGCGCTCCCTGAGGGCACGCTTCAGGTCGCCGATCTGGATCGGATCGCCCGCCCAGAAGGCGAGAATGCGCTCGAAAGTCTCCGGGTCAAGACGGCGGGCGTGCTCGAACAGATTCAGACTGGCGGCGAAGCGTTGGTTCAGCGCCTCCGGGCGCGCTTGTTGCACCCAGGTATAAAAATCGAGGAAGGACTGCTCACGCGGCTGCAATTCCTCGGCGATCAGAGACACCGCGGCCCCGCGTCGTTGCGGGATCATGGCGGCGCCAATCGCGGCGCGGAACAGCTTGATCGGGTCGTAGAGCGGCGTCTCCTTGCTGATCACGACCTTGCTGGTCACATAGCCTTGCACCAGGGCACGGTGCTGGAGGCTCTCCAACAGGTGGGACTTCCCCACGCCGAAGTTGCCGGCCAGGAGAAACCCCGATGGACCGGTGACTTCTGGGGCCTGCTCCTGTACGGACTCCAGCAGGTGCTGGAAGCGATCCTCGATCTCTGGCGCCGTGGAGCCAAGGGCGCTCACCGCGTCGCGGCTCGGCACCCCTGCCCGCAGCGCTTCGATGGCGCGCCGTGCATGGTGTTGATCGATCGTCTTCTCCTCCATGGCTCAGGTTCCCGCGCCCGCGAGGCGGACCAGCGAGGAAAGCGGATTGGCGCGTTGGCGATCCCGCACCTCATCCCAGATCCTCAGGCGGAGCGCCGTATATTTGGCCAATCCGCGCTTCTCATCGGTAAGGAGAGCGGTGGGGGCGATGATCACGATCAGGCAGCCCTCCAGTTCGTCGCAGGCATCGATAAATTGGCGCAGCACCTCGTAGGCATCGACTACCGCCGTGGTGGAGTAGAAAAGCAAGCCATCCTGCTCGCTTGATCGGCGCTCCAGACTATAGCGGGTGATGTCCAGGACCAGCAGGGCGCCGCGCTTCCCGGTCAGCCGCAGCCAGTGGGCAAGGGAGAGGAACATATCGCGGGCCAGGTGCCGCCCTATCTTCTGGAAGATGCCGGCCGGCTTGAGCAGAGAGACCTTTTGCAGCTCGCCGCGAAGCCAGGCGTGGATGGCGCTGATCTCGGGCAGTTCGGCCGCGCTCGGCTCCAGGGCTGCCTGGCACAGGCGGAGCATGGCGATACGGAACTCGCGCGCCATGGCGTAGTCTTGCTCGACCTTTTCGTGCAACAGGGCCCGGGTGCGGCGTCGGACCTCTTGCTCGCTGGTCCCGCTCAACTCGGCGATCCGTCCGTAGTGGCAGGGCTCCGGCGGCGCCGGGAGCACGAAGCCGTCGGCGGCCAGCAAGCGGCGCACCAATTCGCCCGCCAGGGCATCCCACTCGACCTGGCGGGCCAGGGCATGAAACAACTGGTCGATCATATGAAGGCGGGTGGTAGCCCCATCGAGACTGAAGTACGCCAACTCATGGCGGCCCGCCAGCGGTTCCAATCGCCCGCGAATATCCTCCGCCGGGGCGAAGGCGGCCGTGATCGCGAACTTGACCGCCGCGCCTCCAGCGGGCACGAAAGCGCCAAGATAGTCGCGCTCCATAACCGCCAGCCAATCGTCCAGTGGGACGTACACCGCTCTAGTCTCCCTTGCTGAACGAGGCGCCGAAATAGCGCTTCTCGGCCCCGGTCTCGGTGATGATGGACAGCACGCCACGATCCGACTTGGTCCCGGTGCTGGCGTGGAACTCGATCACCGAGCCATTCTTGGTGGTGGTCACCCCGCTCTGGTCCACCAGGTACACGTCGCGGGTGAACTCCGGCAGGGCATACTCACGCGCCTGGCCGGGCATCACCGTGAACAGCTCATACAGTTCGCGGAGCGGAACCACCGAGCCGAAATGGCGCCCTTTGGACGCCCGATCGACCGATGTGTTGTAGGCGAAGAGCAAGGATTCCAGAAAATCGGCGGCCTTGAACCGGGCGGGCCGGCGCTGCCGCTCGCGGAGCAAGGAAATGAGGAACGAGGGGCGGATACGGCGTTCCGGCTTCCGATCGATTTTCACCGCGCGGTCGCCCGGCGCCACGCTGATCAGCACCGGGTAGGAATAGAGCCGGTCATCCTGCTCCGAGAGGCTGAGTCCCCTGGCCTGGGCGACCTGGAGCAACTCATGCGCGAAGCGGCCATCGCGGAGATATGCTTCCTCATCGAAGTCCCACCCCGCCTCCACCCGCGCCACTTCCTGGTCCAGTACGCTCATCTGCTGGCGGATGTTCTCGGGCGCCGCGCGTAGCTTCCGCAGATCACCCTCTTTCGCCGCCTTCTGCATGGTCTTGAGGGCGCTGGTCACCCGCGCCGCCGCCTTCAGCACCGCCTCCGCCTCGCGCTCCGCCCCAGCCAGCGCGGTCTCCAGCGAGAGGAAATCCTCTTCCGCCATTGGCGCCTCCTCGCGTCTCGCGCGATGTGTAGATCCCTATAACGTGTAGTGTAACGAGTAGCGCCAACTGAGTGACCGGAAGCTTGCCAAGCCTGAGAGAAAACCGCTAGGCTCGCCCCGCCTCCCATGGTACAGTAGGGACAGACGCGCACCCTGAAGAGGCAAGGAGACGTGGATGCCTTCCCCCTTTCCCGGCATGGATCCCTATCTGGAACGGCCCGACCGCTGGAGTGGTGTCCACGCCCGCCTGATCGCGGTGATCGGCGAAATGCTGGCCCGCCAGGTGGCGCCCCGGTTCTTCGTGGACAGCGAGGACTACGTCTACATTCTGGGCCGCGATGACCCTGGGCGCTCCCTCCTGCGCCCGGACCTCACCATGGTGGAACTGGCGGGGGTGGGGAGCACCGCCCCGGCGCGCGGTCGCATCGCGTCCCCCCTGCTGGTGGCGGTCCCCGAGGAACTGGAGATCCGGACTCCCTTCCTGAAGATCCTCGACACCCTGAGCCGTGAGGTGGTGACCACCATTGAGGTGCTTTCGCCGATCAACAAGACGCCGGGGTCGGCGGGGCACCGCGAGTTTCTCCGCAAGCGGAAGCAAGTGTTGTGCTCGACCAGCCACTGGCTGGAGATCGACCTCCTGCGCGCCGGGGTCCGTCCCCTGGGCGTCCCCGTCCACGAGGGCTACGACGCCATCCTGCACCGGGCCCGAACCCCCGAGCACTTCGAGGGCTGGTTCGCCACCGTCCGTCAACCGCTGCCGACTATCGCCGTGCCGCTGACCGCGCCGTTCGAGGACGTGCCGCTCCCTCTGCAAGAGGTGGTGGAGACGGTGTATGATCGCTACCGCTACGACGCAGCCATCGAGTACGAAGATATGCCGCCTCAGCCTCCGTTCAGCCCCGACGATATGGTCCGGCTGCGCGAGCGCATCGCCGCCTGGCGCCAATAATCTCTCTTCACGCTCCACCAGGGCGCCACACCCGGCCTCAGCCGTCGTTCCTCCCATCCGGCCTCAGCCGGAGGTTGGCGTCCGACCCTTCTCCTTCAACCCTGCGCCAATGTGCCGACATCCCGATTGACAGCGGGGTGCGACCACCGTACGCTAGCACTCGATGTCGAATCCGCACTGTCGCCCCGTCCGTTATCCTCCGCGTCGGCCGGCGCTCTGGACCAGATTGGTAGCGCGTTCGGCACTCGCGATTCTGCTGCTGGTCACCGTGTTCGGGGGACGTTCCTCGCCGGTCATGGTGCGCGCCGCGGCACTCAGTCCCCTCACCACCACCCAGGCATTCGCGCCCCCGCCGATTCTGGCCTCGGCCGCCGCCTTGCTGGATGCCGATACCGGGCAGTGGCTCTATCTCAAGAACGCGGATCAGCCGTTACCCATGGCCAGCACGACCAAGATGATGACG
>DATBTL010000632.1:0-15466 GCA_036559345.1 Chloroflexota bacterium | reverse complement strand
GGCGGATTTCCGCCACCGCGGCCTCACGCGAGCACTCGGCCCGCGCGGCCCGCGCCAATTCCCGGTACCCGAGCGCGGAAAACGCGGGCAGTTCCGGTTCATACCCGGCGGCGAGCAACCGGCTCACCTCGTCGGCGAATCCTTCCGCCATCATGCGGTCTAGCCGCGCGTCGGCACGCGGGAACAGCACATCGTTCTCTCCATCCAGGAGTATGGTCAGGCTCCGATACCGAGGGTCGCGGCGCTGGGTGGCGGAAAATGGCTTCCCGGTGGCCAGGCTCACCTCCAGGGCGCGGATCACCCTCCGCGGGTTCTTGGTGTCCAGCATGGCCGCCCCTTCGGGGTCCAGGGCTCGCAGCCGCTCCACCAGAGCCCGAAGGCCGCCATTGGCTATTTCGGACTCCAGTTGGCCTCGCAATCCCGGATCGGGCGCTACCTCCGGTACCTGATAGCCCTGGGTGATCGCGCGGAGATAGAGCCCGGTGCCTCCGGTCAGGACGGGCAGCCGGCCACGACTCTGGATGTCGCGAATCACCACATGGGCCACTCGAACATAGAGACCGAGACTGAACGGCTGGACGGGGTCAACGATGTCGATCAGATGATGGGGCACGGTTGCCCGCTGCGCGTTAGTAGGCTTCGCGGTTCCAATATCCATCCCCCGGTAGACCTGCCGCGAATCCGCGTTGACGATCTCGCCGTCCAGCGCCTGGGCCAGGGCGATCGCTAGCTCGGTCTTCCCCGACGCGGTCGGCCCCCCAACCGCCAGAAGGAGCGGCTGGCTCTGGATAGCAGACCAATGAGGTGTGCGAAGTATCGCGGCAGTGCTCTTCATGCGGGCCGCTCGCGGCTGCTGCTTAGCACCGCGCCTACCAGGTACAGCGATCCCGTCACCAACACGACTCCATCGGAGCCCGCCAGCTCGCGCGCGCGCTCCAGCGCGGCAAGTGGGTCTTCGCGTTCCTCTACCAACCGGCACCCCGCGGCCCTAAGCGCGACAGCCACTGCCTCCGGGCGCGCCGCCCGGGGGTGCGCGGCCTGGGTGGCGATTGCCGCACTCACGAGGGCCGCCAACGGCGCCACGATGGCGGGAATATCCTTGTCCGCCTGCATTCCGCAGACCAACACCACGGGTTGGTCGGGAAAGAGCGTGCCCATGGCGTCGGCCAACACCCGCGCGGACTCTCCCGTGTGAGCGCCATCAAGCACCACCGTGGGCTCATGTCCCACCACCTGCAAGCGCCCGGGCCAAGACAGCGAGGCGAGGCCAGCGCGCAGTGCCAGCGCATTCAGGCGGGGCAGCCTGGCGGACACGGCCACCACGGTCATGGCCGCCGTCGCCGCGTTGGCGGCTTGGTGCGCGCCCAGGAGGGTCGTGGTCAGCCCGCGCAGCAGCCCCAGGCGATCCGCGTCATACCAGGCGGGAGGGACCAGCACTCCCGCCTGTCTCACTCCGTCCCAATCCACCTCCAGACTGAAGCGGGTGCCGGCCAGGTTCACCTCCTCCATCCGGACCCGCCAGTCACGGTCGCCCAGAGTCAGCGGGGCATGACGCGCTCTCGCCGCCGCCAAGAACACCGGTATCACCTCAGGCGTTTGCGGCGCCGAGACCACCGGCACTCCAGCCTTGATGATTGCCGCTTTCTCGCCGGCGATTTCCGCCAGCGAATGGCCAAGGACCGCCATGTGGTCATAGCCGATCGGGGTCAGGGTCGTACACAGGGGAGCCGGTACCACGTTGGTGCCATCCAGCCTCCCTCCAAGCCCCGTCTCAAGCACTACCACGTCCACGCCCCGAGCCTCGAACCAGAGTAAGGCAAGGGCCACCTGTGCCTCGAATTGCTGCACCCCACTGATCCCGCGTAGCCGCAGGCGCTCGACCGCCGGTCGCACGGTCTCCTGCATCACGCCCGAAAGCTCGGCATCCTCAATGCACACCCCGTCCACCTGGAACCGTTCATAGACGGTGACGAGGTGCGGCTGGGTAAACAACCCCGTGCGGTAGCCGGCGGCCCTAGTCACTGTTGCCACCATGGCCGCGGTCGAACCCTTGCCTTTGGTGCCGGCCAGATGGATGACCTGATGGCGGAGATGCGGAGATCCCACCTCTTCCAGGAGGGCCAGCACCCGATCGAGGGTAAACGCGGTTCCAGGACGTACATTACCCAGTTCGAAATCGGGGAAACTCCGCAAATAGGCCAAGCCCACCGGTTCCCGCATTGAGACGTTCCTTTCCAGCGGGCGCCGTTTTAGCCCGTCGCCGTCCGTGACTTTTCTCCCGCTGCCCACGTTAACAGATTGCATGGTACGGCCTGGTCGGTTATACCGGCTATGGATCTCCCATGCCATCCACCGTCCTCCCCCACAGCCACGAAGGGATTGCCCGTGAATGTCTTATCCAGTCCCCGACGCCTTCTTCTCGCGCTGACCGTTGCCGCCGGCAGCCTTGCCGCCGCGGCGCCAACTGTCTCAACCGCGCTTGGCCGAGCGCCAACCGTCTCGGCCACGCTCGGCCAAGCGCCAACCATAAGTTCGGGACAATCATCGCTCACCCCGCACGGCACCCTAACGCTCAGCGGTACCGGCTTTGATCCCAGCACCGCGGCCAATCCCGTCATGGTGGATGTCGCCCTGGTAAATAGCGGGGGCACTTTCCCCCTTGGGGTGGTACAGACCGACAGCCATGGCGGATTTAATGCGCCAAGCCTCGCCTTACCCTTGACTATCGACGTGCCGGCGACCAATCAAATCACGGCCAGGGAACAAAAGAAGACCGGGCTTGGAGCCGGTATCCTCCTTCCCGGCACTCTGTTGACTCCCACCGTCAATAACGGTCAAGCCAGCACGGCTCATCTGGGAGACCAGATTTCGCTTCAGGCGGCGGGATTCCCCGCCAATGATCCGCTGACCATCACCCTGGGCGGTCTGGCCGTCACTCCCGCGACCGGTCCCGTCTCGATCACCACCAGCGCGACTGGCGATATCAGCGCCACGGTGGTCATTCCTCTCAACGCCCGAACTGGCGCCCAGAACCTTACCTTGACCGGCGGCGTCACCGGCACGGGTCAACACGATCAAGCGAGCGCTGTTCTCAACCTGCAACCTCCGGCCATCACCAACACCTTGGTCGTCATCCCCAATCCAGCCGCCGTGGGCACCGCGTTGCAGTTGCAGGCCGGAGGCTTCCAACCCAACGAGCCCGTGACCTTTACCTTGAGATACTTTGACCTTGGGCTTGGCGCCTACGCGCTCAAGAATTCTCCCGCCAGCGCTGACGGGTCCGGCGGGGCTACCGCCCTCCTTAGCGTCCCCCCCACGGCCGACGCTACCAGGCCGGCCACGGTCCTGGTGAACGGGAATATCAGCAAGGTGGGCTACGCCCAGCCTCTCACCTTTGGCGCCTTGACCCAGATCACCTTTTCGCCACCGATTGCCCTGCCCGGAGCACAGGTCCAGATCATGGGCTCGGGGTTCGTGGGCGGCGAAAACGTCTACGTCACCACCAGGCTCTTCACGTCCAACGGGAGCGCGGTCGCGGTGGTCGACGCGACCGGTCACTTCACCGCGACGGAAACGATTTCGCCCACCGCGCCGGCCGGCACTCCACTCGTGGTGGCCTTTAGCGGCAGCGGGGGTGACAACGGCAGCGCGAACTTTGTGGTGGCCGCCCCAACCGCCCCGGGCATCCAGGTGAGCCCGGCGGACGCGCCGGCCGGAGCCCAGGTTCTGGTGACCGGCCATGGGTTGGGCGCGGGAGAGAATGTCGGTTTCAACCTCACCACTATTCCCCTTACCCCGTCGGGCGGCGCCGCGATTTCCGATCCCCTTGGCGGCTTCACGGCCACCGTGACCCTTCCCTCCGGCCTGGCGCCCGGCTCCTATCAGCTTCAGGCACGAGGGCTCACCTCGGGGCTCACGGCTCAGACGGCAATCCGCCTCAGCCCACCGCCCCGAAACCAGTGGTATTTCGCGGAAGGCTTTACCGGCAAGACTTCGAGTCTCTCATTCCACGAGTCCCTGACCGTCCTGAATCCGAATGCGCAGCCCGCGATGGGCAGCCTGACCTATCAGTTCCCCGATGGCAGTACCCGTTCGATTCCGATCACGATCAAGCCGCGATCCTTGTTAGTGGAGGATGTCAATAAGGACGTGGGCGACAATCAAATCGTCTCTTCCCTGATTCAAACCGACCGCAACGTGGTGGCGAACCGGATTATTATCCGAAAGAACGCGAAGAGTCAGGGCCTCGACACCGACGTCAGCCCCGGTCAGAGCGCCCCGCAGTCTACGTGGTATTTCGCGGAAGGGTATAGCGGGATCAGCTTCCAGCCGTATCTCACGGTGCAGAATCCGGCCGACACCCCTATCACCATCACAGCTACCCTAGCCCCGCCCAGTGGCCCGGCCACGAGCGTATTGGCGGCTCTGCCACCCTTTGGCCGCTACACACTCAATCTCCGCGGCGCCCTCCCAGGGAAGTCCTTCAGCACCACGGTGACCGGCAGCGGCCCCATCGTGGCCGAGCGGGTCGAGTACTGGGGCGACGGGGCGGGCTCCGCGAAGTTCGGCGCCGGCGTGAAGCCGGGTGTGTCCACTCCGGGAACGACTTGGTATTTCGGGTATGCCTCGGTGTTGGGCGGTGATCAGTGCTTTATCAGCCTGCTCAATCCCAATACCCGGGCCGCGAAAGTGACGGCTCGGTTTTTCGACGGCACTGGGAAGGACCAGGCTACCACAACGGTAACCGTGCAACCAGGACAGCGCGCCACCCTCGCGCTGCAGAACTTGCTGGGGAAGAACCCCCACAGCCCACTGGCACTCCAACTCACGTCAGCGATTCCGGTCGTCGCGGAAGAGGCGCAATACTTCCAGGGCTCTCCCAACATCGGTTCTCACACCGGAGCCGCGCTCGAGGGCCGGGGCGCCCCGTCCAATCGGTGGTCGTTCGCCAGCGGGAGTACGGCCTCCACCCAGGAATATGAGTACGTGTTCAACCCGTCGGCCACGGCCACCGTGATCACCGGTACCTTCATGGGCGCCGATGGGCAGGTCGTTTCCGCCTCCTACCCGATTCCCGCCCGGACGGTGGCGACCATCGCCGCCAATTCGGTACCGGGTCTACACAAAGGCATGCATGGCAGTGTGTGGACCACCAAAGGCAATACGGGAGTGGTGGTCGTGCAGGTGCTCCGGGGCTCCGATGGACGATCCGCGTTAGCCGACCAGGGAATACCAGGCTGATCGCGCGGGGGGTGGGGGAGGGCGCCATGGCGCCCTCCCACACTCTCTCCCACCTATTCCGCCAATGCCAGGGCTGGGCGCTGGGCGAGGATGGGCGCGAGCGGATTCGGTCCAGGGAGCCCGGAGGGCCGGATGACGGCGTAGGCGAGGAGTAGGCTAACCGCCGGCAACACGTTAAATCCTTCAATCGTATGGTCGTGAAACAGGGCCAGCGGGGTTAGCACGAAGCAGAACGCGGCAATGCGCGCCGGCCATTGGCGGAGACCGGCGCCATCGGGTCCTATAAGCAACAGCAGGGGCAGGGCCAGCAGGATCTGGTCGCTCGTATGCTCGTAGGGCAGAAAGGCGAAACACAGCGAGATGCCGGCCCCAAGCAAGCGGCGCTGCTCCCAGGGGCCGCCAGACCACGCCGCGAGCGCCAGGCGACCCAGCATGAAGCATGCGAGGACCACGCCAAGCGAGGTGAGAATCACGCTCACATTGGTGGGGAACACTTTGTAGAGAAGACCGGGGATGGCCGCCAGATCGGCCTGATTGACAAACGCATTGTCGCTACCACCAAGCCCTTGCAGCCACTGAACGTAGCGGATAATCCCCCCATCGAACAGCTGAGTGAAGATCGCCCATCCCACGGCGCCGCCGACCAGACCCTGGACGAGCGGCCTGCGTTGGCCCCGTGACGCCGCCAGGACCAGCACCAAAGCGAGCGGGAGGATGAGGTGCGGCTTGACGAGGCCCAGACTGAGCGCGACACCCGCCCAACCCGGACGACCACGGACCAGGAAAAAGACGGCCAGCCCAAGGCTCAGGGCAAGAAACATGGAGACCTGACCGACGCGGATGTTCCACAACGCCGCCGGTGACAGGCTGATCGCCATGGCCGCCAGGCAGCGCGGCGCCACTGGCCAGGCAGCCATCAGACAGAAGGTGCCTAATAGCCCCGCCAGCCACCCCAGGGCCACCCATACCCAATAGGCTTGGCCCTGGGTCAGTTCCGTAAGTGGCCGAAGCAATAAGGTGAAGGGCGGCGGATTCCGGTTGGTATCCGGATGCGGAGGCCCTGAGTAACCAGGGGGATAAAAGAGTGCTCGTTGCGTTCTCCAGGTGTCCACGGCCAGGTAAGGATCCCCACCGTGCGCGTCGGTTACGGCGGCGGCATAGAAGACAGCGAAGTCCGCGCCGTTCCCCCGCCCAGGCACGAACAAATGCACGTACAGAATGGAGCTGGCGAGAATGATGGCGAGAAGGAGTTGGAGGGCATGCCTGGTCCCGCTAGTCATGCATAATCCCATTTGCCACGCGTGGGGGAGCCATCACAAAGCTATTGCGGGGTAGAGAGCCGCGCGCTACCATGCTGGCGGATGAATACATGCCATGAATGATAGCCTGTTTAGCTCGCCGCGGGCGGTGGAAGCGGCGGCGCCCCTGGCCGCCCGCCTGCGTCCGCGATCGCTGGACGACATTGTCGGTCATGGCGACCTGCTGGCCCCTGGCCGCCCGTTGCGCCGGGCGATAGAAACCGGGAATCCTGGTTCGCTGCTGTTCTGGGGGCCGCCCGGAAGTGGGAAAACCACCCTGGCCCGCGCGATCGCCGGGGCCACGAACCAGGCATTCTCCCAGGTGAGCGCCGTGACGGCGGGCGTGGCCGATTTACGGCGGGTCGTCGAGGAGGCCAGGAAGCGCCTGTTCCAGACCGGCGTTCGCACTATCCTGTTCATCGACGAGATTCACCGTTTCAACAAAGCGCAACAGGATGCAATCCTTCCCCATGTCGAGGAGGGCACGATCATCTTGATCGGAGCCACGACCGAGAACCCATCGTTCGAGGTCAACGCGGCTCTGCTGTCCCGATGCCGGGTCTACACGCTTCCGGCCCTATCCGACGAGGACATCGCGTCTATTCTCCGTCGAGCGCTGGCCGATCAGGAGCGTGGCCTGGGCGGGCGGGGTATTACGCTGGACGACGATGCGCTGGCGGCCCTGGTGAACCTGGCCAATGGCGACGCCCGCGTGGCCCTCAACGCCCTGGAACTGGCGGCCAGCGCCAGCGGGGCGGAGTCTCGAATCGACGCCGCGCTGGTGCGTGACGTGGTGCAACAACGAACCCTCCTCTACGACAAGGGCGGCGATCAGCACTATGACATTATCTCCGCTCTTCATAAAACCATGCGGGGCAGCGACCCCGATGGCGCCCTCTATTGGCTGGCTCGGATGCTGGAATCCGGTGAGGATCCCCTCTATATCATGCGGCGTGTCATCCGCTTCGCCTCCGAGGATATAGGGATTGCCGACCCCCAGGCTCTGGTGGTGGCAATGGCCGCCCAACAGGCAGTGCATTTCATCGGCCGTCCCGAGGGTGATCTGGCCCTGGCCGAGGCGGTGATCTATATGGCGGTCGCTCCCAAAAGCAACAGCGTCTATCGGGCCTATGGGGCCGCCAAGGAAGCAGTGGCCCGTTCTCGGACCGATCCGGTTCCTCTGCATCTACGGAATGCGCCCACCCGCCTGATGCGCGATCTTCACTACGGCGAAGGGTATAAATATGCCCACGACTATCCGGACGGCTACGTTGAGCAGCAGGGCCTACCGGAAAATCTGGCCGGCGCCCGCTTCTATCATCCCACTGACCGGGGACGCGAACGAGCGGTAACCGAGCGGCTGCGGGAGCTACACGGGGAGCGATGATCCCCGTCCCTCCGCGCTGGAACGCGATCTGCTTATTGGGGTGTGGATACTTTCGGATTCGGCGCTTCGAGTACATCAAGACAAAGTGAGAGCACGGTTTCGGGGGACAGTTCCGCCAGGCACCAGCAGTGTTCTCCCGATCCCTCCGCGCATCGACGAAGCGGGGCGGGGAGTTCGCCGCCCTCCGGGGCATTTTCCCACCCGCAGCCATGACGATTCGGCGCTCGGGCAAGAACGGCGTCTCGGCTCAGCGGGCGCCATCGGCGCGGATCAGTGGGACCGAACAGCGTGATCTGCGGCGCCCGGACCAGCGCGGCCAGGTGGGCTACTCCCGTGTCCGGTGACACGAACAGCGCGCATCGCGCCACGAGGGAGGCAAACTGAGTCAGCGGGACTAGTGGCAAGATCACGGAACGCCACGCCGGGCCGGCCTCAAGAAATGCGGCTCGAAGGCGCTCGTCATCGGGACCGAAGCTCCAGCGTACCGCGTAGCCTCGATCCGCCAGAGACTCGGCCAGCCTAAGCCAGGAGATGAGGGGCCAGAGCTTCCAGGCGCTCCCGGAGCCGGGGTGCAGGAGGACCGTTCGAGTGGGACTCTCGGAAATGAGCGACCGTAGGACCGCCGGCAAGGCTTCAAGAGCGGGGGGCGGGGCCGGGAGAAGGACACGAGGGATCCCCAGCGGATGCAAGCAGTCCAGAAGATAACGGGCCTGGTGGCGAACCTCGGCTGGCCGGGGAGCCGCCGCGATAATCGCCCGCGTCCCCAAGTGCTCAAGCCGCTGGGCCATGTCGGCATACGCCGCGCTCCAGATTACCGCCAACTCCGGTGGGTTCAGCGCCGGCGCGGCCCTACCGAAGAGGTTCGCCGCCCATGGGCCTCCGCTATCGACCACCTGATCGACCAGGCCGGAAGAAAGAGCGAAACCGGCATACGAAGGGCGCCCAACCAGCGTCACGCGCGCCCAAGGAGCCCACATCCTCAGGGCCGCCAGGGCAGGATAGCCCAGTAGGGTATCTCCGAGCGCACCCCCCAGCCAGACGAGAATGGTCGCGGGCCGCCGCCCGCTCTGGGTTGGCTTCATCGGTACGGCCCCTCAAACCTGGTTGTCCGGTGATCGGTGCTCTGCTATAGTAACCAGGGCCGGGAGGCAGCGTACAGACACCGGCAACGCAACCACAATCGTACGCGGCCTCACCCGTGGGCGTATCCGGCCCGTATCCACTTAAACCAGGACACGCCCAGCAGTCCTGGACAATTCACAGAGCTGATCCGCGTGGGCGCAGGCAGCGCCCCTCCGGTCGCCCGGCTGGACGCGGAAGGAGGAGAAACAGTCCGTATGAATACCAGAGTGCGATGGATCGTTTCCGGCGCCCTGTTCGCCGGTTTGATTACCGGCAGTGGCTATGGCGCGGGCGCATTAGCCTCGCGAGCCCTGGCAGGGACCGCTACCGCCACCGTCACCCCTACCGAAACTATTACCGTGACCGCGACCCCGAGCACTGGTACGCCCCAGGGGTCGGTCACCGCCACGCCCACCGCGACTCCCACGGGATCCCAAAGTAGCCCCACCCCCACCGGCACCAGCACCGGCCCGAGCGCGACCCCGACCAGGATCCGCCCCAAGAAATTCGTGGCCAATCCAACCCCGATTGCCGCCCGACGCACGTCCATTACCCTACCCGCGCCCGTATTGGTACAGGTAGGCTCGAGGCAACTGGCGACTGGCCTGACCCAAATCAAGGCGCTCGCCCTGGCGAATCATGCCGCGCCGAGGCTCCAGATCGCGGCGCCTACCTATGTACCCAAGAACTGGATTCTGCAGGTTGTACATGTGGATGCGTCGCAGGGGCTGGGCTTTCCTCCCGATGGCTATCTCCAATACGTGCCTAAGGGGCTGAAAAAGGTTGGCGGAACCTATCCGTCGTTCCTGGTCACCAAGCAGGTTGGCTTGGCGCCTATTATTACCCCCGGCAGCAAGCTCACGCCGGTCATCATCTCCAAGGGTGTCCACGGCATCGGCCAGGTGACTGGCACCATAGCTGATCTGAAGCTCAAGAATGGATACGAGATCGTCCACGTAACCTGGAGCCGGCTGACCGTGAGCTACGACGTGACCAGCGCGATTGGCCTATCCAAGCTCAGTATCAAGGATCTTTTGGCGATCGCCGCCACCGTCTCCTGATCCCAGCCTGCTACACTGGAGGGGTGAGCACATTGCCGCCCCTCCAGGAGCTTCGCGCGGAAATCATCTCGGTTGGCACCGAGTTACTCCTCGGTGAAATTACCGATACCAACGCGCGGTGGCTCGCCGCCCGCCTTCCGGCTCTCGGGATCACCCTCTACAGGATTCAACAGGTGGGGGACAACCTTGGCCGCCTCCAGGAGACGCTGCGCCAGGCATGGGAACGGGCCGACCTGCTCATTCTGACCGGTGGCCTGGGACCAACCGAGGATGACCTGACCCGCGAGGCCATCTCCGGACTTCTCGGGGAGATCATGGTGGTGCGTCCAGACCTCGAAGAGAATCTCCGCCGCTTCTTTTCCCGCCGCGGCCGAGCCATGCCGGAGCGGAACCTGAAGCAAGCCACGGTCATTCCCTCCTGCGAGGTCGTGGCGAACCCAGTGGGCACGGCTCCCGGATGGTGGGTGCGGCGGGAGCACCGGCGGATCGTGGCCATGCCTGGAGTGCCGTCCGAGATGCGCCGGATGTGGCTGGAAGAGGTCGAGCCGCGGCTGGCCCGGATCGCTCACGGCGGGGTGATTCTTAGCCGTACCCTCAAAATCCTGGGGATTGGTGAGTCGGCGGTGGAGGAACGGCTGGGCGAGCTGGTCCACGCCGCGAACCCTACCGCCGCCACGTACGCTCGTGACGACGGGATTCACGTGCGCCTCACCGCTCGGGCCAATGACATCGACGCCGCGCGGGCAGCCCTGGCCCCGGTGGAGGAACAGGTACGCGGCTTATTCGGCGAAGCCATTTTTGGCGTGGACGACGAGGGCCTCCCGGAAGTCACGGCGAGACGGTTACTTTCGGCGGGCCTGCGGGTGGCCGTGGCGGAGGCCGGTCTGAGCGGCGCTCTCTGCGCCAGTCTCGATATCGGTCCGCTGGCGGGCGGGTTGGTATTGCCCATGGACTCGGTCATGGGGACCGAAGCGAGCGCGGAGGCGATGGCACTTTCCCTGGCCCATCGGGCTCGCGGGACCTTTCCCGCCCCGGTAGGGGTGGGCGGCTGCCTGGTCCCAATCGATGCCCACCACCTAGTGATCGCCGTCGCGGTGCTGACGGACTCGGGTGAACGGGTGGTCGTGGAGGAGCATACGACGGAACGTGCGGACGGTCCGCGACGGGCCGTGCTGTCGGCCGCCGCCCTGCTCCGCGAACTGCCCGGAACGCTCACGGTCTAGCCATAGCTTCCTCCCCATCCAGAACAAAATGACCAGAATCGTAAGCTGCACCATCAGGTGAGTGGTCAAGCCACGAGTGCCGTGCCAGCGCTCAAGCTGGATGTCCACGAGCAGTATTCCGCCCCATGCCACCACGATGGGGTGCATTTTGCTCACCCCCAGGAGGATGAAGAGGGGGAGGAGCAGATTGACGTAGTGGTGGTACCACATGATGTTTGGTAGTACGGCGGTGGCTAGAGCCAGGACTACGAAGCCCAGATCATGCTCCTTCAAGCGAAAAGCGAGCCAGGCGCCAACCACAATCGCCACGCCCAGGAAAAGATTGAGGAGAGACTGCGCGCGGGCCAATTCATGCACGTTGATGAACCCGTTGTAGTCGAGCACCGCGACGAACGCCTGGCTGTTGCCAATATCGCCGGAGAAGGAATCCGGTAAACCCTGTAACACGGAATAATAGGCATGAAGATTGTGCCAGCCAAAGAGCATCGCCGAGAGCCCACACTCGCCGGCCAGAAAGAGAAGGGCGTAGACCAGGGTTGTCCCGCCGCCTACCATGAGCGGGTAGAGAAAGAACACGGCCGGACTCAGCTTGAGCGCCACCGCCGATGCCAGCCCGAATCCAGCCAGGGCTGGACGGGACGGAGTGTAGAGCCAGACCAGGAGGAGACAGGCTTCCGGGAAAAGATTGATCTGCCCCAGATCCAGATTTTCAAAGAACGGGGAAAAGCCCAGGGCCAGGATGAACCACCAATAGATGTGAGCAAGCCGGTATCCGAACCGGCGAGCTACCCCTGCCACGATAACGATCAGTAGGGCGACGTTGAGTCCACCATACAGCACGACGCGGAACAGGCCGTGCGTCAGCGGAGCAAACGGGGCTATGAACAGCAGCGACGGCAGCGGGTAGAGGAATCCGTAGCCAAGCGACCGATCCGCGTAAACATCTCCCCCGTGGAACCCTACCCGACACGCTCTGAGATAGATGTCGAGATCCTGGAAGAGGGGAAGATGCATTTGGGATAGAAATCGCAGGTCGGTGTAGAGCCCGAGGGAAAGGTACACCAGGAGACAGAACGCCACCCCTGCCTGGAACCAAAAAGCATGGGACGCCGTTCGAGACCACATCACCGGCGCCTTTCCCTTTGCCGCGAGGCGCCATGGTCCGCGCTCGCGATTGCCGCATTGAATATAGCAGCAATATCGGGCCCCATGCCTTCCAGGAAACGGCGTGCTATACTAAGAGCCTGAAGGCACGGCCCACTCGGACCATCGCCGGGTCGCCATACGTCATGGCGCGGGGAGAGTACGAACTTGGGTGAGATCATCTACCTTTCGCGGGAGCGCATCCACGTAACCCTGTACACGCAAACGGGGGCATGGTGGCGCCGTGGGACTGCCCTCAACGAGGACGATGAGCGCGCCCTCACTGTCCTGACCGCCGCGATCACCGAGCTGGGTCCGTGGTACTTCGAGTTGAGGACACGACCATGGATCACGCATTTTTACGAAGTGGCCCTCCATGGCGGGTGGTGGTCGCCCGTGGTAATGGTGGACCATGCCGTCTTCTCGCAAGGATGTGTGCCCGATCACGCGGCGCTCCGCGCGCACCTCAGGCGGCAAATCCATCTTCTGCGGCCGCGCCTGGCGAAGTCCAGTTAATTGAATTCTGATGTCCCCAGCGGAGTGCTTAGTGACCCCTGAAGTTACGGCGATCGCCGAGGATCTGTATCGCTACCTCCGCTCGGTTGGCGGCGTCTCGGAGGTACACCGTCCGGTACCGATTCGCAAGAAGCCGGCCCCTCGTGGCCGCCCGCCCGTCCCGGCATTTATGGCCGCGCCCGAGGCCGCGTTTGAGATCAGCTTCGTCTATAAGTACGAAGCGCGGATCTTCCGTTATTACGTGGATGCCCGTGATGACCTACGCGCGGTAACCGAGACCTTAAGGTCTCACACCAATGGGGAACTGATGGTACGCGTACCTGGGGGGTACGGAGACGTGCTGCCAAATGACATTCATTATGTGAATCGTC
Source organism: Chloroflexota bacterium (assembly GCA_036559345.1). Classification (GTDB taxonomy): domain Bacteria; phylum Chloroflexota; class UBA5177; order JANWHV01; family JANWHV01; genus JANWHV01. Next base: position 2,104 of record DATBTL010000632.1, on the reverse strand, counting down.
TGAACCTCGCCCCTGGAACCCTCGCACCCCTTCGCTGATGCTTCCGCCTCCGGGCAAGAAAGGTCTATCGTGATCGATTTCCCCGCGCGGACTGAACGCCTGTCGCTCACCCTTGGCATTCTCTGTGACCACGCCCTGATTGGCCAGGATGGCAAGCTGAGCCTGATCGGTATCTTCGACCATATTGGGGTGAGCCAACTGCCTGCTCAGCACCCGCGCTTCTTCGTGGTGGTAGTCCTGCAGGGGAATTCCCAGGAACAGCAGGTGGAGATGGAGTTTGTCGCCCCCGATGGGAGGGGTCTGATGCGGGAGGCCATTCCCATCGATCCACAGGCCGTGGCCCAGGGAAATGGGAAGCTGCTGGCCGAGATTAACATGTTGGTGCTCGATCAGCCAGGTACCTTCGAATTTCGAGTTTCCGGCGGAGGCCGGGTGCTAGGGACTATTCCCCTGCATGTGGATCAGGTGCAGCCGGAGCAGCAACTCACCGGCCCCACCCCGATCCCCCGCGCTTAAACGCGCGGACGCGCCTCCTCGATCAGGGTCCAGACCAGGAACCCGCCGATCAGGAGGAAGCCGCCGGCCGCTCCCGCCGCCGCCAGCACCTCGGTCGGAATGCCCGTGTGGTGCACCAAGAGCGCGATTCCGACCAGCAGGACGAATGAAAACGCCGAGAACGCATTAAACGGGGTGACAATCGCATTGTTCATGATGGGTCGCCGTCTCCATTCACGAAACCGCGGGATCGACCGCTACCGGCCGGCCGCTCGCCTTCTTTCCTCTGGCGTGATCATACGCGATCCGGCCCCGCCCCGTCATCTTTTGAGTTGGAAAGGCCGCCAAGTCTAGAAGAAGCGCTTCGCGAGCCGGAGCACTCCTTGCTTCCAGGGCACCCGATGCGAGACCCCGGCGCTGTGCTCGAAGGCAGCCAGATTCGCGAGATACCAGCGATAGTTCCGCACCAGGGCTTCCTGGTTTGAGAACTTGGGCGTCCAGCCCAACACTCGCTCTGCTTTCTCAATCGAGACAAATGAGTCTTTCGATGCCGTCTCATACACCCATTTGTACAGAGGAGACATGCGCAGCGCCTCCAGCACCCGCAGGGCAAGAATCGCCGGTCCGGCGGGGAGCGGGTGGATCTGCTTCCCATGGCCAGCTTCATCCAGAACGGCCTGATAATCCTCGCGCATGGTCAAGAACACCTTGGCCCCAATGTTGAAGGTATCGTTCACCCGCGCTCGGTCCAGGGTAGAGGCGAGGTAGATTGCCTCGCAGAGATCCTCGACATCAAGCAGTTGGTACCGATTATGGCCGCTGCCCAACATGGGGAAGCCGTGCCCATTCGCCGCCCAGTCGTAGAAGAGAGCGAATACTCCTAACCGCTCAGGCCCAACGAACGACTTCGGACGCACGATCGGCACGCACATTCCCTGGGCGCGGTAGCGTTCACAGATCCGTTCGGCCCGAATCTTCGCCCGACCATAGGCGCCGACCCCATGAAGAGGATCGTCCTCGCGCAACGGATGGTGATCAGGGATGCCGTACACAGCGGTGGACGAGACATGCACCACCCGATCCACGCTATGAACCTGGGCGGAGGCGAGCACGTTCTTGGTACCGCCAATGTCGGTGGTGAAGATGTCCTGCTTCGTATACAGCGGCAGGGCCGCCGCTGTGTGGATCACCACGTCTACTCCTTCCATGGCCCGATCCACGGTCACCCGGTCGCGGATGTCGCCCGTGATCGCCGTCACCTTGTCGCGCGCGTCCGGGTAGTCAAACGGCGCCAGATCCAGCGACCCCACCTCGTGACCCCGCGCGAGGAGATAGCGGGCCATATTGATTCCGAGAAATCCGGACCCCCCGGTAATCAGATACCTTGCCATCGCTTCCCTTTCCCTCGGCGTTAGGCGCCAGAAACAGCACATGCCGCCCGGAATCTCCCGGCGGCATGTGCATGAGTGTGCTCCCCGCGCTGGATTCGAACCAACAACCTACCGGTTAACAGCCGGTTGCTCTACCATTGAGCTAGCGAGGATCGGACGCGGACAGACGACCATCCGCGAACACTAATGTAGTCCTTTCCGCCTTGTGCGTCAAGCTG
>DATBTL010000631.1:0-5786 GCA_036559345.1 Chloroflexota bacterium | reverse complement strand
ATGGGGAGGAAGGTGATCAGATCAGCGAGCACTTTGGTGACCGGCAGTCCGGTGAGGAACTGGGCCAGATCGATCCAGTGCGATCCCAGGTCGCCGACCGCGCGGAGGTCACCGCCCGCCGCGCCCTCCACCCGCCAGTTGTAGTCGGTATCGAAGAGCAGCCAATCTTGCCAGAATCCTCCGTGCACTAGATAGATGTCCCCAAGGTCGCCCCGCTGGATCATGGTGCGGGCCTGCTGCAGCAAGGGATAGAAACGGATGTTGAAGGTTACCGCATGAGCGAGGCCGCTGGCCTCGGCCAAGCGCACCAGCGCCCCGGACTCGTCGCTGGTCATGGCCAGCGGTTTCTCGCACATCACATGCTTCCCCGCCGCCAGGGCTGCCCTGGCGGCGGGGAAGTGATCGCGGTTCGGCGAACAGATATGTACAACCTGGATATCAGGGTCGGCGATCAGCTGAAAGTAATCTCCGTAAGCGCGGGGAATGCCCAGGGCGGCGGCCTTCCGTTCGGCCGATTCCTGGTCGCGCCCGGCCAGCCCCAGCACCTCGACCCCGCCGAGCCGGCGGAGCGATTCGATGTGGACGGGGCCGATGAAACCGGCTCCGATGACTCCTACACGGATTGGCGACTGGTGGGCCATCATATTCTCCTTTTCATTCGGCGCCGGGTGAGAGGATGGTCTTCAACGCGGTGCGGTTCTCCACCGTGCGGAACGCTTCTTCCCAGTCCTCAAGCGGATAGACACCCGAGATCAGCGGATCCAGGCGCACCATGCCGGTATCCAGCAGATCCAGAGCCCGGATCCAGGCCGAGGGCACCGAGGCATTGCTCCCCGTGACGGTCAGTTCCTTGTAGCAAATCTGGTCGAGGTTCCAGGCCACCGGCTTCCCGAACAACCCGATCTGCGCGTACTGGCCGCCCCGCCGCACCATCTCCAGCAGATTTTGGGCGGCCTGCCCCGCCCCTGAACACTCGAAGACGAGATCGGCGCCCAGGCCATCGCTCATTTCGCGAATGGCGGCCTGCCCGTCCTCGCGGTCCACGGTGAAGGTGGCGGCGGCTCCCAGCGTTTTGGCCAACTCCAGCCGGTGCGCGTCGGCGCTGGTCCCCAGCATCATCACCCAGACCCCGGCCGCCTTGAGCACTTGCAAGGTCAGGAGCCCGATTGCTCCTGGGCCCGCGACGACCGCCAGATCGGCGGGTTGGATCCGCGGCCCGTCGAGCACGCCGTGAATCACACAGGCCAGCGGCTCGACCAGCGATCCTTCGCGGAAACCGAGGGAGGCGGGCAATTCATGGACGTTGGCGGCCGGGACCACCAGGAGCGAGGTAAAACCGCCGTTCACCGCCGAGCCGATGCTCCGTCGTTGCGGGCACAGATTTACCCGCCCCTCCCGACAAAATCGGCAGGCCCCGCAGGTGGAGAAGTAGGTCTCGGTGGTCACCCGCGCCCCCACCTGGACGCTGGTCACTCCCTCGCCTACCTCGACGATCGTGCCCGAGACCTCGTGACCAAGCACTACCGGCGGCACCGAACGGAACTCATCATGGTAGATGTGAATGTCGGTGCCGCAGATCCCCGCCGCCTGAACGCTGATCAGCACATGGCCGGGCGGCGGAGCGGGCTCCGAAATGTCCTCCAGCGACACGTTCCCATCGCCGGGTGCCGTCTTTACTACCGCTTTCATCGATCAGGCCACGAACTGGCGGAGGAACGCGGCGGACTGGCGGAGCGCGCGTTCCCGGTCGGCCAGGCTTCCTTCGTAGGCCCGGTCCTCCACCTCCACGCATACCGGGCCATTGTAGCGAGCGTCGGTGAGGGCGGCGAAGAAGTCGCCCCAGCGCACCGACCCCAGGCCAGGTAACTTCGGTGTGTGGTAGGCCAGCGGCGGGGCGAGAATCCCTACCTGATCGAGCTTGGCCCGGTCCAGGCGAACATCCTTGGCGTGGACGTGAAAGAGGCGCGAGGCGAACTCCCCGATTGGCCCTACCTCGTCCATCATCTGCCAGACCATATGCGAGGGATCGTAGTTCAGCCCGAAGTGGAGGTCGGGAATCTCCGCGAACATCCGCCGCCAGATCGCCGGTGAACTCGCGAGGTTCTTCCCGCCCGGCCATTCATCCTCACTGAAGAACATGGGGCAGTTCTCGATCCCCACGCGCACTCCACGCCGGCTGGCATGCGCGATCAGTGGGGGCCAGACCTCGCGGAACAGCGGCCAATTGTCCTCCAGGCTTCGCTGGGGGTCACGCCCGATAAAGGTATTGATCGTCTCCAGGCCCAGCAAGGCCGCCGCGTCGATCACCGCTCGGATGTGGTCGGCGGCGTTCCGGCGTTCCCCTGGGTCGGACGCCAGGGGATTGGGATAATAGCCGAGGGCGCTGATCCGTACCCCGGTGCGGGCAGTCAACTCCCGTACGCGGGCCGCTCCCGCCGTGTCGAGGTTGGCGACATCAATATGGGAGACTCCGGCATAGCGGCGTTCCGCCTTCCCTTTGGGCCAGCACAACACCTCGACGCAATCGTAGCCCAGGCGCCCGGCCAGGGCCAGCACCTCCTCCAGGGGCAGTTCCTCCACGATCGCGCTCACGAACCCTAGCTGCATGGCCGCTTCCCTCCCCTCGCGTCAGTCTCCGCCGGCAGTGCGGGCGTAGATCCAGGCCAATCCAAGAACGATTATCCCATAGAGTACCTGGCGGAGCGCCTCGGCGATATTCATCAGGATCAGGAGCGATTCCAACACGGTAAGGATGAGGACGCCCACGATGGAGCCGGCATACCCGCCGCTACCTCCCAGGATTGAAGTGCCCCCAATCACCACCGCCGCCACCGAAGGGAGAAGGTAGGTGGTGGCGAGACTGGTGTCCACCGCGCCCGCGTACCCGGCCAGGAGAATCCCGGCGGCGGCGCTGAGCAGTCCGCACAGGGTGTAGACGGCGAGCAGCACCTGCCAATTCCGGACCCCCGCCAGGCGGCTGGCTACCGGATTCGCGCCCACCGCGTAGACGGCCCGCCCAAACCCACTGCCCCGCAACAGCACCAACAACACGACGGTCAGTCCGCCCCACAGCACCACGTCGATCGGGATGTAGGTCAGCCATTTGCCGGAGCCGGCCTGGCGAATCGCGTCCGGGATCACCGGAGTGTTCGAGGTGTTGGCCGCCCATACAGTGAGGAGCCCGGTAATAATCCCGCTCATGCCCAGGGTCATGATCAGCGGAGCCACCCCGAAGGGGCCGACCCCGATTCCATTCACCAGCCCGATTGCCGCTCCGATGCCCAGGGCCCCCAGCACGGCAAGCACCCCATTCGAGCCGCTGTATTGGGCTAGGAAATAGGCGGCAATAGTCGCGGTGCCAGTGGTTGAAAGATCAATCCCGGCGGTAAGGATTACCACGGTTTGCCCGGCCGCCAACATCCCCAGGGGACCGGCAATCAACAGGGTGGTAGACAGGTTGCCGGGGAGGAGAAAGCCGGGGCTGACCAGATTGGTGATCAGCATCAGCACAACCAGCAAGGCGACCAGGACCAGAATCGGACGCTCGCCTGCTTGCTCTCGCCAGTGAACCAGCCGGGCGCTCAGCGAACGATCTGGCGGTGCGACGGTAGCCATGATCTACTTCCGCCGCCGCAGCAAGAGGCCGCCCACCATCACCGCCGCCACCATCACCACCCCCTGGATTACCAGGCCCCAACTGGGATCGACGTTCAGGTAGCCCAGTAGGGTGCCAAGCAAGGTGAGGATAAAGGCGGCGGCGATTGGCCCCAGCATGCCGCCGCGGCCGCCCGTGAGCGCCACCCCACCGATCACGATTGCCGCCACGCTCTGCAAGGTGAAGGTAGCGCCCGACGAGGCGGCTCCATTCAGGGTCTGGGCCGTGAGCGTGAGTCCCCCTAGCACGGCGAACATACCGCCAACCGCGTAGGCAATCACCCGCGTACGGGCCACGTTGACCCCGCTGAGATAGGCCGCCGCGCGGTTGGACCCCAGGGCATACATGGCCAGACCAGGCCGGGAGAGCCGCAAGGGGAACCAAACCAGGATCAGGGCCAGGGCCAGGACGATGAAGCCGACCGGAAAGCCGCTGCCCCGCACATCACCCGTGATCAGATTCGCGAACTGCTGCGGAACCCCGCCCCCTGGGGTCGGCATGATCCGCAAGGCCAGACCGCCCCAGATTGCCCCAGTAGCCAGGGTAACGATAATATCCGGCACCCGAGAGTACGTGATAACCAGGCCGGTGGCCGCCCCCGCCGCCGCGCCCCCCAGAAGGAGCACCGCCCCTATCGCCAATGAGCCGCCAAAGCTGGCGTTCACCATCCAGTTGGCGGCAATCACGTTGGACAGGCTCATCAGGGAGCCAACCGAGAGATCGATGCCGCCCGCCAACACCACGGCGGCCTGGGCCATGGCGGCCAATGCCAGGGAGACCGATGGATCCACCAGCGATTGCATATCATAGGCGCCAAAGGCCGTGGCATGGATGACCCGCTCATACACCAGCATGCAAGCCAGCACCGTGAAAGTACCCACGACCCAGGCGTTTCGGTGCAGCCAGCGGCGCCGGGCGGCGACCGAAAGAACAGCCACCGGCCCGCTCATACCCATCCCTCGGGGGCCAGACATCAGCCTACGGCCTCTTCCTGATGGGTCATCCCGTGCGCGGCATGCAGGAGCGTCGCCTCGTCGGCCTCTCCCGCCGGCAGCTCGCGGACGATTCGCCCTTCGTAGAGCACCAGAACCCGGTCGCAGGCAAGCTGGATCTCGGGCAATTCGCTGGTGAAGAGGAGGATCGAAGCGCCTTGACTGGCCAGATCGCGGAGAAGCGTATAGATCTGCCGCTTGGTGCCCACGTCAATGCCGCGGGTGGGGTCGAAGCAGAGCAGCACCTCGAAGCCGCAGGCGACCCAGCGGGCAATGGTCACCTTCTGCTGATTGCCGCCGCTGAGCCGGCGCACCTGGCCCATGGCGCGGGTATCGATCTGAAGCCTGCCCACCGCGTCCGCGATCCAAGACCGTTCCCGTCCTTGCCGGATCACCCCCCAGCCTGGAACGCGGTTGTAACGGGGCAGGGCGATATTCTCCCGTACCGAACGCTGAGGCAGGAGGGCCAGCAAGCGATCGGCGGGCACCAGGACCAGACCGGCCCGAATGGCATCGTAGGGTTGGCGCAGGCGCAGCTTCTTCCCCCGCATGGTCACCTCGCCCTCCCCGGCCCGTCGTCCGGAGAGGACGTCGAACAGCGCCTCCTGTCCCTGCCCCTCCAGTGCCGCCACGCCCAACACCTCTCCCCGGCCGAGCGCGAAAGAGACGCCGCGGAGTTCGTTACCCAGGCTCAGGTTGCTTACCTCCAGCACCGGTGGCCGGTTCTCCGCCCCGTCGCCCCGGATCGAGAGCCCGCGATCCGATGGCTGGAGAGTCGTTTGGGCGGCGGGACCCAGCATCAACTCCACGATCCGCTCCTCGCTGCCTTCCGCGAGGTCCAGAACCCCCACTCGTACCCCATCGCGCAATACGGTGGCCCGATCGCAGATCGCGCGTACCTCCGCCAGCCGATGGGAAATAAACAATACGGAGCGGCCAAGATCGCGCCAGCGGCGCATCACCGCGAACACCCGTTCCGCCAGATCGGCGGGCAGGGCGGCGGTGATCTCGTCCAACAGGAGCAACCGCGGCTCACGGGCCAGGGCCCGCGCCAGATCCAACATGCGAAGGGCGGGGAGCGGTAGTTCGCTCACCAGCGATCGGAGATCGAGGCTCCCAAGCTCCATCGTGGCGAGCCA
>DATBTL010000630.1:0-5648 GCA_036559345.1 Chloroflexota bacterium | reverse complement strand
TTGGTCGCCATGGCGGCGATGGGGCCAATCGAGTTGGGGACCAACGGTGGCCAGCAATACCGGGAGCAAGGTGCAGACCACCAGCACGGTCACCAGGGGGATCAGCAGGCCGCCATAGCCGAAACTGCGCAGGAAGGGGATGGGCAATACGATCAGGGCCAACAGGCTGATCCCGACCGTGGTGCCGCTGAATACCACGGCACTTCCGGCGGTCTCCATCGCCCGCTGCACCGCCGCCTGGTTATCCAGGCCGTGGGCCCGCTCCTCACGCCAGCGGGTGACCACCAGGCAGTGACAACGCCTGAAAGGGTAATTGGCGCGCCCGCTGCTTGCAAGCGATCGTCGTTATCACCTACATAGATGAGGGAGCAAGGATGCTCTTCATCCATATAAAGCACATTCTCCAAGGCCGTCGAGGCCGGTCTGCTGGTGGGTTGCTGCCCAGGCGCGGCCGGTGCTCTCCTCAGATGCCGTGACCAGTGCCGCGCCCTGTCCGGTAGGACGATCCGGCACTGGTAGCGCTCTGGATGCTCCCTGGCGTGGCCGCGGCGACGCTGTCGTTCCGATCGAGCGAGGCAACGCATCGGCAACTTGTCCAAGGGAGACTACGAGACGCTGCGTTCCGCGCGGCGCCCGCGGGCCGTGGCCATCCTAAGCGAGCTTGACCGCCTGGCTGAGACTGCCTCCACGCCGACTCGCGGTTTGCCCACGGACCTAGCCCAATCAGCCCAGCCACAGCCACCCGCCCCCTAGCATGCACCACACACCTTGTGAATGTGCGACCAGGGGTAAGAAATGCGCCACGTATTCATCTAATAATTGTCAGGCGCCGAATGGCGCCTAGGCGAGGAGTAAGGTCATGGCGACACCACTTGAACAGCTAGGGGCGATTGGACAGAGTCCCTGGTACGACAGCATCGGGCGCACCTTCATCAAGTCCGGCGCGTTGCGGGCGCTCATCGATAGGGACATACGCGGTGTGACGGTAAACCCCACCATTTTCGAAAAGGCTCTTGCCGCCGGCAGCGACTACGATGTATCTATCGGCGCACTCGTGGCTAGGGGCGCGCGCCCATACGGCATCTACGAGAGCTTGCTGATCGAAGACATTACCGCCGCGGCCGACCTCTTCCGTCCGACATATGAGCGGAGCGCGGGACAGGACGGGTTCGTCAGCATCGAGGTCTCACCGGCGCTGGCCCATGACACCGCGGGCACGATCGCCGAAGCGCGCCAGTTCATCGGAAGGATCAAGCGCCCAAATGTGTTGGTGAAGGTGCCGGCTACCGACGAGGGTATCCCGGCCATTCGGCAGCTCATTGGAGAGGGCATCAAGGTGAACATCACGCTGATCTTCGCCATCACGTCCTACGAGCGGGTGATGGAAGCCTATCTCGCCGGTCTGGAGCAACTGGCCGCCCGCGGTAGGCCGCTGGAGACCATGGCCTCGGTGGCCAGCTTCTTTGTGAGCCGCGTGGATACCGAGGTCGACCAACGCCTCGACTCGATCATCGCTGCCGGCGTCAGCGACAAACGGCGGGAGGAGCTCGAAGCCCTGCGCGGCAAGGCCGCGGTCGCCAATGCCCGTATCGCCTATCAGCGCTTCCAGCAGACGTTTGCGGGCGAGCGATTCCAGGCGCTCAAGCAGAAGGGCGCCCGCGTCCAGCGCCCGCTCTGGGCCAGTACCGGGACCAAGAACCCAGCCTACAGTGACGTCAAGTACGTGGAAGAACTGATCGGGCCGGATACGGTCAACACCATGCCGCTGGCCACCTTGGAGGCCTTCCAGGATCACGGCCGCGTGGTGCGCACCATAGACACGCACCTGGATGATGCGTATCTGACCATCAACAGGCTGGAGGACGCCGGCATCAGCATGCGGGAGGTCACCAACAAACTGCTCATGGACGGAGTACAGCTATTCTCCGACTCGATCGCGCGTATCACGAGAGTCATTGGTGAGAAGAGTGCGCCGTTACTGGCGGAACACCCGGAGCAGCCCACGGGCCTAGCGCGCGCAATCGCGCATTAAGTAAGGAAGTATGAGCATGATCCACTACCAGTTCCTGATCATCGGCGGCGGGATGGCCGCCGCTGCCGCCGTGCGCGGCATCCGCGAAGTCGATGCACAGAGTTCCATTGGGCTGATCAGTGAAGAAAGCGATCCCCCCTACGATCGCCCGCCTCTCTCCAAGGGGTTATGGAAGGGGGGTGCCATCGACGGCATCTGGAGCGAGCTCGATAACCATGGCGTTACGTGCTACCTGGACCGCGCGGTCGCGGCTATCGATCCAGGCAACAAGCAGGTCACCGACACGCAAGGGACAGTCTACACCTTCGACAAACTGCTCGTCGCCACGGGCGGCACGCCCCGGCGGCTCCCCTTTGGCGATGGTCAGATCATGTACTATCGTACGCTTACCGATTACCGCCGGCTCCGGGCGCTCGCCGACCAGCACCAGCGGTTCGCGGTCATTGGCGGCGGATTCATCGCCTCGGAGATCGCCGCTGCCTTGCGTATGAATGGGAAGGAGGTGGTGATGATCCTCCGGGACGACGGGATCAGCAAACGCCTTTTTCCACGGGATCTGGCGGACTTCGTGACCACGTTCTACCGTGAAAAGGGGGTAGAGGTGCTGACGGGAGATGCGGTCGTGGGACTAGAGTCCCATGGTGGGCAACTCACCCTGAAGACCAAGAACGGACGCGAGGTTCTGGCCGACGGCGTCGTGGCAGGGATCGGCATCCAGCCGAACATCGGACTAGCCCGTGAGGCAGGACTGGCGGTGGAGCATGGCATCTTGGTGGATCAGTATCTGCGCACCAGCCACCCGGACATCTACGCGGCAGGGGATGTGGCCGAGTTCCTGGACCACACCCTGGGAGGGCGCCGCCGCGTGGAACACGAGGATAACGCCAACACCATGGGACGGCTCGCCGGACGCGCCATGGCCGGCGAGCCTGCTCCCTATCAACACATCCCGTTCTTCTACTCCGACCTGTTCGAACTGGGCTATGAGGCAGTGGGGGATCTCGATAGCCGGCTTGAGATGGTGGCCGATTGGACCGAGCCGTATCGCAAGGGCGTCGTCTACTACCTACAAGCAGGGCGCGTGCGGGGGGTATTGTTGTGGAATGTGTGGGACCAAGTAGAGGCGGCCAGGCACTTGCTCGCCGAGCCAGGTCCGTTCCAGCGTGCCGATCTCATTGGACGGTTACCACGAACGGATCGAAAGCCCTAGCCACGAGGAGTGGACAATGCGAGAACAACCGGCCCTGGACGACCAAGAGTTTCAGACAGCGATGGATCTGCACCGGCGCCAGGTGAGCGACACACGGATGCGACGGTTCGAAGGCTATATGGCTGAGATCTTTACCGCCTTTGGGATGCACCTGGACACGACGGCCACCCGGGACACGCCCCAGCGCTTCATCCGCGCCATGTTTGATGCGACCGAAGGCTACGAGGGCGATCCCAAACTACTCACCGCCTTTGAGACCGAATGCCGCGGCGGGCCCGATTGCACGCTGAGCCAGGCGGTAGAGGGACCGATCCCGTTCTTTGCGCTGTGTGAGCATCATGCGTTGCCGTTTCACGGACGCGCCTACGTGGGGTACATCGCCCATGAGCACATCATCGGCATCTCCAAGCTCACCCGCCTGGTGCGCCTGCATGCCAAGCGCTTCACCGTCCAGGAACGGGCGGGGCAACAAGTCGCGGATACCCTGGAGGCCATGCCGCAGCCGCACGGTGTGGCGGTGTATCTGGATGTGCATCACCTCTGCACCCAGATGCGCGGCGTGCGCGAAACGGTCCCCTTAACCCGCACCACCTTCTGGCGAGGTGAGTATGCCAGTAACCCGGCGCCGCGCGCCGAGTTCCTGTCCATCTGCGGGGTGAAGCCATGAGCCCTCTTGCGCCGCTGGAAGTACTCTTCGAGGGGGCCCGTGGATCCGATCTGCCGCTGCCGCCCGAACTGGCCACCCTGTATGGCCCGCTGCGCATGCCGTCGCACCCGGGCCGACCCGCGATCATCGGCAACTTCGTGACCACGCTGGATGGGGTTGTGTCGCTGAACGTGCCGGGCAAGTCGGGTGGCGGGCCAATCAGCGGCGAGAATCCGCATGACCGGATGACCATGGGGTTGTTGCGCGCGGTCGCCGATGCGGTGGTCGTCGGCGCGGGGACGCTCAGGGCCGTGCCGCGACACCGCTGGACTGCTGCCCATGCATCTCCCGCGTTTGCCGATGCCTACCAATCCCTGCGCACGAATCTGGGCAAAGCAGACCCACCATTGAATGTCATTGTCACCGCGCGCGGCGATATCGACCTTGATCTGCCCGTGTTTCAATCCGGGGAGGTTCCGGTATTGGTAGTGACGACGACGGAGGGCGCGCAGCGCATCGGCGATCGAGGGCTGCCACGATCGACGCGGATCGCGGCTGTACCGGGCTCCGGCCGGCTGGGCACCGAGGCGATCCTGCGCGCGGTACGCCATGCACATCCCAGCGCGGTGATCCTGATCGAGGGCGGGCCACAACTGATGGGCGATTTCTTTGCACAGGGCTGCCTGGATGATCTGTATCTGACCCTCGCGCCCCAGGTTGCCGGTCGTGACGGGTCGGTGGAGCGGCCCGGCCTGGTTGCCGGGCAGCGATTCGCGCCGGAACAGCCCCTCTGGGGGACGCTTGTCAGCGTGCGACGTGCCGGCAGCCATCTGTTCTTGCGCTATGCCTTTGCGCCGGCAGCCTGATCAGGCACACGTGGGCAGCGGTCGAACACCTGGGCGCGGGCCGGTTCGAGCGGTAACGGTCGGGCAGGCCCTCGGCGAATTGTAGCACGGTGACCAGCGTCAGCCGCCAGGGAGCCTCCACGGGCCGACCAGACGAGGGGAAGAGGGCAGCGAACCGCGCATCGTCATAGATGGCGCCTAGCTCATCCCTCAGGCGCGGCGGACGATGCCCTTTACGAAAGGTAGCCCGCGCTACCCGCGCGGTGCCTTCGGGCACGGGACCGATCTCTTGAACTCGAAGCGACATAGTGGTCCCATGATCCGCCGGTGTGTGCGATCTCAGGGTAGGTCGCGTGCGACGGCCAGCCGCCGTACCCCCGCTTGGTAGCCCAGCCGTTGGTTGAGAGCGATCATGGGCGCGTTCCCGACCTCACTGGAGGTGTAGAACCAACGTACGCCCTGGCGCCGCGCCCAGGCGACGGTTCGCAGCTTCAAGGCGGCCGCTATCCCGCGGCCGCGATACGTCGAAGCCACGCAGGTGTAGTCGTTCTCGGCGGCGCCCATACTCAGCCGCTTCAGGAAGGTCATCCCGACCGGACGCTCTCCGTCGAGGGCGACCCAATGGGTCTCCGCCGACGAGCCCGCCGCGTCGAGCACCTCCCGCCGCCAGGAGGAGAATGAGTCGGTAAGGCCCTCCGGATCCGGAAGCGTTTCGCTGGAATCGGCCCACAACCGCTGAAGTGCCCGAAGGAACATCTCTTCGCCGGCCCCCAGCTCGGCCAGGGTAGCGATCCGTATTCCGCTGGCCTCCAGGCGTGCTTCCAGCCCCGCATACGCATCAATGTTGGCTTCGGGCAGGTGTAACCGGTACTCCTCGAGGCATTCCCCGGTCTCCCGGAACCCCCGTGCCGCCGC
>DATBTL010000629.1:0-24110 GCA_036559345.1 Chloroflexota bacterium | reverse complement strand
GCTCGCGCTCCCAGGGGCTGGTACGCTGCCCTGCATGTCGCACTTTGCCCGCCGTATCCGGCAGCAGTGCGGCGTAACGAATAACAGGTGGACTGGACGAGGAGCGAACGGCAGTCAGCGTCGCCTCCCCGCTTCTCGTAGGCAGCCTACGCGGGGCCAACGTATGGCGCATCGAGCGCGGCGCGCAAGGCGCTCACCGAATCGGCGACTGAGCGAGTTCGGTTATAGACCGCGGAGCCGGTGACACACACGTTGGCTCCCGCCGCCACGACGGAGGCGATGGTCGATTCGTTGACCCCTCCATCAACTTCAAGATCAGCCTTGGATCCGTGTGTGTCGAACAAGGCGCGCGCTCGACGAAGCTTGTCCAGTGCATGGCTGATAAACGACTGGCCACCGAATCCGGGGTTGACACTCATTATCAGCAGCAGATCGAGATCATCGATCACGTCCTCAATGGTGTACAGCGGGGTGGCGGGGTTCAGGGCGACGCCGGCGGTCGCTCCCAGCTCCTTGATCTGTGCCAACTGACGATGGAGGTGTGGACATACCTCCTGGTGGACGGTGATGTGATTCGCTCCTGCCCGCGCGAAGTCAGGAACGTAGCGGTCCGGCTGTACGATCATCAGATGTACGTCAAGGGGCAAGGATGTAGCGGCGCGCACGGCCTCTACAATCAACCACCCGAAGGAGATGTTGGGGACGAATTGCCCATCCATGATGTCCAGGTGGATGCGGTCCGCGCCAGCCGTTTCCGCTAGTTGAATCTGTTCCGCCAGGTGCCCTAGATCAGCGGTGAGGATTGAGGGCGCGATAACGCAATGGGTCAGGGATGGGTCGTGCCGCACCCCGGGCACGGATGAGTTTTCCAGCATTGCAGATCCTCCGGACGCAAGAGGCAGGGATGAGTGCCCTACCAAATCAGGCTACCAGGTAGGCCGAGTTCATGGGGCTCTCGGCTCACTGAGCCCCATCGACTGCTAAGTCCTCGTATCGCCGCCAATCTTGTACAGCTTGGTGCAAATCGACCATCGGTTGTAGGGGCACCCCTTGTGGGTGCCCTTGGCGACCCGCACGAGGGCCCCTACTGAGAACCACCTCGGAACTTCCGCCCCGATGCACTAGCTTGGATGATCAGCAACCCATACCCCATCCCTGAACACATTATGTAGAAGTAGAAGAATATATACTAAGCATATCTATAGGCAGAAGAGATATATGAGATACTTAATGCTAGCAAGAATCTATAGTTAGTGTATAATACTGAGTATCTTGTTCATCGCACGTTGTATATTCAGGGGGAAGTTGCGTTGGAAGCCGGAGGTAAGAATGGCCGAGCAATCTGAAATTGAGTCTCTGGCCATGGGAATCGTGGACGTGGTGACCGCGCTACAGGCCGCGATTCAAGCGCCGCCTCGTCCGCGTGGTGATGATCTGAGCCGCAGTCAATTGGCGATTTTGCGCTACTTAGCTCAGCACGGCCCGTCGAAAATGCGGGATTTGGCGGAGGGATTGGTGGTGACCCCAGCTACCATGACGGCACCAATCAAGCTGTTGGCACGCACTGGTCTGGTTGAGCGGCGCCATGACGACACGGACTGGCGCTTGGTGCGGGTTGAAATTACCGAGGCTGGGCGGACGGCACAGGGCGGGGCGGACGCTTCGCGGTCCCAATCCCTGGCAACCGCGCTGGCCACGCTCTCAGCCGAGCACCGGGCTCTGCTGATGGTATCGCTGCCAGCTCTCCGCGCCCTCGCGGCGGCGGTCGGCGCGCCCTAGAGGCGAGCCGGGCGCCCCGAGAGATGCACCTCTCACTGCTCTATCATCAGTCCACGTCGAGCACAAGCAAATCATCGATGGTCTGTCTCCGTTGCACGAGCCTGGCCTTGCCGTCGTCCACCGTGACCACGGCCGGGCGCAAAGCGCCATTATAGTTGCTGCTCATTGGGAGGCAATAGGCGCCAGCGGCCGGCACGGCCAGCAGGTCGCCAGACTGCAAGGCGGGCAGCATGGCCTTCTCGATCAGGATGTCACCGGACTCACAGAAGGGGCCGGCTACACTCACGGAAGCCTTGGGGCCGCTATCGAGCATTCTTGTGGCGGGCAGCGCCGCATACACGGCTTGATACAGCGCGGGGCGAATGTTATCAGCCATCCCGCCGTCGATCAGCACATAGGTGCGGCCGCCCCCCATCCGCTTGGTGGCGCCAACCGTGTACAGTGCCACCCCCGCCGGACCAATCACTGAGCGCCCCGGCTCGACATGCAGCGACGGCCGTCGCGCGGCCGGAAGGTGATCAAGCGCGGCAAGGATCGGCCCGAGCCAAACGCCCAAGGGGAGCGCCGGCTCGTCGGTATAGGTAATGCCGGGGCCGCCTCCGGGACTGAGTTGGCTCGGCCAAAAGCCACAAGCATCAAACATATCCTGGGCGAATTGCATGAGAATCCTTATCAAGGCCACGTAGGGATCCGCGTCTTGCACCTGGGTGCCAATGTGGGCGTGATAGCCCAGAAGAGCTACCTCGCGTTGATGCCCAAGGGCCAGTTCGACCGCCTCGCGCGCCTTGCCGCTGCTCAGGGGAAGACCGAACTTGCTGCTGGCCACGCCCGTTTCCAGGTACTGATGGGTGTGAGCCTCCACTCCTGGGTTAAGGCGGAGTACCACGGGGGCCGGATGCTCGGCGCACCGCGCTAGATAAATGAGGCGCCGGAGTTCGTCCAGGTTGTCCACTACAATGGCGCCAATATGATTCTCCAGGGCCAGTGCCATGGCTTCATCACTCTTGTTGTTGCCGTGGAGGCGGATCCGATCGGGTGGGAAATCGGCGCGAAGGGCGATGGCCAGTTCGGTAGCTGAGCAGGCGTCGAGATCCATGTCCCATTGGGCCAAATAGCGCAGGAGCCAGGGAGCGAGATACGCCTTGCCCGCGTAATGGGCCCGCCCTCGCGATCCAAGGGCGGCGGTAACGGTGGAGCAGGCTGCCTTGATGGTGGCCGTGTCATACACATAACAAGGAGTTCCGAAATGTCGTGCCAGTTCAGTTACCCGCACTCCGCCCAAGGTAAGGACGCCGTCCGGATCCACTCGGGCCGTGGTCGGCAGGGCGCGATGCGGCGGTCGGTCGAATTCCGCCGGTGCGAACGGGGTCGGCGGGCTATTCCGCATTGAGATCCGGCTCGAAACGCTCGAGATATTGAATGACCGCCCGCGTAATTTCACTCGGTGTTGAGGAGCCCGAAGTGACCGCCACCGTTCCTACCCCTTGGAATAGTTCGGGGCGAAGCTGCTCAACGTCATCTACCAGCACAGCGGGCTTGCCGGCGATCTTCCGCACGACATGAACGAGCCGCTTTGAGTTATTGCTGCGCTCGTCCCCCACGACAACCACCAGATCAGCATCCTCTACCTGCGTGGTGGCGGCGTTCTGCCGCTCCTGGGTCGCGTGGCAGATGTCGTTATGCACTTGAACGTGGGGATACCGTGTCTTCACGCGGTCGATAATTGCCTGAGTGTCCCACTGGCTGAGCGTGGTCTGCGTGGTGATTGCCAGCCTCGGCGACTCGACACTCAGAGCCTCGACCTCCTCCTGGGTTTCCACCAGATGGACGTGCCCGGGAGCCTCCCCGATTACCCCTTCCGGTTCGGGATGACCACGTTTGCCCACATAAATGATCTCATAGCCCTTCGCCACCAAATCGAGAACCAGGTCGTGGGTGCGGGTTACATCCGGGCAGGTAGCGTCCACGCAATTGAGACCTTTAGCGCGCGCCGCCTCCTTGACCGCCGGGGAAACTCCATGGGCGGTAAAGATCACGGTCCCGGTGGCAATCTGATCCAGAAGCGCCATCCGATCTGGTCCATCCAGATTGATGATCCCAAGCTCTTGCAGGCCGGCCACCGCATGGCGGTTGTGAACGATCTGGCCGAGCACGTAGATCGGGCGCGGCACAGCTGGGTCGCGCGCCACGCGCTTGGCCATTTGGATCGCGTCCACCACTCCATAGCAGTAGCCGCGCGGGCTGATCTTGAGTACACGCATGGTGGTGACTTGTCTCGCTTTCACTGTTAGTGTATCGGAAGATGGCTCTACGTCACGGTACACTGGACCGAGGGAACGCGCTTCGCATCGGAAGGGTGTAGGAGAGCGAGCCTCCGCTGTCACACCGGAAAATGAGGGTGTGCCCGAGGGTAGGGACGCGGGTTCGCTCGCCTGGGCTTGGGGAAGGAGGCGGCACGGAATGGAGGGCCCAAATGCCGAGCCTCCGGAGGTCGGGCGCGGAGCCGGCTCCGCTCCACTCTACGCTTACCGATCCCGGACTCCATCGGCTGGGATATTGATTCAGGCCACGCGTCTAGAGGCACGAGTACTCGCGACGGCCGAACTGGTCACCACGGGCAACTCCCCAGTGCTTTTCGTGAGTTCCGGATCACGGACACAGGCTGGTCTCCTGGAGCGCGCATTGCCAGGCCGCGGAGTGTTGTTTCTGGAGAGAAACGTCGATCCGGCGGAGTGGGATCTCCGGCTAGCGGAGGTGGCGGCGGGCGTCCACGCATTGATTATGGTGGATGCGCGTCTCCTATGGGACTCGCAATTGGTGGTGGCTTTGATGCGTCTTGGCCCTCGGCTAGTGGCCTTTGACCTTGCGCCGGGCGGAGAAGAGGATAGTGGCGATCGCTGGGCTATCGCGCTCCGGATTGCCCGCGTTCGGCAAATGTTTCCCGGAGTCTCACTCGAGGCAATAGGGGTGCCGACCAGCCAGCGGACCCGGGACTGGCTGGTAGCGCGGCTCGGACTCACCTCGGCCCGGCTCCACGAGGATCTGGTGCCGGCTGGGGTTGCCCTCCAGGTCGTGCGAGTCGCCTCGGAACGTGACCGATGGGGGGCGGTGCTGGATGCCGCGCTCCCATCCGGTGGTCCCCTACTGTTGGTGGCCCCATCGCGGGCCCGCGCGATTGCGGTCGCCAAGCGTCTAGGTTCGACCGCTAGTGCCTACCACGGCGGTCTCTTGCCTAGCGAACGGACTGCAATCCTGGAGGCCTATCGCCGGCGGCAACCCTCCGCCCTGGTGGTGACTCAAACCTTGCCGCGAACCGATGACCTTCCTTCTCCGGCGGCGATCGTGCTCACCCATCCCCCTAAGGATCCGGAGATTCTGGTTCTCTTGATGGGATGGGCAGCCCGAGGTACGGCGCCGGTTCCCCTTCTCGTCGTCTTTGCGCCGTCCGACCTCGCGGCCGCGCGGACGGGCGGATTGCGTCCCCGGCCCGATCTCTCGGACCTCCGAGAGGTCTACCGGGTGATTCGACGGGTAGCCCGCCGGGGGTATGCGCGGGTCCTGCCGGAAACTCTCGCCCCGGCGGATGGGCTGTTGCGTGGGCAGGCGTCGCTAGCCGCGCGTGGTCTCAATACGTTAGAGGTGGCCGGATATGTATCGCGTGGGGACGATGTTGGACGGGCAACGACACTCACGGTCCTGGTCACCGAGACCGCGAGTTTGGTCGAACGCGGCCTTCCCCCACTAGAAACCGGCGCGACTCCACCGGTGGATCCTCTAGCGGAGGCGCTAGCGCGGGGGGTCGATCCGATTCAATGGCAACGACGGGCGGCGGCGGCGGCTCTCGATGGGCTGTTGGTGTATCGTGTCGCCGGCAGGGAGCGGCTCTATCGCCTGCGCGACCCGGTCCGCGCGGCGGCTTCGGCCCTGCGGCGGGACGTCAGGGAGCGCGTGGAGGGGGCCGCGGACGATGCGCGGCTGATCGCGACCTGGCTTCAGGCATCGGGCTGCCGCGCCCGGGCATTGGCGTCGGCCATGGGCTGGCCGATCCCGGAGCCCTGCGGCCTCTGCGATGCCTGCGTGCCGACGCCGCGGAGATCCGTCATGCGCCAGGACGAACCCTGGCGCATAGCCCTGCACGCCCTCACGGAGATTCCCCTCGCGGTTCCCGAGGGAGCGGCGGAGCGTATTATCCGACGGGCGCTCAGACGAGCCGGGAGGCCGGGTGACACTACCACGACCAGGGCGGCTCTGGCCCGGCTACGTGAGAATAATCTTGTGCGAATCGAGGCAGGAGCGATGCAGCCCCGCGTCGTAGTCACCGATGAAGGAAGGACGCTCCTGACCGCGGGGTATCCTGGCTGAGTTGTTACTCGTCCGCGGGAATTGTGCTATATGACTTCACCGTCCCGTGCGTTTATAATAATTGCTGCCTTCATGTGCGCCTGGAAGGCCCCGCGGGCTTGTTCGCACCGCGACCTATGAGGCGTGTCCAATGAACTGGAGATCACGGATTATGGTGTAACTACTCGGCCTGTCGGAGGGAGGGTTGACCATGAGCGAGGATCTGCGGGTTGACCGCGTGGAATTCACTGCCGCCGTACGCCAGGATAACTCGTTGCAGCGCGACGCCTTGAGGCAGAGCGTGCCCCAGGAGAAGATCGGCGCTCGCGTGCCGCCGGGTGCCGAGGTTGAGGATGGGCGCGGACTCCTCGATACTGTGCATGCGCGCGGGCATGCTCGATGGTGGTTCGGGCGTCGCCAGTGCCGGAGTTGTCGACTGTTTTTCGCGCGGCGGCACGGGGCGTGGCTGACGGTCGGCAAGCCGTACGCGATGCGCTTTCATTGCAATGGCTGCGTCCGCGCCGCCCGCGAGGAATTGCTGCGCGGGGTGAGACAAGAACGAACTTGAATCCTGAGTGATGCGGGAGGCTGGGGCGTGGGCGGCGGTGGGAAATCCGCCGGCTCCTGGCCAGGGCGCGGACAGTCCGGGCCAATGTAGCGCCGGACGCCGCCGCCCCGGTGTGAATCAGTCATGGTATCCTGTCGGTGACTGCGGGACGGGATAGGCTGTCCCTATAGAGTGGTATTGGGCAAACGTACGAGGATGGGCGGCACATGCGAATCGTGATATTGGGATGCAGCCGCTTAGGAGCGCAACTCGCCACCCGGCTTGACGCACGGGAACATCAGGTGACCGTCCTGGATCGAGACGGGGCCGCGTTCTCCCGCCTTGGCGCGGAGTTCAAGGGCCAGCGGGTAGTCGGCGATGGCCTGGACACGGATGTCCTCCTGGAGGCGGGGGTTGGTGAAGCGGATGCCTTTGTCGCCTGTACCAGCGGTGATAATCGAAACCTGACCGCATGCCAATTTGCCCGCGAGCTATTTGGAGTGGAAAAGGTCATTTCCAAAGTGAGCGATCCCCTGCGGGGACAGATCTATGCCGGAATGGGATTGCTGACCGTGTCTCCCACTGTTTTCGGGGCTGACCTCCTGCACGACGCGCTGCTGAATGGCACCCCAGTCTCTGCCTAGCCAACGTGTCGGGCCGCCTCGGCCGCCTGTTGCGCGCTCAGGTCAGCGTTACCGCGGCGCAGGACGGTCCCTGGGCTATGCACGACAATCGAACCAGGCGGCACATTGTCGATCACCAAAGCCATGGCGCCAATCTTACTTCCCGCTCCCACGGTTACCGGGCCCAGTACGCTGGCACCGCAGCCAATGACCACGTCGTTCTCGATCGTGGGATGGCGCTTGACGCGGCCGGACTTCAAATCTTTCCACCAGCCGGTGGCCCCCAGAGTCACCTGGTGATAGAGCATGACGTTGTCACCGATTTCCGCCGTCTCCCCTATCACGACGCCAGATCCATGATCGATAAAGAACCGACGGCCGATACGGGCCCCTGGATGAATTTCGATGCCGCCGGTAAGGATCCGCGCCACCTGTGAGATCAGCCGAGGGACGAATGGCACTCCCTGATCTCGGAGGTAGTGGGCCACTCGATGAGCCCAGAGGGCATGAAGGCCGGGATACAACAGCACCTCCGACACGTTCTTGGCCGCCGGATCCTTTTCGAGGACCACATGAATGTCCTCACGCATGCGGGCAAGCATCTTGAACATTGATTAATCCTCCGCGCCCGCTAGGAGCACATCAAAAAGGCGCTCGCCCTCAAAGGGCGAGCGCCACGCTCGCGGTTCCACCTTTGCTTCATGCCCGTTCATCGCGGGCACCTCCGCGCGCTTTGTCCCGGCGCGTGTCCCATTAACCGCGGGCCACGGGCACTCCATCCTCGCCACAGGGCGGCTTCCGGAGCGCGGCACAGAAGGGCACTTCGCGTACGCTCCCGGCCACCGCGCTTTCACCAGCCGCGATTCGCTGAAGACGGGAAACCACGCTACTCTTCTCCTGGTTCGCCTGTACGTAGCGTACGCATGCGCCTACAGGCTGTCAAGCAAATTTCCCAAGGAAGGCGTTTTGGGTTGACCGCCTGGACCGTGCACCGGTAGGATCCGGGGATGGATGAAGCGGAAAACGCTGCCCGCGTCGTGGCCGATCGGGTGGCTACGGAGGCGATGGCACTTGGGATCAGCCTTGCCACGGCTGAATCATGCACGGTGGGTCTCATTTCACACCTATTGGGACGGACGCCAGGAGTCTCGGCGGTATTTCTAGGCGGGATTATTGCCTACGGCAATGAGGCCAAACGCGATCTTCTCGATGTCCCGGCCGAGCTATTGGCGCGCCACGGCGCGGTGAGCGAGCCCGTGGCCCTGGCCATGGCACGAGGAGCGCGCGCCCGATTCGGGGCCGCTCTGGCGGTATCCACCACCGGCGTCGCGGGGCCGGGCGGAGGAAGCATGGAGAAGCCGGTTGGCCTCGTGTATATCGCTCTTAGTTCCACCGCCGGGGAGGACTGCCGGCGATTCCAGTTTGCCGGCCGGCGAGACACGATCATGTTTGGCGCGGCTAGCGAGGCATTGAAGTTGGTATTGGCATCACTTGTAAGGTAAAACGCTTGAGGCGGGGCCAGGAATCTGGTACCATTCTATTTAGTACAAATGTCCAATGAAAGGGTTATGCGGATGGCCGCGGCGGAAAAGCAACCGGATCGCGATAAAGCACTCGAAGCCGCCATGGCGCAAATCGACCGGCAGTTCGGTAAGGGCGCCATCATGCGGCTTGGTGAGATGACCAAGCTCAATGTCGAGGCGATTTCCACAGGTTCGATCGATCTGGATTTGAAACTGGGCGTTGGGGGCGTACCGCGAGGCCGAATCATCGAGATCTACGGGCCCGAATCCTCCGGGAAGACCACCCTGGCACAGCACATCTTGGCCGAGACGCAACGAATCGGCGGCGTGGTCGCTTACGTGGATGCCGAGCATGCCATGGACCCGTCGTACGCGGCCAAGTGCGGGGTGAACGTGGATGACATGCTTATTTCTCAACCGGATACCGGGGAGCAGGCCCTGGAAATTGTCGACGTGTTGGTGCGTAGTGGGGCCGTGGATGCCGTAGTGATCGATTCCGTGGCGGCTTTGGTGCCGCGGGCCGAGATCGAGGGCGACATGGGTGACTCCCACGTCGGCTTGCAAGCCCGCCTGATGTCCCAGGCCCTCCGCAAGCTGACCGCCGCGATCAGTAAATCCAACTCAATCGTGATCTTCATCAACCAGCTTCGCGACAAGATTGGCGTCGTCTATGGTAGTCCGGAGACGACCACGGGCGGGAAGGCGCTCAAGTTCTATGCCTCGGTACGGCTGGATATCCGCTCTATCGATCAGATCAAACAAGGGTCCGAGGCGATTGGGCGCCGCACACGGGTGAAAATCGTCAAGAACAAGGTGGCGCCGCCATTCAGGGTGGCCGAATTCGATCTGATGTTCAATGAAGGGATCTCCAAGGAAGGCGGCTTGATTGACGTCGGCCTGGAGATGGGAATGCTCAAGAAAGCGGGAGCGTTTTACTCGTATGGCGAGATGCGTCTTGGCCAGGGGCGAGAGAATGCCAAGGAGTTTCTCCGCCAGAATCTTGATGTACGAGACGCGCTCGATCAGCAGATCCGGGCGAACGTGGCCGACTTCCAGGCCAAGGTTGTTCCAGTACCGGACACTGATGGTCTGTAGGTGTACATTCGGCTCAACAGCCCAACCTAGCGGTGCCCTTTTAGTCCGAATCGCCACTCGCGCTCCAGCCGCGTGAGCATCTCATTTGCCACGATCGTCGAACCGGCAACATTGAGATGTACGCCGTCTTGCTCGCGAATCAGGATTGCCTGGCCGTGCTCGTAGATAAAGTCCGTATAGCGGCCCGCTTTGGTGACCGGTCCCAGGATGTTGACGTACTCGGCGCCCGGAACAAGCGCGGCAGCCGCCTTCAAGGCAACGTTAATCCTTCCATCGTCAAAGGCCCAGCTTGGGTCGCGGGCGGGCGGCATGGAGAGCCAATAGACCCGACTCTTTCCTCCCTGGCTCCAAATACGCATGCAGATGGCGGCCCGCCGCTCGTATTCCTTGGTCCAGGCCGGCGTGCCGGCCTGGAAGAAGGCGCCGTTCGGTAAGGTCATATTCTGAAAGTCGTTTCCACCGATCATCACGACGACCGCGTTTGGATGATCGGCGGCGATTTGCTGTTGGGCGACCACTGACCAATCAACGAAGTCTGGGCGGGTGAGCCCGGTGCCGTTGTGCGTGTCGACAAACCCCCGCACGGGACCGGCCGAGGCTGCTTCGTTGATCAGGATCGGTCCCAAATAGCCGGTCAGCGAGTCCCCGGTGACCAGAAGCCGGAGAGGGTCCGCGGCGGTCAATGGCCTCAGTTGGGCTATGGGCGTGCGGGTCGGCGTAGGCACCGGCAGCCGCTTAGCTTTTCGCGCGGATTTAGCTTTCCCCGATTTACCCGTGCTGGGGGTCGCGCCGTGGTGCGGCACGACTGGCGTGCCGACGCCGTGCGGCCTGGGGACCGTGTACCGCTTGCGGGCGGGATGCGTCATCGGTGTATCCGTGGAGGAGGGAGTAACGGTCGCCGCGGCGATGGTGCGGGTCACGCTGGGCCCACGGGTGGGATACATGGTAGGTCCACTGGAAGGACCGCGATGGCTGACGGCGCTCTCCATGGGGATTGTGGGACTCGCGGTCGGCGTCAGAGTCGGAGAGGGATGCTTACCGATCCGCGCCCCCGCGAGGCCTCCGTGGCGTTTCAGCGGGAATGGGGTTTCCGTCACTCCCGGCAGCGCGGTTGGGACATCGATGCCGGAGGCCAGCAAGGGTGGGAGCGCGGGCTGAGGGGCTCGGCCGAGGGCGACTTCCGCCTGATCCCAGGGGAACGTGAGGTGGAGCGCCTCCTCGATGTGCAGGGCGGCGTTTCCCACCGCGAGCGTCACATCCCGCTTCGTCCCGAACTCCATGCCATTCCCGGCATGGATGAGCCCACGGGCCCCCAGGATAACCGCGACGGCAAGGCCAATGGCCAGGCTCAGCAGAAGTTTCCCCACGCTCGTGGTTGGCCGCGCTTCATCCGGATCGGGAGAGTCAGATAGGCTGAAGTCAACACCCGGCCACGGCTCGGGGCGCGATGCGTCGAGAATTTCGTCTCTGACCTTGATAACCGCGGACATGCCGGATCCCTATCCTAAAATCGATAGTAAATGAAAGGAGCCACTCCAGGCCCGGTGACCAACGCCCCCGTGACCAGGAGAACCGCGGCAACCGCCAGTCCCTGTGGGACCGGCCCGAGGCGGGCGAAGAGGTCGCGGCCCAGTCTTAGCGGTTGGCCGGGAACAAATTGTAGGGCAAGGCCCAGGAGGACCGCAAGGGCAATATCCGGAGTGAGAGTGGTTTGGCCGCCGCTCTGGGTGAGCCGTCGCGCCAGATCTCCTACCGCGCCAAGGCTGTCGGCGCGGAAGAACACCCAGGCTACGCATACCAGGTTGAAGGTGAGGAGCCAGCGCACCCATGGCAGGCGAATCTCCTTGGATCCTCTTCGTTCGTCCCACCAGCGCTCCACCGCCAGTCCCGAACCGTGTAAGCCACCCCAAAACGCGAATTTCCAGGCAGCTCCGTGCCAGAGCCCTCCCAGGAGCATGGTGACCATCAGGTTGATGTAGGTGCGGGCGCGGCCTTTTCGGTTACCCCCAAGACTGATGTACAGGTAGTCTCGGAGCCACCGCGACAAACTCATGTGCCATCGACGCCAGAAATCCTGCAAAGTGATCGCGGCGTAGGGGCGGTTGAAGTTTTGGGGGAACTGGAAACCGAGCAACAAGGCAAGACCAATTGCCATATCCGAATAGGCGGAAAAATCACAATAGATCTGCACCGCATAGGCATACATCGCCACGATCACGTCGGTGCGTGAATGCAGCAGCGGAGAGCCGAATACCGGGTCCACCAACTGGGTGGCAATGGGATCCGCGAGGAGGACTTTCTTCATCAGGCCGCCGCTAATAAGCCCAATGGCGCGGACGGCCTCAATGCGCGATGGATCCCGGGGCGCGCCGAACTGGGGCGCCAGTTCGCTGACCCGCACGATGGGCCCCGCGATCAAATGGGGAAAGAAGCTGAGATACAGAGCAAAGTCAATACCCCGCACGGGATCGCAGTCGCCTCGATGAACATCAATAAGGTACGACATAGCTTGAAAGGTGAAGAAAGAGATTCCAATCGGCAACGCAACCTGGAGAAGAGGTAACGGCATCGCCACGCCAAGTCGAGTGGCAAGGTCATCAAAACTGGTGGCGAAGAAGCCATAGTATTTGAACCAACCCAGAAGCCCCAGGTCACCAGTTAGCCCAATGGCGAGGAGCCATGCCGTACCATTGCCTCCACGCCGTACCCGAGCCAAGAGTTTGGCCAATGCCTGATTCCATACCGTGCAGGCGGCGAGCAGGAACGTAAAGTGAAGGTCAGCACTACCATAGAAGACGTAGCTGGCCACGATCATGAAGGGCTTCCAGATCGAGGGCCACGGCATCAGGGCCCAGGAAACAGGCAGAACCAGAGCGAAGAATGCCGCGAACTCCAGGGTGGGAAAGATCATGCGGTGGGGCTCCCGATTGGCACAGGTAAACTTCCAAACTCCAGGTGGTTTTCTCTTGTCCTCATGGTAAGGCAAGTGGTCGGGCAGTGGGGCGGATGACGGGATTGGCGGAGGTGAATCGCGCCGCCACCCAATTTTGACGACCAGGGGCTCAACACGGTTAACGCACGGAACCCCCCTATGGTTACGGGCCTCTGGAGGACAATTGGATTCCGGTTGAGCCTGCCGTCCACCAGTCATTTTCTTCGAGGGTGATTGCCATGCTACCTTGAGTGCGTGAATGAACAGATTTTGAGCGATCGTTATCGCCTGATCCGGGTCCTGGGTGAGGGCGGCATGGCGCGCGTCCATGAAGCCGAGGACTTGCGTCTGGGCAGACGAGTAGCGGTAAAAGTACTGCTGGCCCAGTTTACCAATGACGCGGAATTCCTGCGCCGCTTCGAGCAAGAAGCGCGGCATGCCGCCAGCCTATCGCATCCCAACATCGTGGGTGTCTTTGACGTTGGGCAGGACGGCTCGGCGCACTACATTGTCATGGAACTCGTCGATGGGCAGACCCTCAAGGAGGCGATCCAGGCATCGGGACCGCTGCCGGTCCCCGAAGCGGTCCGCATAGGCATCGAAGTCTGCGCGGCTTTGACAGCGGCCCATGCCCGTGGCCTGGTCCATCGTGACATCAAACCGCAGAATATTCTGCTTACCGTGGATGGAGCCGTCAAGGTCGCGGATTTCGGCATCGCGCGGCGGACCGCCGCCGCTGCCCTGACGCAAACCGGTACCGTCCTGGGCTCCGTTCACTATCTCTCGCCAGAGCAGGCACGAGGCCAGGAGGCAGGACCCCGCGCCGACCTGTACGCGCTAGGGGTAACCCTCTTCGAGATGCTCACAGGGCGGTTGCCGTTCGACGCGGAGAACCCAATCGCGGTCGCCATGCAACATGTCCAAAATGCCCCTCCCTTGCCCCGGCAATTTAACCGGGCGATTCCGCCCGCGCTGGAGACGATTGTCCTACGTCTGATGGCCAAGAATCCCGCGGAACGATTCCCCGATGCCGCCTCGTTAGCCCAGGCTCTCCGCGGCGTTTTGGGACAGGCGAGCGGGCGAACCCGAGTAGCCGGCGCGGGTGTTCCCACGCCTCCCCCTCCGGTGATTCCTCCCACCGTGGCCGGGCCTACCGCCGCGATGTCCAGGCCGCCCAATCCGCCCGCCGCCGGTCCGACGCGTGTGATGAGCGGCGTTATCGCACCGCAAGCCGCGGCGGCGGCGCCACCAGTCGCGGGGAGCCGGGGCCGCCGTTCTATTTTGGTTGGAGTGACGGTTGGCGCTCTCCTGGCCGCTCTCGTGGTGGCAGTGCTGGCGATTATCGGCAACGGGGGCAACCTGCCGTTCGCGGGCGGCGCCGATAATCCATCCACGCCTACGCCTCAGGCTACTATCGCGGCCACTCGCACTCCACGGCCCACCGCGACCCATCGCGCCGTCGTGGCTCCGCGGCCGCCGACTCGTACCCTCACCCGTACTCCCACGGCGACTGCCTCGCCACGACCAACCCGGCGCAATACACCCCTCCCACTGGCGACGCAATCCGCCTCGTTCACCCCTACCCCGATCCCGCCTACGCCGGCTTTTACCTTTACCGAGACCCCAATGCCTACCTGGACCCGGACGGTGACCGCCACGCCCACCAGAACGAGCACCCGGACAGCCACGCCAACCGTGACGGATACGCCAACGGTGACCGCCACGCCCACAAGGACTCCAACGGTACCTCCCAGCAGTACTCCGCTGAATACCGCCACCGTGCCGCCGAGCGATACCCCGCTGAATACCGCCACCGTGCCGCCCACCGACACACCGATCGTGCTGCCCAGCTACACACCCACCGCCTCGTTCACGCCGGTGGTCGTCTTCCCGACCAATACCCCATCCCTGCCGGCTCCGGCCACAGCCATTCCCACCAATCCTGTGTCTGACACAGGAACTCCAACCTTGACCGTTGGTCCGCCGGCCACCGTGACAATTGGGGCGCCAGGGGCGCTCATTTCCCCTACCGTACCGCTATCCCCTACGGTGGGAACGCTCCCCACGGCCACGCCGACCTTCCTGGGCTAGCGGGCTCTCACGAATTGCATGGCGCTCACCTGGCGCACCAGCCCACGCAACTCCAGCATGGTTAGCGTGCTGGTCACCACGCTGACCGGAAGGGCAGTCAGCCGGGTGAGGGCATCAACATGCAGGGGCTCCTGGCCAAGGTGCCCCAGGAGCGTGCCCTCGGTGTGGTCATGGGCAAGCAGTCCGTCCATGGCAAGTTGTTGGGGCACCAAGCCCAGGTTCAACTCGGCCATGATGTCAGCCACGCTACTGACCGATTTGGCCTCGCCGCGGGAAATCAAGCGGTTGGTGCCCTGGCAACGCGGCGCGTAGATACTGCCCGGCACGGCAAAGACCTCACGATTCCACTCCAGGGCAGAGGCGGCGGTAATCAGGGCGCCGCTCGTGGTGCCTGCCTCGATCACCAGGGTTCCCAGACCCAGGCCGGCAATCACTCTATTCCGCATGGGGAAGTTCGGCGCGTCGGGCTTGGTGCCCAGAGGAAACTCCGAGACCACGGCCCCATGCGCCGCTATGTCCGCCCCCAGACTCCGGTGCTCCGGAGGATAGGTCACGTCCACGCCGCAGCCCACCACCGCGACGGTTCGAGCCCCGGATTCCAGGGCGGCGCGATGGGCCACCGCGTCAATGCCGCGGGCGAGCCCGCTGACAATGGTCAATCCTTGCCGGGCCAGGTCACCGACGAACTGAAGTGTCACCTGTCTGCCATATGGGCTAATCGCCCTGCTGCCGACCACCGCGATGGCCATTTCATCCTCGGGAACCAGGGAGCCGCGCACATGCAAGCTCGCGGGGCCGCCATCGCCCCGGCGGAGGAGTACGGGATAGTTGGAGTCGGCCAGGGTGATAAGATCAATCCCGGCGCGCTCCAGGGCGGCGCGTTCCGCGCGCGGGTTGAGCGATGGGCGCTCGTCCATGGCGGCGGCGGCTACCCGCCGGTCCAGTCCCGCCTGTTGCAGCGCTTCGACTGGAGCCTCCCACGCGGCTCCGAGATCACCGAAGTGTTCCCATAGACGGCGCACACGGGCCGCCCCAACGCCAGTTATTTTGCTCCAGGCAATCCAGTAGCCCGCATCCTCGCGCATGAATAGGGGCGAATCAGCCCGCGCTCGCCAGGGCCTCTGCCAGGCGCGCCAGATCCAACTCAAGCGCCTGGAGGGCACGCGCTTGGTCGCCCACCTCGCGCAGGAAATCGGCTCGTTGCGCGGGCTTGAGCACGGCCCCCGGTACCTTGCTCACTTTCTCGGGCGCGCGCTCCAGATAGGTCCGTAACGAGACAAGTCGAGGCCGCTCGGCGGCAATCGCTTGCGCGGCACGCCCATACGTGTGGGGATCTCGGCTCGCGGCTTCGAGCACTCCCGCCAGGGCATCCGCGGCCTTCGCCCAATCGGCAAGCCCCCTACCTGTTGAGCCGGCAAAATCCTTTTCGACGAAAGTCCGCGCGATAAAGCCCAGGTTCCGCACCTCGGCCTGAGTACTATTCAGGCGTGTGGTCATCACCCGCATCGCTCCGGCGGTCGTCTCCAAGGCCGCGTGCAATGCTTCAGCATCGAGCCCCATGTTGTTCTTCCTCCTTGTATGGCCGGGATTATACCATTCACGCTGGCAGGGCGGCAGCCCCGATGCTACGATAGGTCAAGGATTCTCGTGCCAAACGGGCACGGCGCCATCGCGATCCCGCGGTCTTTCCCCATAAAGGGTCACTTCATGATGCCACCACCCAAGGAACGCGGTATGAAATCGCTGGTGACCGATACCAGCCCGGAAGCCGAGCGGGTGCGGATGGGCCTGTTGCGTCAGGCTCCTATCTGGCGGAAACTCCAACTGGTTGACGGCTTGAACCAGGCATTGCATGTTCTCGCACGAGGAGCCATACTCCGCCTGGACGCGTCGGTCAGTGAGGCGGACCTTCAGGGGCGTCTGGCGGAAAGGCGCCTTGGGCCGGCACTGGCCGCTCGCGCGCGAAACCAAGGAAGCGGGCATATCAAGCCCGAAGGAGAAGGCCGCGTGGAGTTGACTACAATCGGTGTCGCCTTACTGGTGATCGAGCAACTGGATCGACTGGGGATTCGCTATGTCATTGGTGGATCGATGGCCAGCAGCGCCTATGGTACTTTCCGCGCCACCAACGATGCCGATCTACTTGCCGACCTGGAGGAGCGGCACGCGGCTCCCCTGGCGGATGCTCTGTCATCATCATTCTATGTCGATGCCGCCGCCATCCGCGACGCGGTTCATTTCCAGGAGTCCTTCAACGTCATTCACCTGGAAACCATGTTGAAAGTGGATGTGTTTATTCCGCGGAAGCGCATCTTCGACCAGAGCCAATTGGCGCGTGGCCTGACCCAGATCGTCACGAGCAATCCTGAACGGCGGGCCGTGCTGGCCAGCCCCGAGGACACGGTATTGGCCAAACTGGAATGGTATCGCCTGGGCGGTGAAACGTCCGACCGCCAATGGAGCGACATTGTCGGCGTGTTACAGGTCCAGCAGGCACTGGTTGACCTTCCCTACTTGCGTCAATGGGCGCGTACCCTGGGCGTCCTGGACTTGTTAGAGCGGGCCTTGAGTGTGTCCGGCCTGTCGTGAACTGGGGTCGTGGCATCGCTGGTCCCGGATTCCTTGCCGCTGTTGCCCCCTTATCATCAGGGGCGTACAATGCGGCAGATAGATCGCGGGGGCCGAACCGCGGTCAGCGGGCCGTGGCACGATGGCATGGCCGCCGCGGTAGCCTGGAATGACCCGCTCGCGCGGGCGCCAGCCCAATCAAGGAGTGTCTGGTGCGCGCGACGCGGTCAACCTGGCTCAACTTGCAGTCGGTGAATGAACCACCGCCGCGACTGGAACAAGCGACGGCGGCGGCGGAACTTTCACCAGTGGTCGCGCAAGTTCTGCACAACCGGGGGATAGATGCCGAGGCACTCCCCGCCTTTTTGTCCCCGCATCGAGCGCTCGGCCACGATCCACTCGGGCTCTTGGGGATGAAGGAGGCCGTACGCCGACTCATCAATGCGCGGAAAGCGGATGAGCTCGTGGCAATCTACGGTGACTTCGACGTAGACGGCATCACCAGTGTGGCCGTACTGATGCATGCGTGCGCTATCGCCGGCCTACGCGCGATCCCCTATATTCCCCACCGGCAAGACCAAGGCTCGGGCCTCAATATTGCCGCTATTGAGCGGCTAGTGGCCCAAGGGGTTGGGATGATCGTAACGGCCGATTGCGGCATTAACAACGGCGTGGAATCGCGGGCCCTCGAGCGGCTGGGAATCGACCTGATCATAACGGATCACCACGCGGCGCCGGATGTACTGCCTCGCGCGGTGGCCATTGTCGATCCGTTGCAACCAGGATGTGCATACCCAAACAAAGATTTGGCCGGGGTTGGGGTCGCGTATAAAGTCGCGCGCGCTCTCTTACGGGCGGTTGGTGAACCGAAGAACCATGGTCAGGCGCTCCTTGACCTGGTAGCGGTGGGGACGATTGCCGACATGGTCCCACTTACGGGAGAGAACCGAACCCTGGTCTGGCATGGGATGCGCGTGCTGAACAACTCCCCCCGCCCCGGTCTACAGGCCGTCATTTCTCGGTGCGGGCTGCGCACCGGGACGATAAACTCAACCGATGTCGGCTTTAGAATTTGCCCAAGACTGAACGCGGCCGGCCGGCTGGCTCAGGGATCGTTGGGCTACGAGCTACTGATGGCCGGCACCTTCGAGGAGGCCGATGCATGGGCCCAAAAGCTTGAGGAAAAAAACGCGGAACGGCAGTTGCTGACCGAGCGTGCGTTGACCGCGATTCACGAGGAGATCGCAACCCATGCGGCCGCGGACGATGCGCGGCTGATCATGGTGTGCATCGAGTCCTGGGCGTCATGCGTGATGGGTCTCCTGGCGGGAAAGCTGGTCGAGGAGTTCGGTAAGCCGGTAATCGTGCTTTGCGAAACCGGTGGCGAGGTACGTGGATCGGCCCGCGGTACTCGCGGTTTCGGAGTGTTGGAGGCATTCAAAGCCAACGCGGATCTCCTTGACCGATTCGGCGGTCATGAGATGGCGGCCGGTTTCACCACGAGGTCCAACCAGATACCAAAATTGGCGGAGCGCTTACGGACCCGGGCCGGCGCGCGGTTGGGGCCCGACGATGTACTGCCCACTCTCCAGATCGATGCCGAGATAGGGGCCCGCGAGCTGACCTGGTCACTCCACCAAGACCTCCAACTTATGGAGCCGTTTGGGGTGAGCAATCCGTTGCCCGTTTTCCTCTGCCGCCGAATGCGGATCCTCGAATATCGACGAATGGGGAATAATCATCTGCGAATGATCGTGGGAAAAGGCGATCAGCGGTTGCCGGCCCTGGTCTTCCGCCGGGGCGATCTGGCCTGCCATTTGCGGAGAAACATGGAAGTTGACCTGGTATTCAGTCTTGAGGCAAATGACTGGAACGGATGCCGTACGTTGCAGCTCCGCGTACGCGATCTCTCGTTCGAGCCGGCCCGCGGCTATGATATTGATGGAGCCCGCGACTAAGGGACGCCAACCCGGTATAATTAAGCCAAATACCCACTGTTTCGAGGTACTGCCGTGTCCCAACTCCACCCAACCGTCACCCTGGCGCCTTCGCCGCGATCACTTGCCGATCTGCTCGCGTTAGCGGGAGGATATTTGCCGCCGCTCGGCTTAGAGATGATCGAGCAAGCGTATAGGCTGGC
The DNA here is from genome assembly GCA_036559345.1 of Chloroflexota bacterium. Lineage (GTDB taxonomy): Bacteria > Chloroflexota > UBA5177 > JANWHV01 > JANWHV01 > JANWHV01. Next base: position 4,471 of record DATBTL010000629.1, on the reverse strand, counting down.
GGAACAGGCCCACACGGGAATGGTTCGCCGGTCGGGCGAGCCCTACGTGCAGCATCCCTTGGCGGCGGCCATGATCGTGGCCGACATGCATTTGGACGCGATTACCATCGTCTCCGCCCTTTTGCACGACGTGGTGGAGGATACCAGCGTCGGGCTCCCGGAAATCCGAGAACGGTTCGGGCCGGCCGTGGCGCACATCGTTGACGGAGTGACCAAGTTCGAGGAACTGGGCCGGCGCCAGCGTAACTGGGCCGATCAGCAAGCCGCTTCATCCGAGGAGCAGCGGAAGGGCCGCGAGCGGGCCGTCAAGCAACAGGCCGAAAACATCAAGAAGATGTTTCTCGCCATGGCGGAGGATCCTCGGGTGGTTCTGGTCAAGTTGGCGGACCGCCTGCACAATATGAGAACCTTAAGCGCCTTACCCGAGCAGAAGCAGCAGCGAGTAGCTCTTGAGACCCGGGAAATCTATGCCCCCCTCGCCGGACGCCTGGGCATGGCCAGGATTAAGTGGGAGCTCGAGGACACCGCGTTCCGCTACCTTGAGCCCGACGGATATGCATGGGTAATCGAGGCCCTTGCGGCCCATCATTCGCAGCGTGATGGATATATCCAGCGCGTTACCGCGATCCTTCAGGAGGAGCTCACCAAGAATCAGATCCAGGCGGACGTTCTGGGCCGGGTCAAACACTTATACAGCATTTACAAGAAACTTGTGAAATCGGGCGAGAACGATCTCTCGCGTATCTACGATCTCTTCGCGCTTCGAGTTCTGGTCGCGAGCGTCCCCGAATGCTATCAAGTGCTGGGTATCGTTCATAATCGGTGGCCGCCTCTTCCCGCACGGATCAAGGACTACATCGCCATGCCCAAGCCGAATGGCTACCAGTCACTCCACACGACCGTGTTGTGCGAGGAGGGCTTGCCGACCGAGGTCCAGATCCGGAGTCGCGAGATGCACAGAATGTCCGAGTATGGGGTGGCTACCCATTGGTACTACAAGGAGCAAGGATCGGCCGAGGCGCTGCCGGCCGCCCTGACCACCTGGATCTCCATGCTCAGGAGCTGGCAGGAGGAACTGACCCAGAATGCCACCGACTTCGTGGACACGGTCAAGATTGACGTGTTTCAGGATCAGGTCTTCGTCTCCAGCCCCAAGGGGGACATCATTGATCTCCCGGCCCGCTCCACACCGGTCGATTTCGCCTACCGGGTTCATACCCAACTCGGTCACCGCTGCATCGGAGCCAAGGTCAACGGGATCATGGTGCCTCTCGACTATCAGCTGCAAAACGGCGATCGAGTGGAAATCCTTACCACGAAGACTCCGCATGGTCCGGGTCGGGACTGGCTGAACTTCGTGGCCTCGGCCAGCGCGCGCGAGAAAATCCGCCAATGGTTCAAACGCCAACACCGGGATGAAAACATTGCCCGAGGCCGCGATCTGATCGAGCGCGAACTTGGCAGACTGGACCAAAAGACCCTGGCCGGCATGTCGCCGGATATCCTCGCCACCCTGGCCAGTACGATGGACTTCCGCGGCATTGACGATCTCTTCGCCGCTGTTGGCTACGGCGCGGTGAGCCCTCAGGGGGTTGCCATGCGGTTGGTGCCCCGTGAGGAGCCGCGGAGCACCCTCCCCAGCGACACCCCAAGGGTATCCGATCCGGGCGGCGGACAGATCCGGGTCATGGGGGTCGGCGATCTGCTTACCCGCCTTGCCGGATGTTGCCAGCCAGCCCCCGGCGACCAGATCACCGGCTATATTACCCGGAATCACGGAGTGACCATCCACCGGGCCACCTGTCCCCGTGTCCTGAGTGAAATGGAATCCGAGCGGCTCGTGCAGGTAGACTGGGGACGGGCGCCCCACCAGGATCTCTATAACGTGACCATCCTGGTCCGGGCCTGGGACCGGGACGGCTTGCTGCGCGATGTGAGCGCCTCGGTAACCGAGGAGCGAGTCAGTATCGCCGCCGCCAGCGTGGATGCACACCAAGACGGAAGCGCCACCATTCATCTCACGCTCCGCATCTCGAATATCGACCAGCTCAGCCGCGTGTTTTCGCGGCTGGAGCGGGTGCGGAATGTCTACGAGGTTCGTCGTGACGGGGCCAGCCATCCTCAGACCGCCTAGCCGCCTGGGCGCAATGTTCCTGGTAGGGGCATCCCTTGTCGGTGCCCTTGGCGGCCCGCACGAGGGCACCCACAAGGGATGCCCCTACAACTGATGGCGGATTCGCACCAAGCTGTACTCACCGCCGCGCGCAACCAGCCCGCCAGAGGAGATCCGCACCGACCGGGTACGGCACTCCCCTTTTTTTTCTTGTGATCGGCGCTTGACAAACCTCCTCCGTTGTTCCAAACTCATAAGGAGAAGTTGAATAAAGCAATCTTTATCTATCGAGGTGATAGTGCGCGAATGGCGTGAGTTGCGGTTGTACTTCCGGGCGCTGGCCGATGTGCGGCGCCTGCGGATGGTGGCGATCCTGGCCGCCACCGGGGAGGTGGGGGTAAAGGATCTGTGCCTTCAACTGCGCGCCAGCCAGCCTTTGGTGTCCTGGCATTTACGCGTCCTGACCCGCTGTGGCCTGGTGGCGACCAGGCGGCAGGGCCGGCAGGTCTTCTGCTCGCTCAATCGGGAAGCTTTCTCCGCCTATCAGACCCGGCTGGCTCAGATGCTGGATGATCGAGGGCTGGAAAGCGAGGGCCTCACCAGGGAGGACGCGGGACAATTTGTCGGCGCCACCCCACCGGTGAGCGCCGGATTATAGGGAAAAGGGGAACGAGAGTGGCGAAGGTTCGAGTCGCGATTATCGGCGTGGGCAACTGCGCGTCGTCCTTGGTGCAAGGGGTCCAGTATTATCGGAATGCCGCCGATGATGACTTCGTGCCCGGCCTGATGCACGTCAATCTGGGCGGCTACCATGTGCGGGATATTGAGTTCGTGGCGGCATTCGATATCGATCGGAACAAGGTAGGGAAAGACCTCTCCGAGGCGATATTCGCCGAACCGAACAATACGCTCAAATTCTCCGATGTCCCTCATGTGGGGGTACCGGTGCATCGAGGGATGACCCACGATGGACTGGGAAAGTACCTTTCCGAAGTGATCACCAAAGCGCCCGGGCCCACCGCCGACATCAAGAGTATTCTTCGCCAACAGCACGCTGACGTGGTGATCAACTATCTCCCGGTGGGAAGCGAAATGGCCACTAAATGGTATGTGGAACAGATTCTCGATGCCGGTTGCGCCTTCGTGAACTGCATTCCCGTCTTTATCGCGCGCGAGGACTATTGGCAGCGCCGTTTTCTGGAGCGTGGCCTCCCGATGGTGGGCGATGATATTAAATCGCAAGTTGGCGCCACTATCGTCCATCGCATGCTCACCCGACTGTTCCGTGAACGCGGCGTCCGGTTGGAGCGGACCAGCCAGCTCAACGTGGGGGGGAACACCGATTTTCTGAATATGCTGGAGCGGGAGCGCCTTGAGTCAAAAAAGATTTCCAAGACGAATTCGGTGACTAGTCAATTGGACTACGACATGGGCAAGGATAATGTTCATATTGGTCCCAGCGACTACGTTCCGTGGCTGACCGACCGCAAGTGGGCCTATATTCGCCTGGAAGGGAGAACCTTCGGGGACGTTCCGCTGTCCATGGAACTGAAACTGGAGGTATGGGATTCACCGAACTCCGCCGGGGTAGTCATAGACGCGGTTCGCTGCGCCAAGCTGGCCCTGGACCGGGGGATCGCGGGCACGCTAGAGGGTGCATCTGCCTACTTCATGAAGTCGCCGCCGGTTCAGCACGCCGATGATCGCGCCCACGACATGGTGGAGGATTTCATCACGGGGGCGGAGGTGCCGACCGCCTTCCCAACCGGGGTTACCCCATGCTAACAGCGTGGGCCTGGCATGCCATTCGGGTATTGGGCCTCGTTGTCCCCCTCGGGTGGCTCCGGCGGTTCGCGGCCGGCATTGCCTGGATGAGCTTTCTGGCCATGCCGAGGAAGGGCGCCAACATCCGCCGCAACCTCAGGGTCGTTCTGACCGGATCGCCGGAACCATCTACCTTAGCGGCTGAGCGGCGGATCCGTACGCTCGCCTGGCGAGAAATGGCCGGATATGGTCAGGTGATGCTCGATTTGGTCACGTTGCCGTCTATCGCCGCGAAGGTACACGCCGACACCAAGGATACCGCCGGCTGGCATCACCTCGACGGCGCTCTCCGGGCCGGTCGGGGTGTCGTGTTTGCCACCGCCCATTTCGGGAGCTGGGACGCGGCGGGAGCGGCGGTGGCCGGCCACTGCGCTCCTGGGACCGTGTTCGCGGTCACGGAGCCCTTTAGTGATCCACGCCTTGAGGCCCTGGTGACCGGAGAACGCGCTCAGTACGGGCTTGGCGTGGTCCCGATGACGGATGTCCGGAGGATGGTTCGCACCCTCCGCGACGGGAAGATTCTTGGGGTGCTCA
>DATBTL010000628.1:0-4565 GCA_036559345.1 Chloroflexota bacterium | reverse complement strand
TCGCCGCCTACCGGAAACCGGTGCTGGCGGCGCTGCGTGCGTTGTAGGGGCGGGCTGCCCCGGGGCCTCCGACCGCGGTCGGATGGCAGGGACGAGTCGGCTGCGGCCGGTTGAAACGCGAACACCCAGAATAACCGCTCCTTGCGCTCTACCATGGTGCCACACCCGGCCTCAGCCGTCGTCCGCCTTCCATCCGGCCTCAGCCGGAAGCCCTTCGCGCGAAACCGGACGAATCAGTCCGATCGGGTTCCACCCGGTTCTAGCCCGCCCATGCCACAATCGCCTCCTGCACGGTACACTAGGGCAACGGGGCTTCGGATCAGCAACCGGGCGGCATACGTGCCGCCTCGGCGGTGTCCCTGACGGAAAGCCGTGGCCGGGAACCGTATCCACACGGGTCGGTGGCCGCCCGGCGACCGCGAACAAACAGGACGGAGGATGGCCTGATGCGGGCACTGTTGAGCGTCCATGATAAAACCGGTCTGGTCGACCTGGGCCGTGAGCTACGGGAGTTGGGGGTGGAGTTGATCTCCACCGGCGGCACTCTGCACGCGCTCCGCGAGGGCGGAGTCGAGGTTGCCAGCGTGGCCGACGTCACCGGCGCGCCCGAGATTCTCGACGGGAGGGTGAAGACACTTCATCCCGCGATCCACGCCGGACTCCTGGCCAATCGCGCCGATCCCGCGCATATGGAAACCCTGAAGAGCATGGGCGCGGCGCCCATTGACCTCGTGGTGGTAAACCTCTACCCGTTCGTGCAAACGGTCAGCACCCGCCAGGTGGACCTGGAGGAGGCCCTGGAACAGGTGGATATCGGCGGCGTGGCCCTCATACGAGCCGCCGCGAAGAACCACCGGCAGGTGCTGGTGGTGACCGATCCAGCGGACTACGAAACTGTCCTGAGCGAGGTACAGCGACGGCTTGCCACGGTGCGGGGGAGTGAAAGCGACATCGACCACACCCTGGGTATTCGCCTGGCGGCCAAGGCGCTCGCCTATACGGCCAGCTACGACAGCTATATCGCCGCCTACCTCTACCACACGCTGGACGAGGATTTCCCCGAACTCCTCAGTCTGCCCATGCGGAAGGTCAGCGATCTGCGCTACGGCGAGAATCCGCACCAGAGCGCGGCCTTTTACACCACCGTGCCCACCACCGATCAGTTGAGTCTCCGCACCCTGGCCACCGCGCGCCAGTTGCATGGGCGGGAATTGTCGTTCAACAATCTGCTCGATATCGATACCGCCTGGACGGCCGCGCGCGACTTTCAGCAGGCTCCCTGCGTGGTGATTGTCAAGCACACCAACCCGTGTGGGCTGGCCTGCCATACCGACCTGGCCGAGGCGTATCGGCGGGCCCACTCCGGCGATCCGCAGGCCGCGTACGGAGGGATCGTGGGGATCAACCGTACGGTGGACGAGGCCACGGCCCAGGCGATCAGCGCCGTCTATTATGAGGCGATCGTGGCGCCCGACTTCACCCCGGACGCCCTTGAACTGTTGAAGAGGAAACGCGATCTGCGGCTGATCGCCATGGGGGAGCGATCGTCTCCCCGCAAGGGCGAATTCGCCTGGCTTCCGGACAGCAAGCTGGACTTCAAACGGGTGACCGGGGGCTTCGTGGTCCAGGACCACCAGGGCACCGATGACAACGACCTCAAAATGCAGGTAGTGACCAAACGCCAGCCCACCCTGGAGGAGATTACCGACCTGCGGTTCGCCTGGCGGGCGGTCAAGCATGTAAAGTCCAACGCGATCATCCTGGCCCGCCAGCTCACGGTAGTAGGGGTAGGTGCGGGACAGATGAAGCGGGTGGACAGCGTGGAACTGGCGGTGCGCCACGCCAAGGATCGGGCCCGCCAGTGCGTGCTAGCCTCCGATGCCTATTTCCCCTTCGCCGATGGAGTCCAACGGGCCATCGAGGCAGGGGTGACCGCGATTATCCAACCGGGCGGCTCCATCCGCGACGAGGAGTCGATCAAGGTCGCCGACAACCATGGGATCGCCATGGTCTTCACCAAGGTTCGACATTTCCGGCACTGAGACCGGAATCGAGAAAGGAGAACCCCCCGCATGGGCTGCCCGCACTTCCATCCCGCCGGCAACGACTCGGTCTCCGGCATCACCGAGGGTCTCTGCCAGTGCGACAAATACAATACCAACCCCCTGAGACCGATCCCGCCGCGGGGCGAGCAGTTCTGCCAGGCGCCCGGATCCAGTGGGGTGAACTGCTGGATGGACCTACGGGCATGCAAGAAGGCGGAGATCCCCCGGCGATTTTATGCCTACTCGACCGGAGATCCCTACGCGGGGACGGCCCCGGCCGCCGTGCAGGCCGATCGCGACCGCTTCGGGCGCTCCTTCGTGTGCTTGCAACTGAACGAGCACTGGGTGCATGAAGGAGAACACGAGTTTCCCATGCTGGTGGTCAAGGGCTAGTCCCAGGGGCGCGGTGGTGGCCGTTAGGGGGAAGCGGCCCGGCGCCGGGGGCCGTATTCGGGGGCGGATGCTGGATACCTTGCCCTGACGAACCATCTTGCACCACATAGACGATTCCGCCATTCCCGCCTTGATCCGAGTTCGGGCCCACGTAGGGGAAGCTGTAGTCGGCATGGACGGGGACATAGGTTATGGCAGGCTGGCGGAACATGCTGCCCAGCATGGAGAGGACCATGGAGCCCAGGAGAGCGGAGCCTATGACCGGCCCCAGCCACCCGGCCCGGAAGCTATAGGTCGGCGAGGAGACCGCCGCGGACCCCGATCCGACGCCGGATAGGTAGCCCTCATGCGCCGCGATCCGCCGCAGGGCCATCCCCATGTCGCTCGCCGACTGGAAGCGGGCTGCCGGATCGAGACGGATGGCGCGCTCCACTACCGCCGCCATCTCCGGGGATACGCGGGGGTTCAAACCAAGCACGGAGGGGAAGGTGAAAGGCGCTCCCTGCTCCGGATCATAGTCGGTGAGGAGCCGGTGCAAGGTGGCGCCCAGGGCATACACGTCGCTCTGGGGGATTGCCAGGCCCTGATATTGCTCGGGAGGCGCGTAGCCGGGAGTGCCAATCACGGTGCCGACCTCGCCGCGGCGGAAGGGCCGGGCGATCCCAAAGTCCACCACCGCCAGCGACATCTCGCTCGCCGGAGATCCGGGGGCCATTTGCCGCCAGAGGATGTTTGCCGGCTTCAGGTCGCGGAAGACCACGGGGTCGTCCCGTTCATGCAAATAGGTCAATAGGCCGCAAAGCGCGATACCCCAGCCTACCACCAGATCCTCGCGCAAGGGACCGCGCCGGCGCACGACCTGATCGAGATTCTCGCCCGCCACGAACTCCTGGACGATGTAGCTCCGCCCATCCTCCTGGAACACGCTATAGAAACGGGGAATCAGGGGGTTTTGGAGGCTGCTGAGCAGGTACGACTCACGGGCGAACCAGCCCTCCGCCTCCCGCCGATCCTCGGCGGTGGCGCCGGCCGGCAGACGCAGCTCCTTCAACACCACCTGGTGACCCTGCAGGAACATATCGCCCGCCAGGTAGACCACGCCCATGCCGCCGCGATGGATCGTACGCTCCACCGCGTATCTTCCCGCCAGCAGGGCGCCGGCGGGTAGCACCTCCCGGCTCTGAAGCGGCGCGACACTCAGGGCGAGGCACGCGGTTCCAATCGGGTGGCACAGGCCGCAACGGGCGCATGGTTCGGTCATTAGGACGCTTCCCTTCCCACACACGGGCTTCAGCGGTATTCTTCCGCTAGCGTACCCTACCTGGTTGATCAGCGCCACCAGGACCGGCGCCGAGAATTCGCCAGATGGACCCATGCCTGGTACATTTGAGGGTGTGCGGCAGGGCGCGCGCGGGCTTGACGCCACGCGAAACGCAAGACTATACTGTCATGCGCAAGGTTGTGGTTGACGGGTGTCCTTGCGCCCAACGCCGACGTAGCTCAATTGGCAGAGCAGTTGTTTTGTAAACAACCGGTTGCGGGTTCGAGTCCCATCGTCGGCTCTCGCGTATCGGATGAAGTGACTTCCGCCAAGGCGGGGTGGGCACGGTATAGAAGCGGAAACAACCTGGATTTCTGGGCAGATACCCAAGCGGCCAACGGGGGCTGACTGTAAATCAGCTGGCTTTGCCTTCGGGAGTTCGAATCTCTCTCTGCCCACCCCGCGCCTGGCGGCGCGGTTTCGTCGGAGTGCTCCAGTGGCTCAGTGGTAGAGCACGCCCTTGGTAAGGGCGAGGTCGTGGGTCCGATTCCCACCTGGAGCTCACCAGATTCGATTCGTTATTCGCGGTGAACGGAGGGTCACCTTTGAGGTGGATGCTCCCTCACCGCGAATCGCTGATCGCACGGCCGACGGGGTCCGTGAACCCGGCCTCGAATAGTGGCCGGGGATCGTAAAAGGGGAAAAATGAGATGGCGAAACAGAAATTCGAGCGGAACAAACCGCACGTCAACATTGGGACGATTGGGCACGTGGACCACGGGAAGACGACCCTGACGGCGGCGATCACCAAGACCCTGGCCACCGCCGGGAAGGCCAAGTACATGGCCTACGACCAGATCGACAAC
>DATBTL010000627.1:0-7642 GCA_036559345.1 Chloroflexota bacterium | reverse complement strand
TGGCGTAGCTCGTCGTTCAGGCCCGTTTCACGGCGGGCATCATAAGGCACATGGAGCAGGGAACAGCTTGTGGACACGATAAGGCGGTGCGCCGGGACCACCTGAGCCAGCCGCTCCAACGATCCCAGAGTCCGGTCCAGGTCGGCCCGCCAGATGTTGCGCCCATCCACTACCCCGGCGACCAGGAATTTCCCGTCGGGGAAGCCATGGCCGGCTACCGAGGCCAGGTTCCGCTCACCCCGAACCAGATCCAGTCCGATGGCTGTTACCGGCAGGGCCGTAAGGGCGGAGTACGACTCATCGACCGAGCCGAAATAGGTTTGCACCCAGAGCTTGGTCCCCGCCGCGTGGCGGGCTAGCTTGGTGTACGCGCGGGTGAGCGCGGCAAGCTCGGCCGGGGTCCGGTCCTGAACCAGGCATGGCTCGTCAAGCTGAATCCATTCGGCCCCTCCGGCTGCCAGCCGCTCGAGCACCTCACCGTAGACCGCCAGGATGCCGTCGAGGGTGGACCCCAACAGGTCCATGTCCGGCACCTGGGCCTTGCCGAGGAGGACCAGGCTGAGCGGCCCCAGGAGCACCGGCTTGGCGGTGATCCCCAGGGCCCGTGCCTCGGCCAGCTCGTCAAACGGCTTGGTGGATGCGAGGCGGAATTGCTGGTGGGGCTGCCACTCCGGTACCAGATAGTGGTAATTGGTATCGAACCATTTGGTCATCTCCAGCGCGGTGACATCCAGCCCCTTCCCCTGTGCCCCGCGGGCCATGGCGAAATAGGTATCCAGATCCACCTGGTCACTGGTCCACTGATACCGGGGAGGCACCGCTCCGACCAGGGCGATGGCATCCAGCACCTGATCATAGAAGGAAAAATCGTTGACCGGAATGAACTCGATCCCAGCGTCGCGCTGGGCCTCCCAATGGGCCTTGCGGAGCGCCACTCCAGTAGCGAGGAGTTCCGAGTCGGGGATAGCGCCCTTCCAGTAGGCTTCGCAGACGCGCTTCAGCTCGCGGTCGCGACCGATTCGGGGATAGCCGATGGTGGTGGAACGGGTCATGGTTGCTCCTTCAGGTGATCAGGCTTCGGAACGGCCAAACGCCGGTTCCAGGGGCGGCGCGTTACGGGCGGGCTACGGTCGGGCGGTCATCACCGGGGCGCGAGTGCGCAAGAGGCGCACCAGGTCGGCGGCCGGCTCATAGCGGCCAAAGGTGGGCATGATGTAGACGCCGGCCACCAGATGGAGGCAGGCATCGAGAATCTCCAGGGCGATACGCATCCCCTCCGCCTGCCCATCCGTGCCGGCGGCGCGCATCCGCGCCAGCACCGTCTCGGTCAGGGTGACCCCAGGCAACTCGTTATGCACGAATTCGGCGTTTCGATAACTCTGGAGAGGCATGATCCCCATCAGCACCGGGACCGGCACGGGGCCGATTCGTCCCAGCACGCGAGCGAATAACTCGGCGTCGTAGACCGGCTGGGTCATCACGAATTGGGCCCCCGCCTCCAATTTCTGCTGAAAGCGGTCCAGTTCCCACTCCAGATCCGCGGCGACTGGATTCAGGGCGGCCCCGATCAAAAAGTCGGTGGGACGGCCGATCGCGTTCCCCGCCACATCCACCCCTTCATTCAAGCGGCGCAGTATACGCATCAGGCCAATGGACTCCACATCATACACCCCCTTGGCGTGCGCGTAGTCGCCGGTGGATGGGGGATCGCCGGTGAGGGCCAGAACAGCCCGCAGTCCCAGGGCATGGGCGCCCAGGAGATCGGATTGCAGGGCCATTAGATTCCGGTCGCGGGTAGTGACATGGAGGATGGGCTCAATGCCGACCCGCTGCTTGATTAGCGAGCCCGCCGCCAGGGTGCTCATGCGAACCCGAGCCATGGCCCCATCGGTGATGTTCACCGCGTCTACCCCAGCCTCCCGCAGGAGTCGCCCGCCGACAACCATTTTATCGGGATTTACCCCGCGAGGGGGGGCCAACTCAACGCTGATGAAGAACCCATGTTTGAGGGCGGAGGCCATCGTCGATGGCGGTTCGGAATGTTCGGGCTCGGGCTCGGGCGGCAACTCCGTGACCGTGATCAGGGATGGAGACGCCGCGTCGGCGCGCGTAGCGAGGAGATCGCCGGTCAGGGCGCTCGCGAAGGCCTGAATGGTGGCGGGTGTGGTGCCGCAGCAGCCACCCACCAGGCGGGCGCCGGCGCGCACCATTTTCCGTGCGTAGTCCGCCATATAGCCGGGAGAGGTGAGATAGATCAGGCGGCCCGCGACGTTGGATGGGAGACCGGCGTTGGGCTGGGCGGACAGGGGCCGGCTGGTGATCCGGCTCATCCGTTCGATGACCGCCAGCATACTCTGGGGGCCCACGCTGCAGTTGGCCCCGATCACTTCTACCCCAAGCGCGTCCAGGCTCCGGGCCACTCCCTCCGGCGTTTGCCCGGTCGGGGTGAAAAGCTCCTCGGTGAAGGTCATCTGGGCCACGATCGGGAGGTCGCAGACGGCGCGCGCTGCCCGAACCGCCTCGGTGATTTCGCGCAGATCGGAGAAGGTTTCCAGCACCAAGAGATCCACGCCGCCCTCGACCAGCGCCTCGATTTCCTCCTGGAACATCGCCCGTGCCTGAGTCAGAGTGATCGCGCTGTATGGTTCGAGGAGGCTGCCCAGCGGCCCTACGGCTCCCCCAACCAGGGCATCCACCCCGGTCACCTCGCGAGCGCCCCGCGCGATCCGGGCGCCCGCGCGGGCAATCTCATGCACCTTGTCTTGCAGTCCGTGCTGGGCTAGCCGGTGCGCGTTGGCGCCAAAGGTGTTGGTTTCCAGCACCTGAGCCCCCGCCGCCAGGTAGGCACGGTGAATGCCTTCCACCAGCTTAGGTTGGACCAGATTCTGGTAATCAAAGCACTGTTCGTAGGTGATACCTTGGGCATACAACTGCGTACCCATGGCTCCATCGAACAGCAGGACGCCCTGGGCCAAGCGGGCGGAGAACGGATTGGTTATGGGATGGGGCCGCACGTTCCAGATTCCTCCCCTCATCACGTACCCTAGAGTGTAGCAGGCAATTGCGCGGGTCGTATGGCCGGATCCGGCCATTGACATATGCGGGGATTCGCATGCTATGATGCCAGAATAGGATCCCGTTCTGCTTTGATCATGGTGCGGCGGATTCGTAGCGCCGTGCCAACCCCCAGCGAGTTACCTTGACCGCTGAATCGCCTGAATGGGGGCCTCCGGTACGGGCGGCGGGTGGTTTCCGGGCATGAGCGACGAAGCTGATGGTTCACGTAGGGGAGGACGAGCATGAGCGGCCGCGCACGGATACACGCTAATCGCGAACGGCCGAAGGCGGCTCCCACTCACCTGGCGCCTGGACGTACCCTGGAGTCCGCGCGCGGCGGCGACATGGTCAGCCACATGTTGGAATTGCAGCGCACAATAGGGAATCAGGCGGTTGGACGGTTGCTGCGCCAGTCCGGTCACTTGCCCGTGCAGACCCGATCCGAGGGAGCCCCGCCGGTCACGATCCAGCGCGGGTTGTTGGAGTCCATGTCGACCTTCAATCGGCGGATATTCGGTACCGACCGGAGCATCGCGCAGTTCGTGGCGGAGAAACATGACGCCACTCTCGGAGCTGAGGCTCGTTCGCCCGACGAAATGCTCAAAGGAATGGAGATCGTCAGAAAGGCGCTGGCCGAGGAGCAAAGGCTCATTACTCAGCGAGACGCCGAAATTAAGGCTACTGGGAAGAGTGATATCAACCCGGATGATGCCTTACTCGTGATCCCCGAGGATTTTCGCCCACGGCGCATCACCCCTTCCGAGAAGGCCGTCAAGGCCAACAAACAGGGTTTCCTTGAGGATGACGCGCTCGGTCGAGCCGAGAAACAGCGGAAGCTGGAGGACATCCACGCGGTCCGGGTGATGAAAGCGCAACTTGGGATCGAGTTGAAGGATCTTCCACCCTCGGATCCCGAAGCCTACGCGCTCAAGGCCCAGTTCGAGGCTCTGAACGACATTGGCGGTCCCGCCGACGTGGCAAAGCTCGATCCCGGAGCGCTCCAGCAGAAGCTGGAGAAGGCAACCCTTAAGGGGAAGCTCAAGGGCCTGGAAAAGCTTGACAAGGGGCCCTGGCCCGCGGCCGAATTGAAGAGGCTCAAGGAGGAGCGGAAAGCCAAGAAGGAAGAAGCGAAGCGGATGACGGCCGCGCTGAAGATTCCCCGCGTCAAGGGGCTGGCGGCGGCGAAGCTCAAGACGCTGAACGCCGAGTTGGAGGGGCTGGATAAAAAGATCAAGAAGGGCCCACGGAATCCCGAGCGGGACACCATCGAGGCGGAGCTCAAGCTGATCAAGCTACGCAAGAAGCAGAAGGCAGAGATCGTCGAGAAGCTGGAAGCGGCATCGAAGGACGAGAAGCATGATGCCGAGACGCGCGGCCTCCTGAAGCAATTGATTGCCTGGATCAAGGGGAAGGGGAAACCCGAGGGCGCCATGGCTCTCGTGGCGGTTGCCTCTACTGGGGTGGAGGTACTCGGCGATCAATACAACGACGTTCTGCTCGAGATGCTGAACATGAAGGGCAAGAACGAGCAGAACTGGGCCAAAAAGCTGAAGGACACCAACGCCGACACGGCGGGTGGGGTGCTGGGAGGGATCGGCGGTGTCTCGACGGCAGGGTCCGTTGCTTCCACGGGCGTCAAAACGCTCACCGGATCAAGCGTAAGCAAAGTGCTGGGGTCGGGTGCTTTCGCGAATAAGACGGTATCGGGTACCTCCCATATGTCCGGCGGCCGGAAAATCATCACCCAGACCGGCACCGCCCAGGACAGCGCCGACATCCTTGGCGCGGCCGGCGGGTTGATGTCCCTGGGCACCCAGATCACCGAATTCGTTTCGCTGGCCAAGGCCCTGGAAAACGGCGATCCGGCGGAGCAGGAGCTCGCCTATAACCAGATTACCGATGGCATATTTAGCGTCGGCAAGACCCTGTATAGCCTGGGGAGTTCGGCCACCAAACTGGCGGGGGACTTCGGCGGCGCTTCCCTGGCCACCGAACTCGCGGGCAGCGCGTTGCCGATCTTCGATATCGCCTCGGGCGCTCTTAACCTGATCCAGCACGGCACGGAATTAGCCGAGGCCGCGGCTCGGGTCAAAGGGCAGGGATCGCGCGTCAAGGACGCCGCCGCCGAGGGGGCGGAGCACATCGCCCTGGCAATCGGGCAGTTTAAGCGCCAGGGCGCCGCCCTGGTTACCAGCAGCAGCATCGCCATGGCCGCCGATGTCCTGAAGATCGTCGGCGGGGCAATCACTCTGAGTGGGATCGGCGCCGTGGTTGGCGCCCCGGTGAAGCTGGCCGGCACGGTGCTGTCCCTGGTCAATAAAGCGGGCATGACCCTCTACACCGCCTTCAAGACGGGCACGGCCCAGGAGGCACGGGCGGCGGACATGCTGGCCCTGCCCGGATCGGCCGAGAAGCTGATGTCCAACGATCCCAAGCACGCCAGTCAGGCCCTGATCCGCGAGGGACGGGGTGGCAACAAGGTGGCGCTCGATGAACTTGCCAGCTATGGCATTAGTAAAATGATGCTGGATGGTTCCTCCGACAGGGCTGTCCGGAAGCTGATGCTGAGCCAACTTAAGCTGAAGGAAGATGATAAGACGATCGGCGAGAAAGTCAAGCAAGGCTGGAAGGGCGCTGGGGACTGGATACACCAGGACACCAGCTATCAGGTGAAGGTGCTGGCCGATATCAAGAACAAACTGAACTATGGCGGCAGGAGTGATCGTGGAAAGGCATGGAAGGCCAAGATGCTCCTTGGTGACGTCGAGGCATCGACCACCAGCCTCCGGAAGATCCTGCAAGAGATGGGCCCGGCGGGACGGAAACAGCAGGGAATCACCGAGGAGGAGTTCGCCGCCACGCGCACCCAGGCCGAGCGCGAACTTGACCAACGCGAGGACATGGTAATCTCAGGGCCGATCGGCGTGGCGCCGATGGTCCGCCCACGTCGATAAGCGGAAAGCGAACAACATGGGCCTGATCTTCGAGACCATGGGCGCCTTCCTCACGGAGGACGACTGGGGCATCCACCGCATTGGTGAGAGCCTCGGCTACAGCATGACCGTCAAGGGGGCGAACGGGCAGTGGGCCTGTGTGGCCCAGGCCGAGGAGGAGGCGCGCATTTTCCTGTTTTACTCGGTCAGCCCGATCGAGGTGGCACCGGACAGGCGGGACGCGATGGCCGAGTTCACCGCCCGCGCCAATTTCAATACCCTGGTGGGGAACTTCGAGCTGGGCCTGGAGAGCGGCGAGCTGCGCTACAAGACCAGCCTCAGTCTCAAGGAAATCCCGGACGCGGCCTTACAGGCGCACGGCCTCTTGACCACTATGATCAAACAGCTCATCCATATCAATGTGTTCATGATGGACCAGTATCTGCCGGGTATTCTGGCGGTCTGCAACGACGGGACGGCGCCGAAGGACGCGATCGCCACGATCGAGGAGGCGTGAGGCCGAGCTTTACACTCGGGCACCGCGGGGAATACACTGAGGGCATCTTCGACGGGAGAGTTGCTATGGCCCGCTTCGTAAAGATGCCGAAACCTCAGGGCGACAGCACGACCTTTGATCACTATGTGAATTGGGACCGTCTCCGCGAGTTTAGAATCGGCGTCGATCCCAGCAGTGGCCGATCGCACCAGATCGAACTCGTCGTCGAAGGGTTCCCCGAACCGGTGCAATTGGTAGACGACGAAGCGGACGAACTGTACCAGCGCCTCAAGGAGTTCCTGATCTAGCCATATGGGTCTTACCATCCCGGCCTACGCCAAATTGAACCTCACTCTGGAGGTGCTTGGGAAGCGGTTCGACGGCTATCATGAACTCCGCTCCCTCATGTGTAGTCTGGCCCTTCACGATACCCTGCATCTGGAACCGGCCCCAGAGATTGAGGTGCGTTGCTCCCTCCCCGAGCTAGCTGGGTCGGGAAATCTCGCCCATCGGGCGGCGGTCCTGCTCCGGGCCGCCACCGGGCACTCGGGCGGGGCCGTGATCACCATCAAGAAGGAAATTCCCGTGGCGGCCGGACTGGGGGGCGGCAGTAGTGACGCGGCGGCCACCCTGAATGCCTTGAATCGACTCTGGGGCACCGGCCTCACCGGCGATGCCCTGCGAACCCTGGCGGCCCACCTGGGCTCCGATGTGCCCTTTTGCCTGGCGGGTGGAGTGGCCCTGGCGAGTGGGCGAGGCGAGAAACTCCACCTACTCCCTCCTTTGCCGCCGATGATCGTCTTGCTGGTGCGTCCACCGATCCAGGTCAGTACGGCTTCCATTTATGGCGCTCTCACCCCGGTCGGGTACGGCGACGGCGAGGTGTCAGAGCGAGTCGCCGCCCTCATGCGCGCCGTCCCTCCGGCGGAATGGCCGTTGGTGAACGCCCTGCAGCCGGTTACGATCCGCGCCTATCCGTTGGTTGGCGAGGTGCTCGCGCTGCTCCGTGACCTCGGCGCCTCGCCCGCCTTGATGTGCGGGAGCGGCCCAACCTGCTTCGGGCTTTTCAAGACTACCGAGCGGGCGGAGAGTGGAGCGCGCGCGGCGCGCGAACGCGGGTGGGAGGCGTGGGTAACGAGCCCGCTTGCCCGATCAG
>DATBTL010000626.1:0-11109 GCA_036559345.1 Chloroflexota bacterium | reverse complement strand
CACGGCGGCACTGGACGCGCCGCACTCTGAAGGGGCCGCGACCGGGCGGCGAGGGACACCACCCATGGGGCAGACCTCATCCGCGGCATGGCATCGGCGCCTGCTCCTGCCCTGGCGGCACGCGAGCCTCCGCACCAAGATCTTTCTGGGCTACCTGCTGCTCATTACCGTTCCCCTGACCGTGGTGGCGATCGCCGCCTATCAAACCTCCACCACGACCATCGAGGGAAACGCCCAGAACTTCTCGGCTCAGCTCACCGGCGAGATCCGCGACAATCTCGATACCTATGCCCTGCAGGCAGAGCGGCTCACCTACTGGCCGTTTCAAGCCGACAACATTCGCCGCGTCCTGGCCGTCTATCAGCGCGCTCCCGCTCGTCCGCCGAGCTTCTACGATGTGATCGCCATGCGGAACGAGTTATCGTACCTTGGCCATAGTCGGGATGACATTAGCGGCATCTATGTGGTGACCACCAACGGTACCCTTTTTAGCTGGACCGCCTCCGGCGATCTGGTGCGGCGCCCGCCAACGCTGGACGCTCCGTGGTACGCCCAGGCGCTCGCGGCCGATCCGCGCGTGGTCTTCCTCCCCACTCAGGCTCAGACCATGATCGCCGTGGCCACCGGCAACGTGGTGTCCCTGGTGGCTACCCTGCACGATCCTGTCAGCGGGGCGCGGTTGGGCGCCGTGCGGGTGGACCTGGATGCGCGGGCGGTCGCCGGGGTGGTGCAACGAGTGACCCTCGGTACCCAGGGTCATCTGCTAGGGAGCCGGTCAAGTAATCACGCCAAAGAACTTAGGCCGCTTGTTCGACATCCGGCAGGCGCATGAGGTCGTGGAGCTTGCTGACCACCGCCATGCGCCGCAGATCGAAGAGATTCTTGCGCAGGCCGCGATAGCGGGCGCGATCCCCTTGCCACTGCCCGAGGTGGGCCAAGGCGTGCTCAGCGCCGACCCGCTCGCGTAAGACGGCGCGGCCAGCCGCAGTCTGCTGGCGTTCGCGCAATTCGGCGAGGAGGCGTTCATCGGGATGGATGTGGCCGCCGCGGCCGTGGCGGCTGGGGGTACAGTGCTCCCGCAGCGGACAACTCCCGCAGAGCGCGGCAGGGAAATGGACCGTGCTGCCCAGGGTGAACGGGAGCGCCGCGCCCGCCGGGCAGTGCAGCCGGCCGGCCGGCCAGTCCAGCGTGAAGGCCGTCTTGGCGAAGGAGACACCGTTCCGGACCGGCCAGGCCTTGCAGTAGATGGTCACGTCTGCCGGCCGCTCGCGCACCAGCTGACTGCTCAGGTAGGCGCGGTCAATGTGCAGTTCGCTCAGGCGTACCGGTTGGCGCGCCAGGTCGTCGGCGATGGCGGGGGTGACGCTGGCCTCCAGGGCGTTGGCGGCGGTCAGCCCCACCGCGCGCACCAGGCGGCTGTCCAGATCGCGCCCCACGTGGCGCTTGTAGCCATCTACCAACTGGCTGGCGGTCTTGCGCCCATGTCGCATCTGGCCATCCTCCACCCTGATGCGCCGGTCACACGCCACGCCGCGCCGCAGGCGGGGTTGGCCGCCCGCGTCCCGTTCCACATCCTGGGCCGCCACCGCTCCCTCCTGTGCCACGCTGGGTGGCTGCTCCGCGACATAGTGCTCGACCTCCGTCATCGCCGCTAGCACCACCCCCAGCGCCCAGGAATAATTCAAGATCGCACGCGGTGGAACCCGCGTCCCACCCTATTCTCTAGGGAGAGCGTAGCCCCATCCGGAACCCCGGATAAGCATCCGGGGCTCCAGTTCTCCTGCTTGGTGGTCAGGCAATTGCCGCTTCCACCACCTCACGTGCCTGTTGCAGGGTCCATACTAGCCGGTTCTGCCCACGGGTCAAGTGCGCGCGGAGGACACCGCGGCGCGCGATGTCGTTTCTCACGGCCTGCATAGTCAGGGCGGGAGCGAGATCGGGTAGCGCCGGCACCGTGAGCGCCGGGTCGTGAAAGAAGCCTGGCATCTGGCTGAAGTTTACCGGGATCAGGAGGCGGGCCAACCGGCGTTGCGCGAAGTTGAAGCGGGGTGCTTCCACCGTGCCGGCCGCGGCCTGACCATAGAGCCGAATTAACACTCCATCCAGTGCCGCCAGTTCCTTACGGGCGGGGTCAAAGTCAAAATCGTCACCCGTCGCCGCCTGGAACGCATCGAGGTTACGACGGAACTCAGCCGTGGTTTGGGTCCAATCGAACGGATGGAGCGGTGCGTTGAGAACCCGCAGTACCGAGGTTCCATACATTCGCATGTCGCGCAAGAGGTTCGTCCGGTCGGCGATTTCCAGGGTATCCGCCTCGGTATGCCACTGGATATTGGCGCCACAACCTCCGACGGCATAATAGCCTTTCTCCGCTCGTAACTCGTCGGTCATGGTGGAACTGAGCATATAGAAGGAGGTGAGGCCGATGCCGTTGAACGAGTAATCACCGGCCCGATGCGGGCGCTCCATTTGGGGAGTGATGCCCGTACTTTCCCGGATTGCGGCGTCCACGAATGGCTCGGCCTCGCTCATCGCGCTCAGGTTGTTGAAGGTGTCGGCCCAGCGGCACCCCGGCGAATCGCAGTTCACCTGGGCCACGCAGTGCCGCGCCAGATCGATGGCGAAGGTATCGGCGAACCAGGTGGACCCAGCGTAGCGTCCATGCGAATGCCCACTCCACCAGGCGATCCGTAGCGAGCGGGAGAGCCGATCACGCCGCTGCCAGAAGACGCGCGCCAGTTCCAGCATGGTGGCATCGCCGGTAGCATTATCGCCGATCCCTACGTGCCAGGAGTCCAGATGGCCGTGCAGGAGAACGAACTCCTCCGGCAGTTGGGCGCCGGGTATCTCCGCCACCAAGACTGGGATGCGGCGCCACCCAGTATCCAACGTGGTGGCCAGGGCCACGGTAGCTCCCTGCCGGGCCAGGGCGATTAGCGCCTGCCCATCGGGATGGTTGACCGCCGCCACCGGGATGGTGGGCTGGCGGCCTTCCGAGGCGAGGTCCGGCGTTCCCCAGATGGAGGTGCAGATCCCCTCGTGAATTGCCTCGCCTGGGTTGATGAAGATGCCTGCCAGCGCCCCGGCGGCCATCACGTCGCTGACCTTCCCCGGCGAGGCCATCCCTTCGGTCAGCACCACCTTGCCCTTGACATGCGCGGGATCCAGGGTGACGCCGATCGAGAAGACGTCACCGGTTTGAGTGCTGGTCTCGCTAGAGACATAGACCAGTTCACCGCTGATCTCCTTGCCGCCGGTGGAGATCGACATAGCGGGGGTTTTGGCGCGGAACAGGCGATCGGCCACCCGTACGGAGGCACTGATGGGGATTGAGATGAATGCCTCAGGCTCGTGGAGGCGGTGCGGTACCCCCCACTCCTTGAGGTGGCGGATCAGTGTCTCGAACCCCTCCCGCTCCTCGGGGGAACCGGAGAGCCTGACGAGGCCGGTAAACCGTTCCACCACCGACCAGGGAACGTCAAGCGATATATCCTCCCGTATCGTCTTCTCCAGTGTTTGGTCGCTCCAGCGGATAAACGAGCCATAATCGTTGCCGGCCATCGGTTTCTCCCTACTTCCCTTAATCAATCTCCAGGTATCCGTGATCGTCGTGCCTGCCGAGCCGCGTGCCATAGGGAGCGGAGAGCCGCTCCAGCTTCGCCAGAACCCGCGCCGCCTCCGGTCCCTCGGCGCGCTGGGGTAACCCTCGTTCGTCGACCAGCAAGGGACACACCGTGAATGCCGGCCGGTCTCCCAGTGTGAAGGAGACGATGATCGATTCCGGCTTCATAAAGGATCGCGGCCCCTCGAATAGGAAATTACCCAAGCTATAGAGGATCGGTGAGCCTTGATACACCTCGATCGGATGTAACTCGTGCGAGTGATGGCCGCAGATCAGGTCGGCGCCCGCCTCCACCAGTGCATGGGCCAATGGTTGCTGATATTCGGCCAGCAGTCCCTGATGCGGCGACAGCCAGTATGACGGCACCCCCCAGTGCACCGCGACAATCACCAGGTCGGCACGGGCCTTCATCTCGCGCACGCGGCCGCATGCTTCTTCCCGGTCATCCTCGCGCGTCCAGCTCCGCACCATGGGCATGGTGCCCGGCTGCTCGACCAGGAGGTTCGCGTCGATCTCCAGGGAAAAGCCGACGCGCAGCGGCGCGATGCCGGGCTTCCCCGGCCCGGCGTCGGATTCCACCGGCAGCGTACAGGAGAGACTGAGCAGCCCGATCCGCTTCCCCTCCAGGTCCAGCCATGCCGGCCGCAGGGCTGCCTCAAGGTCGGACCCGGCGCCGCAGTGGGCAATACCGGCGGCGTCGCAGGCGGCGATCGTGTCGAAAAGCGCCTCCGGACCGTAGTCCATCATGTGATTGTTGGCCAGGCTGACCGCGCCAATGCCGAGGGCGCGCACATCGTCGATCACCGCTGGGTCGGAGCGGAGATTGGAGTGCTTCGGTACCCGATATCCCCGGAGCGAGAGCGGCATCTCCAGGTTGCCGATTACCAGCCGGCTCCGTTCCAGCTCCGCCACCGCGGCACGAAAACCGGGCGCGCCGACCTGCCGCGCCAGCCCCGGCGTTTCAATCATCACGTCACCGACCAGGCTTACCCTGGCCGCGCCGTCCCCATGCATGCCGACTTCCTCCTCTTATGGCGTTTATGGCGTGGTTTAGCGCGTGCGCGGATCGAGCAGATCCCGCAGGCCATCGCCCAGCATGTTGTAGGCGAGCACGACCACGCTGATCGCCAGGCCCGGCAACAGCGCCAGATTCTGGTCCATGAAGATGTAGCCCTGCGCGTCCTTGAGCATGTTGCCCCAGGACGCGGTGGGAGGCTGAATCCCCAGTCCCAGGTAGCTAATCGCGCTTTCGGTCAGAATGGCGTTGGCGATCCCCAGGGTGGCGGAGACGATCACCGCCGCATACATTTGTGGCAGAATGTGCCGGACGAGGATACGCCAGCGAGGGATGCCGATCGCGTAGGCCGCCTCCACGAAGTCGCGCGCCTTCCATTGCAGCGTCTCCCCGTAGACCACGCGTGTCACCGGCATCCAGGACGAGGCGCCGATCACCACCGCGATGGTGACCGGATCCTTGCTGGTCACCACGGTCAGCGCCACCAGCACGAAGAAAAAGCTCGGGATGGCCATCATCGTGTCGGTCAGCCGCATCAATACCACGTCGACCCAGCCGCCCAGGAAGGCTGCCGTGCTCCCGATCAGCACGCCAAAGATGATCAGGAAGACCATGGAGACGAAGCCGACGATCAGGGTGACCTGCCCGCCGGCCAACATGCGGCTTAACTCGTCGCGGCCCAGGTCATCCACCCCAAGCGGGTGACTGGAGCTGAAACCGGCCAACGTATTCAGCGGATCCACGTTGGTGGGCGAGAGCGTCCATACCAGCGGCCCGGCAAAGACCACCAGGTGGATCAGCACCAGAAAGCCAAGACAGGCGAGCGCGAGCTTATGACGGAATAGCCGCCAGGTACGCCGCGTTACGGCGCGCGGCTCGCCATTGGCGACATCTGATGCCGTCTCATTGAACTCGGGGAGCTCGACACGCCGCACGCTCTCTGTCCTTCTTCCGTTTACCTTAGCTGACCCGAATGCGGGGGTCGATCACCGAGTAGAGCACGTCAACCGCCAGGTTGACCAGGACCACCGCCAGGGCTATGACCACCGTGATCCCCATCACCATCGGGTAATCACGGCTACTGGCGGCCTCGAACATCAATTGACCCATGCCCGGCCACCCAAATACGGTTTCGGTGATCACGGCGCCGCCAAGGAGACGTGGTACCAAGACCCCTACGGTGGAGAGCACGGGGAGCAAGGCATTGCGCAAAACATGGACGTACGCGATCCGCAAACGTTTGAGTCCCTTGGCTCGCGCCGTGCGTACGTAGTCCTGGTTCAGCGCCTCGATCATGGAGGCACGGGCAAAGCGGATGATATTGGGCAAGGTAGTGAGGGCCAGCACCAGGACTGGCATAACCGCGTGTTGCGCGCGATCGCCCAGGTCGAAGCCGGCCCCGCTGGACATGCCGGACGCGGGGAGCCAGTGGAGATCCACCGAGAAGAAGAGGATCAGCAGAATGGCGAACCAGAATACCGGCACCGAGAGGCCGGCCACGCTGAGCAACCCTACCAGATAGTCCAGGACGCCGCCGCGCCGCATGGCCGAGGTCACTCCCAGCACGATTCCCACCACGACCGAGATAAGCAGGGTGAGGATGGCCAGCTCCGCCGTATTGGGCAGGCGCTGCCCGATCACCGTGCCCACCGGCAGGCTGCTGGTGAGCGAGGTGCCCAGATCCCCGTGCACCGCTCCGCCAAGCCAGGAGAGGTAGCGGACGGGCACCGGCTGATTCAACCCCAGTCGGACGATCAGCGCCTGCCGCTCCGCCTGGGTCATGTCGGGCCGCATGATCGAGCCTGGACCGCCCGGCGCCGTGTTGACGAGAAAGAACACGATGATCGTGACCAGCAGCACGGTCAGCGCGCCCTGGGCCAGACGGCGGACCACAAAGTTGAGCATCAGTGTTCCTTGCTCCTACACGGCGCCGGATAAACAGCCTAGTGGGACATCCACCACTGGTCTACGTAGTTC
Organism: Chloroflexota bacterium; assembly: GCA_036559345.1. Taxonomy (GTDB): domain Bacteria; phylum Chloroflexota; class UBA5177; order JANWHV01; family JANWHV01; genus JANWHV01. Next base: position 4,495 of record DATBTL010000626.1, on the reverse strand, counting down.
ATGGCGTCGCGCAGCCCCAGGCTCGGCAGGCCGTGCAACTGGGCGGTGCGCACGTCAATCTCCTTGGGGAACCACAGGAAAATATAGGGCAGCGACTCCGACATATACTGCTGCACTTTGTTGTAGGCAGCCCGTCGCGCGGCTGGTTTCGCGGTCTCGGCCCCGGCCAGAAGCAATTGATCGAGATGCGCGTCCCGATAGCCCGGTTCGTTTTCCTCCGTATTGGCCGCCGCGGAACTGAAGAAGGGCGAGACATCAGGATCATCGGGATAGACCCACCAATTCACCACCGCCTGATAGCTCTTCTGCACGAAGTCTTTCTGAATGCTGGCGTTCCATTCCATGACATTCAGCTTCACGTCGATGCCCACGTTCTTCAGATAGGATTGCACCAGTTCGGCGATGGGCACCAGATACCCCTTCTGGCCGGCGTCCAGCACGAAGCTGAACGTCTGCCCGTTCTTGCGCAGGATACCGTCCGAACCGGGCTTCCAACCGGCCTGGGCCAGGAGGGCGCGGGCCTTGGCCGGGCTAAAGGCGTTCTGGTTGATGTTGGGGTTGTAGTAGTAGCTGAGGGCGGGAGAGATCGCGGAGTTGGCCACCGTGGCATAGCCCCTGGTGACAGCGGTGATCATCGCCTTGCGATCCAGCGCGTATTCGACGGCCTGGCGCACCCTTACGTCTGTAAAGAGCGAATTCTTCTGATTGAGGGCGATCCAGAAAAACTGCGGCACGTATTGCGCGCTCAAGGCCAGGTTGGAGGCGCCCTTGAGGCGGGTGGCCGCCGCGTTGGCGTCGACGGTCATCAGGTTGATTTCGCCACTCAGTACTTGCGCGATCTGCGCGTTGGGATCGGGAAGCACCTTGAAGGTCAGGCTATCCAGGTGCGGCCTTCCCGCCCAGTAGTGAGGATTGGCAACCAGAGTCACGCTCTGGTCGGGTACGTAGGTGCCCATCTCGAATGGACCGGTGCCAACTGGGTGATTTTTGTTGAAGGAGGTGAGCTTGAACGGATCCTGACCGCTAAAGATATGCTTGGGCAGGATTCCCGCGTTGTACCCCAGATAGGCGGGCAGGGCGGCAAACGGATGGTTCAAATGGAAGACCACCGTGTAGGTATCCACCACCTGGACGTTCGACACGGCCAGGAAGTACGAGGATCCGGAGGCCGCCAGTGATTTGACCAACACAATGTTGTTAAACGTGTAGGCAACATCATCGGCGGTGAAGGGGGTGCCGTCCTGCCAGGTGACGCCATGGCGCAAATGGAACGTCCAGGCCAGCCCATCCGAGGATGCCTGCCAGCGGGTCGCCAGATCCGGCTGCGGCAGGCCGCCCACACCCGGCTTGGTCAGCCCATCGAAGAGTACTCGGTCGGGGAACACCGATTCTATGCCGACCCCGGGAAACCAGGGATTGAACGTGGGGTCTCCCACGATCGGCATGGTGACCGTTCCCCCATTCTGGATTGCCGGTCTGCTTGCGTGTGCGTTACCGCCCAGGCTGGTGGCGGCGCTGCCGAACACCAGAAGCGGAGTCAACAGCAGTCCCGCCAAATGCCGCCGGTGGCCACGTTGGACAGCGGGGGCCGCGTGCGTGGTTTGTCTCACCGATCCATCCTCCCTAATCATCGCACCCAGGTTGCCTGCAAGACGCGCAGGACATTGAGACCGAGTACCTTGGCGATATCCTCCCGGCTATAGCCATGACTGACCAGCCAGCGCGTAACGTTGGGGAACACTTCCGCCGGATTCTCCACGCCGCGCACGTAGGGCACCTCCTCGAAGCGCGGTCCGGCATGACTGGCCGAGATGGAGAGCTGTTGAGCAAAGGCATGGTGAATGCCGACATGGTCGCCAAACATGGTATCCGGGCCAAAGGCCACATGATCAATGCCCACCAGGTTGGCTGTGTATTCAAAATGCTCCATGAAGGACTCTATGGAATGGTCGCGATGCTTCTCGGTGAGCGTCGTATGCGGGGCCGCCTCGATGCCGATGACCCCGCCCCTCTCAGCGCATGCCTTGAGCACCCAATCGGGCTTCATTCGATTGGTATCCCAGAGGGCGCGCGCTCCCACATGGGTGATGAAGATAGGCTTCTCGCTCACCTCGATCGTGTCGTAGGATGTCTGATCGCCGGAATGCGAGACATCGAGCGTCATCCCCAGTTTGTTCGCGCGCCGTACTACCTGGCGGCCAAACTGGGTAAGGCCGGCATCCTTTGCCTCACGCAGACCCGAGCCCAGGCTGTTGGCCTCGGAGTACGCGATGCCTATGCAGCGGATCCCCAGCCCATACAGCACGTCCACGCGGTCGATTTCATTCTCGATCGGGGTAGCTGCCTCGAGCGAGGGAACCAGGGCGATCTTGCCCTCGCGCTTAGCCCGGTGGAGATCGGCGATCGTTTCGGCGCGGAACACCATCTCCTGGTGGGCAATATCGCTATAGCGGATCCCGATGTCATGAATGATGTCGGTCCACTTCCAGCCGGCGTTGGAGGTAATCAGCGCCGTGCCGTCCATAAAGTTATCAAAAATGACATCCAGCCCCGAGACACTCAAGCCTTCAAAGCCGGTCCACTGGCGGCCCTGGCGGTTGTAGTCAAAGATTTCCGCCGCGTTCTCGGGTGTGACGAACGGATGATCGTGCAGCGAGATGATAGTGTGCTCGGCCAGGAGCGCCTGGACTTCTCGTTCCTGTGCCTCCGTCACGGGCACCACATACGGCTCCACGCGGCCCACTTCCCTGGCCAGGTGGAAGGGCCGGTAATCCACGACGGGCTCCAGATACTGGAAGGAGCGGTAGCCGGTATAGTTTTTGGATCGGTTCACCTGGATCATCTGGCCTCCTTACAAGGCATGCGCGGCCGACTGCTCTGTGTTCAGGCTCAACGAGTGGCATTATCCCCCTTTATTTTGACGAATACTTGCACGTAGACTAGCATGGACGCATGATTTCTGCAAGTTCCCCACGTATTCACGACTTTCTGGCACTCATCGGGCGAACCGCCGTACTATTGGCCCTGAAACGGGAAAGAACGGGATGAAACAGGATCGAGCGCGGTCTGATCCGGTGCCCCTGGGCAGAGACGGGATCCGCGCCGCGCCGGAGGGTCGAGACGCCCAATCCGCCACCCGTTCGGTCGTGACTCCCCAGAGCTTCGAGCCACTCGACCAGCTTGACCTGGAGATCGCGGCCGCCCTGCAGATCCAGGCTCGGGCCACCTGGCGTCAGATCGCGGTGGCGGTGGGGAGCAACGAGCATACAGTGCGCCGCCGGGGGAAGCGGCTGCTCGATTCCGGCATTGTCCGGACCACCGTGATCATGGATTCCATTCTGATCGAGGTGCGAGGGCTGCTGCAATTCACCTGCGGACCCGTGCATGCACTGGCGGTCGGGAGGGCGCTAGCCAAACGCGGCGATGTGCGTTTCGTGGCCTTGGTGACCGGCCCGTTCGATGTGGTGGCCGAGATCCTGGCTCCCACCAGCCGTGATCTGGCGCGCGTGATCCTGGAGGAGTTGCCCGCTATTCCCGGGATCAGCGGCACTACCACGGAAACCGTGCTCCGCACCTTCAAGACCTCGTACGACTGGAGCCGCGAGATTCTGGGCGAGCGCGCGGCCAGCCTGGACCAGCCGCCGTTTACCGATGTGAAGGTGGATCCCGCCTCCCTTGATGGGATAGATCGGCGGCTCGTCGACCGGCTGCGCGTGGATGGGCGGACCAGTATCGCCGACCTGGCGTCCAGTTGCGGTGTGACCGAATCGCTGGCCCGCCGCCGCCTCGAACACCTGCTTTCCCGATCCGGCGTACGCCCCATCGCCCTGGTGGATCCTCACGTGCTCGGCTATGACGTGGAACTCTTGCTGTGGTTGCGTGTCGATCTTGCCTGTCTTGGACAGGTCGCCGCGGCGCTGGCCGCCCGGCGCGAGGTGCGGTATATCTCGGCCACCAGCGGCTATCGCGATCTTGTGTGCGAGGTAATCCTGCGCCACCAGAGCGATGCCTATGACTTCTTTACCACGGTCTTGGCGACCCTTCCCGGCATCCGCCAGGTTGATACCGCATCCGAACTTGTGACCTTGAAGCGGGCTTACTTCCAGGTCGTCGGATCCGGCGCCGGCCTGGAGTCGGCAGACGGCTGATCGGCCTGGGCCTGCTGCTCCAAACGGGCGCGCCCGCACCACATACAAGGCGTGGCGCGCGGCGGCGTTGCCTTGTTTGTCGCGCCCCTGATCTCTGCTGTACACTCGGGTCAATCGGCGCGTGGCCGCGCTGGGGTCGGACCCCAAGCGGCAGTTTTATTCCCTGGGATCCGAGGGTATTATTCTTCTCTTTTTTGGGCAGGGGGATGGATCGATTATGCGTTTTCTTTCGCGTGGCCATCAATGGAGCTCGCTCGCTCGCTACCTCTGTAGTACCGCCCTGGTGGCGGGGCTCCTCCTACCCGGCGCCCGAGCGGCTTCAAGCGCCTCCGCCCATTCCCGCGCCG
>DATBTL010000625.1:0-4496 GCA_036559345.1 Chloroflexota bacterium | reverse complement strand
CCAATAGCCAGGGTCAGCGCGTAGGGTCCGGCATTGGTTTTCGCGGTGACCATGTTCATGGCCGCGCCCGCCGGACCCGCGACCGGAAGCAGCAGGGAACCGGATAGGAGGGCGCCAACCGCGAGGCTGGAACGAAGGATGCCGGCTTTCATAGCAGTGTACCTCCTCGAAATGCCAAGCCCAGAGGACATCGACGGCCTACACAACCCATTCCAATGGGATCTTTCATCCTTGGAGAACTCGCACCTCCTTCGTTCACATCCGCCCCACGCCGGCCACCCGCCGGACCACTCCGGCAATCGCCGCCGCCGCGTCGGGCTTGGCCAGCGCCCGCGCCGCCTCCGCCATCTTCTCCCGCCGGGGATGGTCGCGCAGCAGGCTCAAGGCACTGGCCCGTAACACCTCCGGGGTCAGATCCGCGTTGGCAATGGTGAGGGCGGCGCCCTGTGCCTCCATGTAGCGCGCGTTGGTGGTTTGGCTGGAAAACGGGCCCGGCACCATGATCGCGGGGGTGCCGGCGAGCGGCAACTCGGCCAGGGGAGCGGCACCCGCCCGGCAAATCACCAGATCGGCGGCGGCCAGCACGTCGGCCATTTCCGCCGCCGGGAGGTAATCGAAGAGGCGGTAGCGTCCCCGCAAGGTGGCGGGTAAGGTGGCGTAGCGGGCCTCTAGATCCGCCAGATCGGCCTCGCCGCAGACATGGAGCACCTGGGTGGCGAGCAGGAGGTCGGGCAGAGTGCCGGCCAGCGCCTCGTTGATGCTATGGGATCCCTGGCTGCCCCCGAAGACGGTCAAGACGGGGAGCGTGGGATCGAGGGCCAGGCTCGCACGGGCTCGCTCGCGATCCATATGTAAAAATGGTTCGCGCACCGGATAGCCGGTCAGGGTGGTCCGCTCGGGCGGGAGCCGTTCGACGGCCGGAGGAAAGGAGGCGGTGACCGCCGCCGCCACGCGGGCGGCCGCCATATTGACCCAGCCCTGGTTGATCTCTACCGTGAGCACGACCAGGGGCACGCGCAGCGCCAGGCAGGCCGCGACCACGGGCGCGCTGACATAGCCGCCTGACACCAGGGCCACGTTGGGACGGAACGCCCGCGCCAGCTTCAACGCCTGAGCGGCGCCTCCCGCCAGCCGGGCCGCGTTGGGAACCGCGCGCAAACCCACCCCACGCAGGCCGCCGGCCGCTACCTCCTCGAAGGGCAGGCCCGCTTCCTCCACCAGCCGGCGGTCCAGCGGCTGAGGTCCGCCGATATAGAGGAACCGGGGCGGCTCAGGGCCGGCGCCGTTCCCTCCAGGTAGCCCCTGGCCGGCGTTCAGGCTCTGAGCGACGGTTAGGCAGGGGTAGATGTGGCCGCCGGTTCCGCCACCAGAAATAAGTACCCGTAAGGTCACTGCGTTCCTCCGGCACCGGCTCGAGATGCCGGGACACGTTTAATAGGATGCCCACGGCCAGTAAGTTTACCACCAACGAGCTACCGCCGAAGCTGATGAAGGGCAGCGGCACCCCGGTGAAGGGTATGATATTGGTGACCGAGAGCATATTCAAAAGGGCCTGCACCACCAGATAGGAGGTGATGCCGGCCGCCAGCAGCTTACCGAACAGATCCTGGGCCAGCATGCTGATCCGGATCCCCCGATAGGCGAAATAGGCAAAGAGCGCCACCACGATCAGGGCCCCGATCAGACCCGTTTCCTCACCAATTGTGGCAAAAATGGTGTCGGTCTGGGGCGCGGGGATCGAATCCTTGAGTTGGCCATTGCCCAAGCCGACTCCGGCCAGTCCCCCGTGCCAGAAGGCCAGCAGGGCTCGGGAAATCTGATAGCCGCCCGCTTGCTGATTGGCGAAGGGCGCCTGCCAGATCTCAATCCGCTTGTGCCAATAGCCTCCACTATTGAGGACGAAGTAGATCACGGGGATGAACAGGGCCGCCAGGGACACCAGGTGACGGAGGCGGGCCCCGGAGACGAAGAACATCCCGAGCATGGCGGCGCTGACCACCGCCGCCGTGCCCAGGTCGGGCTGCTTGAAGATCAGCAGGGTGGTGAAACCAAGCACGATCCCGAACGGGATCAAGCCCGAGATCGAATGGCGGACATCATCCGTCTTGCTGGAAAGCCAGTGCGCGGCGTAGACGGTAAGGGCCAGCTTGCCGATCTCGCTCGGCTGCAAGCGGAGGCCATGGAACTGAATCCACCGAGCGGCCCCGTTCGCGCTGTAGCTGAAGCTCTTGACGTGGACCAGGAGCAACAATCCGGCGGTCATCACCACGCCAAGCATGGTGTATTTCCGTAACTGGCGATAATCGAACAGCATCCCCGCCACCAGGGCGATCGTCCCCAGAGTCAGCCAGCTAAACTGGCGGGTCAGGTAGTAATTTACGTTACCCTGGGTACTGAGGTCCCCAATCCCGGCGTAGCTCTGGTACATACTGGCGCTATAAATAAACACCGTGCCCAACACCAGCAAGCACACCACGGTAGACAGCAGATACATATCGATCCGTGGGCGAGCCAGGGTCAAGGGAAGCGCTTCCGGCTCCGATACCGGCCGTGCCGTGGCGACGAAGGCGGAGGCTGACTCGGCGTTTGGCTCTATCGCAATCCTGGTGGCCATCACCGCCTCGCCTGGCCCGCGGAGAAGGCTGGAGGGGCGGGTTGGGCGCACCGGGCGGAGCCGCCGGACCCGCGTGGGCCCCAGCAACCCATGTCCGGTGTCAACGCCCGTCCGCGAGAATCGAGCCTGAGAGCCGGACGCATCGCCACCCGGGCGCGAGGCATGAACCGGGCTGCCGCTCACCGTGTTTCGTCCCCCGCCCACCGGCATGGGCGTCCGGCGGGTCACGACGCTGCCCCGCCGCTTACTGATCGCCATGAAGACCTCCGACCAGTTGGCGGAAGCGGTCGCCGCGCTCCTCGAAATCACGGAACTGATCGTAACTGGCGCAGCCCGGCGAGAGAAGCACCGCGTCTCCGGGACGCGCCCATTGGCGCGCCGTACTCACGGCCCGATCCAGATCGCCGCACCGGATGAGCGCGTCCCGCGTCAGCAACCCGGAGGGAGCTTCGCGGAGCGCCGCTTCGAGATGTCCCATGATCAGATCCTCGGCCTCCCCGAGAACCAATACAGCCCGGCAGCGCGCCACCGCTTCGCGGCTGAGCGCCTCCCACGGCAACGCTTTATCGTGACCACCCAGGAGCAGCACCACGGGGCCGGGAAGGGCAGCCAGGGCGGCGCGGGTCCGGTCGGGTGAGGTGGCAATCGAGTCATTATAATAGGACACATTGTCCAGTACCCGGACCACCTCCAGGCGATGGGGAACCCCGGTGAAGGCGCGGATCGCCTCCCGCATGGCCCCTGATGGGATGCCCATGGCGTCCGCGGCGGCGATGGCGGCCAGGGTATTGGCCACGTTATGAGCGCCCGGCACGCGCAGGTCGGCGCGCCTACAGACCGGCTCGCCGCGGCCGGCCTGGCGTATCACCAGCATGTCATCCTCCAGGGCCGCGCCATCCGGGGGCGCGGAAACCAGGCTAAAGTATACCACGCGTCCGCCGGCGATCCGGGCAAAGCGGGAAGCGTAGGGATCATCGAGATTCAGAACCGCGGAATCATCCGCGCCTTGGTAGCGCACGATCGGGAGCTTGGCGGCTGCGTACTCATCCAGCGTATGGTGACGGTCGAGATGATTGGGCGTGAGGTTGGTGACCACCGCCACGCGGGGACTGGCCTGGAGCCACTCCAGTTGGAAGCTGCTCATCTCCAGCACCACCCAATCGTGATCGGTCATCCGCGCCGTCTCATTCAAGAGGGGGCGGCCAATGTTCCCCCCTACATAGGTGGTGATCCCAGCAGCCGCCGCCATGGCGCCAAGCAAGGTGGTGGTAGTGGTCTTCCCATTGCTTCCGGTCACCCCGGCGATCGGGGCGGGGCAGACCGCGAAAAACAGGTCGGTAAGGGCGGAGATCGGGATCCCGCGCGCCTGGGCGTCGCGGGCCACCGGCGCGTCCTTGGGGACGGCGGGGTTGAGATAGACGGTATCAAACCCGCCGAGATCTGGGTGATCGCTCCCGGCGATCAGGGTTCCTCCCAGGGCGGCCAGCGCCTTGGCGCTCTCCCCCAGATCCTCGGCCTCCCGCCCATCGGCCACGGTGACCGCCGTCCCCCGCTCGCCCAGATAGCGCGCGAGAGCCAATCCCTCGCGGCCCAATCCCACAATCAGCGCCCTGGCCACTCTGCCCGCCTTTCACCATGGAGGCGCGCGACCGGCGCCAGGATCCCCACGGTAGTGTAGCGCGGTTGAAAGGAAGGGGCGTGGGGGTTGTCCCCCACGATGGCAAACAAGATTGACGGAATTGACGGCGGTCTTTATCATTATGGCAGTGGTCGTTGACCATGCTCAAGGGAACAAGGAGACATTTCATGAGCTTGACCGTGCTCAAGCGCGAGGATATGGAGCAGGCCCTCGCGCTCCTGGAAAGCGCTCCCAGCACCGACC
>DATBTL010000624.1:0-18282 GCA_036559345.1 Chloroflexota bacterium | reverse complement strand
CCGCACATCCCGCAACTGGAGGTCGCGAAGAAGCGCCGCTGCGTGGCGACGGCCGGACTACCGCCCTTCCACTCCACGGTCACCCGATTCTGGGCCAGGCTCCCGTCGGCGTCGCGCCATACCCGGAGAGACCGCAGGTGGCTCCGATCCGCCAACAGACCCTCTCCGTGCAGGAAACCTACCGCCAACTCCTCGTCATGGCCGGGAGTCCGCATGATCACCGCCAGGGGCTCTCCTCCGGCAAAGATCTCGAGCGGCTCCTCGACCGCGAGCGTATCGTCCATCTCCGTCTCGCGGTCGCCCCGGACGCGGCGAACGCGGGCGGTGATGATCCGCTCGGGGTCTTGAGGGGAGCGATACACGCCGATCCTCCTTTGTGGCGGCGCCGCGACCTCCTCAGTCCAGATAGTCCTTGAGCTTCCGGCTGCGCGACGGATGGCGCAGCTTCCGCAGGGCCTTGGCCTCGATCTGGCGGATCCGCTCTCGGGTGACGCCAAACTCGCGTCCGACTTCCTCCAGAGTTCGGGCCCTCCCGTCCTCCAATCCGAAGCGGAGTTGTAAGACTTTCCGCTCACGGAGGGTAAGCGATCCCAGGACATCCTCGACCTGCTCCTTGAGCAACTGGTGCGAGGCGGCCTCCTGGGGCGCCATGGCGCCGGCATCCTCGATGAAGTCGCCCAGATGGCTGTCCTCTTCCTCGCCAATCGGGGTTTCCAGCGACACCGGTTCCTGGGACACCTTGATGATCTCGCGCACCTTTTCGGGCGCGATCTCCATCTTGACCGCGATCTCCTCCGACGTAGGCTCCCGGCCAAGCTCCTGGAGCAGCTTGCGCGACTCGCGAATCAACTTGTTGATTGTCTCCACCATATGGACGGGGATCCGAATGGTTCGGGCTTGGTCCGCGATGGCGCGGGTAATCGCCTGGCGAATCCACCAGGTGGCGTAGGTGCTGAACTTATAGCCCTTGGTATGGTCGAACTTCTCCACGGCCCGGATCAGGCCGATGTTGCCTTCCTGGATCAAGTCCAGGAGATTCATCCCGCGGCCAATGTATTTCTTGGCCACGCTGACCACCAGGCGGAGATTCGCCTCGGTGAGCCGCCGGCGCGCGTCGAGCCCGCGGATGATCGTATCCTGATTGAAATCCCAGTTTTCAATCAACGCGAAAGCGAGATCCGCGCTAATGTTGACCCGGTCGGCCAGAATGACCGCCAATTCCTGGCCGCTGATCCCGGGCCGGGCCCGCTCGTCCCAGATATCGGCGGCTTCGTGCTGGCCGAGGCGGAGGAGGCGCACCAGGTCTCGCATGGGGCCGGACCGATCGGTTTCCTCCTCGCCCAGTCGTACCACCCAGTAGGTGTCCACCGCCGCGGCTACCAGATCATCCAGAATGACCACGTCCACGTCGGGAATACTGTCGAGTTCATCGGTTTCGTCGCCCTCGGCCACGGGATCCGCGGTTGCGGCGTCGACGCCGTCGGCTTCGGGTTCGGGTTCCGGATCCGCCTCAACCCCTGGCTCGCTCACTTCCAGGTCCACGTCGTCCACCGCCGCCAGCGGATCCAGCCGGCGCTCCCGCTGCTCCACCTCTACCAGCGTACGGAGCCGTTCCAGCACGCGGGCAGTGGCGGCAGGCGAGATCCCCGCTACCTCGGCCAGCGCCGTGACGGCGTGGCCGACCGCCTCATCCTCTTGCTTGAGCAGGCGGAGAAGATCGTTCATCGCCCGATCCACTCCCTGTTCGCCCAGGCGGATCTGCGCGCTCAGTTCGTCACGGCAGGCGATAGCTTGCGGATTGTCAGCTTTGAGGAGCATGGCAAAACGCCGCGCGGCCTCCTCAAGGACCGTCTCATCAACCCCGATCACCTTGGCCCAGGCGGCGGCGGCGCGGTTCGCCTCGCGGCATTCATCCGCCGTGAGCCTGATCAACTTGATCTGGTAGGCGAGGCTGGACTGGGCGCGATCCACCTCACGGTCTCCAGCCTTCATGGCTACCGCGAATTCAACCTCTTCCTTGCCTTTGAGGAGGCGGACCCGGCCGATCTCCCGCAGATACATCCGGACGGGGTCATCAATGTTCCCCACATCGTCGTCGGCTACGGCATCCGTTTCCTCGTCCAGGCCCGGTTCCAATTCGGATCGTGTATGCATGGGATCGCCACGCACAATTGGTGGCCGGAACAGGGTGGCGGTCGGTTCGCTATCTTGAATCACGCGGATTCCTTCCTCCCTGGCCATCTCTTGGCTTGTCTGCTCCCGCCGAATTCCGTTGGCGCCCCGCGCCACTGGACGGGCCGAATGATTAGCATCCGCTCACCATATTCATCGCACGATGTGCTACTGGTGATAGCACATCGTGGGCAGTTCGGCAAAGTTTACTCCGGGCGCGGCGCATAGGGCTGAGAGCCGGCATGGCCGCGCCGGAACGCCTCTTTCTATCTATCGGCCTATTTGTCCCGATCATCACCCTGTAGGGCGGCCTGGGCCGCGGCCAGCCGCGCGACGGGCACGCGGAAGGGTGAGCAACTCACGTAGTCAAGTCCTACTTGATGGCAGAAGGCGATAGAGCTGGGATCGCCGCCATGTTCACCGCAGATTCCAACTTCCAGGCCCGGCCGGGTGGCGCGCCCACGCTCGACCCCCATGCGCACCAACTGGCCGACCCCGTCCCGGTCAAGGGTCTGGAAGGGATTCTCGGGTAGGATCTTCTCCTGCACATAGCGGAGAAGGAACTTGCTTTCCGCGTCATCACGCGAAAAGCCAAAGGTCGTTTGGGTAAGATCGTTGGTCCCGAAGCTGAAGAATTCGGCATACTTGGCGATCTCATCGGCGGTGAGAGCGGCGCGCGGTAACTCGATCATGGTGCCTATCTTGAAGTGAATCTTCACGCCCTGGCGTGCCTGCTCATCCTCGGCCACCCGCTCCAGTTGCACGCGCGTGCGCTCAAGTTCATTCACATGACTGACCAGCGGCACCATGATCTCTGGACGGGCATCCACGCCCTCCTTGACCAGTTCGCAGGCGGCGCCGATGATGGCTCGGCACTGCATCTCGGTAATCCCGGGAAAGGTAAGGCCAAGGCGGATGCCCCGGAGACCAAGCATGGGATTCTGCTCGCGCATTTCCTCAATCGCGTGGAGCAGCTTCTCTTCCCTGGCCAGCGCGGTCGGATCATTTCCCCTGGTCCTGAGTTCCACCACCTTGGTCAGTTGGTCCTCGAAGGAGGGAAGGAACTCATGCAAGGGCGGGTCAATCAGGCGGATCACGACCGGCAGCCCGGCCATGGCGCGGAGAATCCCCCGAAAATCCTCCTTCTGGATCGGCAGCAGTGTGTCTAGCGCCTCCTGCCGCTCCGCCTCGTTCTCGGCCAGGATCATCTTCTGGACAACGGGCAGGCGCTCCGCCTCGAAGAACATATGCTCGGTCCGGCAGAGCCCGATCCCCTGGGCCCCATACTCGCGCGCCTTCTGGGCGTCCCGCGGATAATCGCCGTTGGCCCAGACTTGCAATCTCCGTGTCTCATCGGCCCAGCCCAGAACGGTTTGCAGGTCGATCTCCTCGGCGAAATTGGGATCACGGGTGGCGATCTGGCCGGCGAAGACTTCCCCAGTGGTGCCGTCGATGGAAATAAAGTCGCCCTCGCGGATCACGCGGTCGCCGGATCGCATCTCCCCGGTCCGCTCGTCGATCTTGAGGTCTCCGGCGCCGGCCACGCATGGCTTGCCCATGGAGCGGGCGACTACCGCCGCGTGGCTGGTGGCGCCTCCGCGGGCGGTCAGAACCCCGCGGGAGGCGATCATCCCGTGTACGTCGTCGGGAGAGGTTTCGGGCCGCACCAACACGACCGGCTCCCCGGCGGAGCCCAACTGGGCGGCCCGATCGGCGGAGAAGATCGCCTTCCCGGCGGCCGCGCCCGGCGAGGCGTTGAGCCCGGTGGCCAGTAGGCGTCCTTCCCCCGTAGCCTTGGTCTTATCCTCATGGACGAAGCGGGGGAGGAGCAGTTGCGTGATATCGCCGGCGGGAATGTACTTCTCGCCAATCGCGGTCCGTTTATCGATCAGCCTTTCTTGCACCAAATCCACGGCGATTTTCACCGCCGCTGGACCGGTGCGCTTGGCGGATCGAGTCTGCAACATGTACAGCTTCCCGTTCTCGATCGTGAACTCCAGATCCTGCACGTCCTTGTAGTGGCGTTCCAGCCGCTCGCCGATCGCGACGAACTCCCGATAGACCTCGGGCATGTCGCGTTCCAGGGCCGCGATGGGGGCTGGGGTCCGGGTGCCCGCGACCACGTCCTCGCCCTGTGCGTTGAGCAGGTACTCGCCAAACAGGCGCTTTTCCCCGGTGGAGGGATTCCGAGTGAAGGCAACGCCGGTCCCCGAACTTGGCCCCATATTGCCGAAGACCATGGTCTGGACGTTGACCGCCGTGCCAAGATCATGCGAGATCCGGTTGAAGTTCCGGTAGTCGATCGCCCGCTTCCCGTTCCACGACGAGAAGACGGCCATAATGGACTGTTCGAGCTGCTTGAGCGGATCGGTGGGGAAGTCCTCGCCCGTTTCCTGGCGCACAATCTCCTTGAAGCGGGCCACCAAATCTTTCAGCGCCTGGGCGGAGAGATCGGCGTCGGTCGCGGCCCCCAGGCGCTCCTTGGCGGCGCCAAGCTCGTGCTCGAAGACATCGCCCTTCACCCCAAGAACGATCTTCCCGAACAGTTGGACGAAGCGCCGATAGGCGTCGAACGCGAAACGCTCGTTGTTGGTCAGCCTGGCCAACCCAGCCGTCACCTCGTCATTCAGGCCCAGGTTCAACACCGTGTCCATCATGCCCGGCATGGAGAACTTCGCCCCTGAACGGACAGAGACCAGGAGCGGATTGGCGGCGTCGCCAAAGCGCTTCCCCGTTTTTTCCTCCACGACGCGCAACGAGCGCAGGACTTGGTCCCATAACCCGCTGGGCAAGGTTTGTTTTCCGGCGTAGAATGCGTTACAAGCCTCGGTGGTAACGGTAAATCCGGGGGGAACCGGGAGGCCGGCATTGGTCATTTCGGCGCAGCCCGCGCCCTTCCCGCCCAGGAGATCCCGCATGGTCGCGTTCCCCTCGCTGAACAGGTACACCCATTTTTTCCCGGTCGTAGCCGTGCCTGCTTGTTGTTCCATTGTCTGTGCCATTCGTTCGTCTCCCATATCTCACATCCAGCGCCTCACGCACCCATGAAAGGGCCACACCCGGCCTCGTCCCTGCCATCCGGCCACGACCCACGGGAGTGGGTAGATCTTGACGCGGGACAGTCGGGCGCTCCCTTGACGCCCCGGCCTTCAGGCCGGGGAGGCTCATTTGCTCTGCTAGCGTGGCCTTCAGGCCGCTTCTTCTTTATCATTCCTCCGGACCTCATCCAATCCCAGGCGGGACAGCGGGCTAAAGCCCACGACTAGGCGAGCAATGAGCCTCCCCGGCCTGGAGGCCGGGGCTTCGATCTGGAACTAGACCGCTAGACAAGGCGGCCGAGGATATAGGGAACCACCTCGCTCATAGCGATCCGTTCCTGGGACATGTTATCACGCTCGCGCACGGTGACCGCTTTGTCCTCCATACTGTCAAAGTCCACGGTCACGCAGAACGGCGTCCCTACCTCGTCTTGCCGCCGGTACCGCTTCCCGATCGAGGCCGTTTCGTCATAGGCCGTCATCACATGTGGCCGCAACGACGCGGCGATCTCACGGGCCGCCGCGCAGAGCTGCTCCTTCTTGGACAAGGGCAGCACCGCGACCTTGGTCGGAGCCAGACTCTTGTGTAGACGAAGCACGGTGCGGGTGCCTTCCTTATCCGGCTCCTCGTCGTAGGCGGCAAAGAGAAAAGCAAGCAGCGAGCGGTCAACCCCGGCCGCCGGCTCGATCACGTAAGGGAGGAAGCGCTCGTTGGTCAGATCATCCACGTACGAGAGGTCTTTCCCACTGGCCTGGGAGTGTTGCCTGAGGTCGAAGTCGCCTCGTTGCGCCACTCCCTCTAACTCGCCCCAGCCCCAGGGATAGAGAAACTCGATGTCGGTCGTGCCCGTACTATAGTGGGCTAGCTCCTCCTTGTCGTGCTCGCGCAGACGGAGAAGGTTGGCCGGGATCCCCAGACTGAGATACCACCCGAAGCGCTCGCGCTTCCAATGCTCGTATGCCTCGTCCGCTGCCTGGGGCCGCACAAAGTACTCGCATTCCATCTGCTCGAATTCACGAGAACGGAAAATGAAATTTCCTGGTGAAATCTCGTTCCGGAACGACTTTCCGATCTGGGCGATCCCCAGGGGAAGGCGGCGATTGGTGCTCTTTTGCACATTGAGGAAGTTGACGAAGATACCCTGCGCGGTTTCCGGACGGAGATACACCACCGCCGCGTCTTCCTCCACCGGACCGAGAAAGGTCTTGAACATCAGGTTGAACTTCCGCGGCTGGCCCACGACTCCACCGCAGGCCGGGCAGAAGCCGTCGGCGGTCAGTTCGTCCGCGCGGAAGCGGCGATTGCAGGCCGTGCATTCGACCAGAGGGTCGGTGAAGTTCTCCACATGCCCGGAGGCCCGCCACACCTCGGGGGACATGATGATGCTCGCATCCAGGCCGACCACGTCATCGCGGCCCTGGACCATGGCCCGCCACCACGCGCGTTTGACGTTGTTTTTTAGCTCAACACCCAGGGGACCGTAATCCCAGCAACTATTGATCCCGCCGTATATTTCACTGCTCTGGAAGATGAAGCCGCGCCGTTTACAAAGCGAGACCAACTTGTCCAGGGATACCGGTCTATCCAAATGCCGCGCTCCCCTCCGGTACGGCAAGCAGCCGCCGGACAACCTCGATAAAACCGACTGATCGCAGACGGACGTCCAACAAATACTGAATGTACCCGATCAACACCCGCTCTGCCTGAGCCATGGTCTCGGGTGACACTCGTACCTTGCCCACGATGTCTTCCTGGCGTGTCTGCAAATTACGCAAGATCCGCAGGGCCTCCACGCTGATTGGACGGGCCGCCGGATAGCGTTCGAGGCAGTTCGGGCACACCACCCCGCCGTCGGGCGGCGAGAAGCTGTTGGCCTCCGGCTGGATGATCGTTTCGCAGCCAACGCAGCGGTGAAATTGGGGCCGGTAGCCGCTCAAGGCGAGAAGGTCGAGTTCGTAGGCCCTCAAGGCGACCAGCGGATCCACGCCAGGGTCGCCGAGGCGGCCAAGCACGGTCACCAGAACGTCGAAAAGCCCGGGATTGGGGCCATGCTCCTCGGTGAATCGGTCGAGGAGCTCACCGGCATAGAAGGCGAGCGAAAGACGGGTAAGGTCATCGCGCAGAAGGGGGAAGCGTTGGATGGTCTCGCCCTGGGTGACCAGGTCGAAGGAGCGGCCATGCACGAGAAAAAGCGTGGCGTGCGTGAACAGGTCGACATGGGCGGCCAGACGGCTGGTCGTTCGGCGCGCGCCCTTGGCCAGGGCATGGAGCTTGCCGTGGTGACGGGTGTAGAGAACCAACATCCGGTCGCGCTCGGAAAACGCGCTCGATTTGAGGACGGCGGCCTCGACGCGGTAGCTGCGGGGGGTGGTCATGGGCGGCACGTCCCAGGGGCATGTATGAACATACCTCAGTGTACCATGGCCGTCACGGCGGGGTCGCGGCGCGGGAGAGGGCCGCGCTCTGGGCGGCACGGCCCTCCGCCTGGAGGCTGCCGCGGCTTGGTGGAACCGGCGGCAGCGAGTTGCGAGGCTCCAGAGACCGACCTGCGTCGGTTGAAGGCCCGTGGTTGGGAAACTTCAAGCCTAATTCAAATGTATGCCCGCAAACGTATGCCGGCAACTGCTACTTGGCCTCACGCCACGCTAAGCGTAATATCCCATTGATTAGCGGTCGCCCCGATGCTAGCCTGTGAAGGGTGGACACCGGGGAATCGCTGGTCGGTCAAAGGATAGGTAATGGCCATAAGGGCACGGCTTGAGCATGGCGCGAGTAGCGTATCCGGGCTGTCTCGGGCGAGCGGCGAGGCGCCGGCCTATCCGGGATCCTGGCGGGCGCGGGACGCGCTGTCGCGGCTTCGCGTCCGGCTCGACCAATCACGGCTCCGGGTCCTGCTCCAGGCGCAATCGCGGATTGAATGGCGCATCGTCGCCCTGCACTGGTTGGTCATGGCTCTGGTCGCCTCGGGAGCTTTATTGCCCGCCACGTTGGGACCAGGACTGGGCTTATCCAGCGGCCTATTGGTGCTGGGGATACTGATTCTTCATCCTCTAGGCTACCTGGTGCTAGCTCGTTATGCCTGCGTTCCCCTCTCTCGCAATGGAGCCGCACGGGTCGCCGTCCTGACCGCCGTGGACGTGAGCACGGCGGTTGGCGTGCTCTTTGTCACCGTGAACAAGCCTGGTTATACGCAGGTACTGCTTTTTAGCGTGATCCTGCTGTCGGCAACCCGCTACAGCCTCAGCCGCTCTTTTGGGATCACCACCCTGGTCTCCATCTTGCAGTTCTTTTCCATCCTGGCCTCCAACCACCACTCGCTGCAGGTTACCAACCTGAGCAGTGCCGTGGTGGCGATGTTTGCCCTTACCTATGGGGTAAGCCAACTCAGCCAGGCCGAGCGGAAGATGGCGGCCATCGCCGCAGACAACGCTCACCTCTACCGGGCAGTGCTCCTGCGGAATACCGAGTTGGCGACCATTTACGGTTTGAGTCAAACCGCCACCCAGGATACCGATCCGGATCGCTTGCTCGAATCGGGCCTGGAACTCATCCTCTCCTCCATGACGCTCCTCGGAGGTCATGCCTTCCGGTACGATGCCGCCGCCGAATCCCTGGATCTCCTGTTCGTCCGCCAGGCGCATCTGATCAGGGGCGATCATCCAAGGGGCTGCGTCGCCGAGGCGCGGCAGGCGGCGCAAACCCGCGGGGTGGTGGCGGCCGACATCCCTTTCGAGGGCGAGGAAGCGGTGTGCAGGGTGAGCATACCCATTTTGGTCCAGGGTCAACCGATGGCGGTGTTGCAGGCGCTCATCGTGACGCCGGATGCCCAGGAAGGCGGTCTCCCTCCCACCCAGAGTCTGAACGTGGCCTGCCAGGAATTGGGCACCTGGGTGGAAAAAGCCCTGCTGCGGATGGCGGCCCAGCGCAGCCTGGTCCTCGAGGAAAAGAATCGGATTGCCCGCGAATTGCACGATACGGTTCTGCAAATGTTGTTCAGCGCCGGCCTGGGCACCGAGTGGTGTTTACAGCGGAGCCGGCATGATCCGGAGTTGACGCACAAGTTGATGGATGTACGCAAACTCACGGCGCGGGCCGGCGGAGAGTTGCGCGGCGCTATTTATACGCTGTCCTCCACGCTCTCCGAGGTTGGACTTGTCCCGGCCCTGGAGACTCTGGTTGGCTCCTTCGTGGAACAGTATCACCTTCCCGTCTCGTTCAGCACCGTGGGCCAGCCGCCCGATCTGGCGCTGCTCCGCCAGAACGCCTTGCATCGGGTAGTGCGGGAGAGCCTGATGAACGCCTACAAGCACGCACGGGCCAGTCATGTCGCGGCGCGCATCATCTTTGGGGCGGATCAGGTGGCGGTGGTGGTGCAAGATGATGGCGTGGGCCTGCCGGCTGGGCTGGTCGTGAATGATGCCGAGGATGGGGGGCATTTTGGCCTGCGAACGGTCGCGCGTCAAATAGAAGACCTGGATGGGCGATTTGAAGTGATGAATGGCGAGGAAGGGGGAACCCTGGTGCGGGCAACCCTCCCCGCCCGGACCCGGCCCGGAGGAGATGCATGATGGACGCGACCCCGGCAATCCGCATTCTCGTGGTGGACGACCACGCGATTGTTCGCGAGGGTCTGATCACGATTCTTAGCCAGGAACCGGACTTCGAGGTGGTTGGCGAGGCAGTGGATGGAGTGTCGGCCCTGGACGCGGTCGAGCGGCTCAAACCCACGATTGTACTGCTCGATATGCGGATGCCGGGGATCGACGGCATTGAGGTATGCCGAACCATCACCACCCGATTCGCCGGCACGCGGGTGATCATCCTCACCGCCTTCCTGGATAGCGAAACGATCAACCGCTGCATCCAGGCAGGCGCCACCGGCTATGTGGTGAAGGATGTCGAACGCACGGACTTGAAGGAGTCCATCCGCGGGGTCGCTCGGGGCGAGGCATTCCTGGACCGGAAGGCGCATACGGTGGTGGTGGAACGACTCAAACGCGAGGGCGACCGCAATCGCGTGGTACTGAACGAGCGAGAAGTGAGTATCCTGAAGTTGATGGCGGAAGGATGCACCAATCGCCAGATTGCCACTCAATTGTATGTCAGCGAGGGCACGATCAAGGATCAGCTCCAGAAGATCATGGACAAGTTGGGCGCGACCAATCGCGTCTCCGCCTTGTACGTGGCGACCAAGGAGGGGCTAATCTAGGAGCCGCCCGCGCGCGAGGAAGCATGATCGAGACGGATCCCACCCTGGAGACCCTGGCCGGCGCCCTGGCGGTGGCCGGTGACGACGCGGGCTACCTGGAAGCCCTTGGCGCCCACTACAACGCGGCAGGCATGCCGCTCCCCGCCTTGCTGGCGGCGCTCCCCGAAACGCCCGGCGCCGGGCAGGCCGCCTCGGCCCTGGCCACCGGCTATCTCCGGGCTCGCGAGCAACATGACCAGCATGAGCTTGCCCGTCTGCGCCTGGAACTCCACCGCCGGCGGGCCGAAATTACCGCCTTGCAGCGGGTAAACACGGTCGCGACCAGTAGTCTGGATGAGCGGACGGTGTTGACCAAGGTCGTGGACGCGGTGGCCGATGTCATGGGCGTCGCCGTGTGCTCAATCTATCTGCTACAGGGTACGAACACCTTACTTCTGGGGGCCACCTACGGCCTCAGCCCGTCAGCGGTGGGCGCGGCTCGGCTATCGCTGGGCGAGGGGTTGATCGGCTGGGCCGCGCAGCACTGCCAAACCACGAACGTGTCCGACATCTGGTGCGACATACGGGCCAAATATCTGCCCGAGACCAATGAAGATCCCTACCATTCGATTCTGGCGGTGCCGATCATGGCGACCGGCGGCGAGGCAATCCTCGGGGTGATCAGCGTTCAAACCCGCGAGTGCCGAGAATTTACCGCCGACGAAATCACCTTTCTTGAAATGGTGGCGGGACAACTGGCGCTGTCCATCGAAAATGCCCGCTCCTACGGCCAGACCGATGCCCGCCTCCACCAGAAAGTGGCGGCCCTCACCACCCTCCACCAGATCGTGGTGGCGGTGGCCGGTAGCCTCGAGCTGCGCCGGGTGCTGGATACGATCGCCGCGCAGGCGCTCATCCTCTGCCAGTGCGATGGGAGCGCCATTCTCGCCCGGAAGGGACAGCAACACCATCTAAGGATTGAGGCCACCCAGGGAGTCGTTAATCCCGAGCACCATGAACTGATCCAGCGGATTGCTCTTTCCGCCATGCAGCAACGCGCGCAGCGTACCGATACACTCCCCGACGCCACTCCGGAAACGGCCAGGGCCCTCGTGTGCGTGCCTCTCCGCGGCCAGGGATCGACGCTGGGAGCGTTGGTCGTGGTGGGGAAGCCGGGACAGAGCTTTGATGGTGAAACCTGTGACATCCTCAATGATTTTGCCAGCGTGGCCGCCCTGGCGATCGAGAACGCGCAATTGCACCAGGCAACTCGGCGGAATCTGGAATCGAAGTCAGTCTTGTTGGCCGAGTTGCACCACCGGGTGAAGAATAACCTGCAGACCGTGGCCTCGCTCCTGTCGTTGGCCCTCCGCCACTGCAAATCCGACGAGGCAAGCAATACCTTGCGGGAAAGCTATAACCGGGTGCGGAGTATCGCGGCGGCCCACGATCTGCTGTCGCGCGAGGCGATTGGGGTCACCACGATCGAAGCGGTGGCGAAAAAGGTGATCGAACTGCTCCAACCAACCCTTCAAGGGAAGACGGCGATTCGGTTTCTGGCCGAGGGCGAGGTGATCGAGCTGGAAACCCGAGAAGCCACGACCCTGGCTATCCTCCTCAATGAATTGTTGACCAACGCGGTGCGGCATGGCCTCCGCGGCAAAGACCAGGGAACGGTGCGCGTACTGTTTGGCAGACAGGCCTCGCAAGTGTGGGTCACCGTGGCCGACGACGGGAACGGCTTACCGCCGGACTTCTCCCTGGGCAAGAATAAGGGCCTTGGTCTTTCCATTGTCCGCACCCTGGTCGAGGCCGATCTGCGGGGACAGGTAGATTGGGGTGGTGACGGAGGAGCCAGCTTTACCCTGCTGTTTACTCCGCCCGCCGCGGGAGTTGGACGAGGCGACGGCTCGGCCCGAGGGTGATCGGGCACAACGGAGCCCTGCAAGTGGGGACAAGCGGAGTGCTGTGGGTGTGGTCTAAGTCGCTTGCAGGGCTTGGCTCTAGTATATACGCGCGGCGCAAGTCGTACTATACCTAAAGTCACTTATGGGCGTACCAGGGTTTTGTAGCGGGAGCCGCGCTGGCTCCATGACCACCAAACCAGGGGCGCGGGTCTCCAGACCCGCCATCGCGCCCAACCGCCGGCCTCCATCGCGCTACCCGGATGCCGATCCGTGGCGAAACCAAGCGGGCCTGGAGACCCGCGCCCCTATAGCGCGGCTTCAGACCAGGAACTCGCGATACGCCTCGGGCCGGGGCGCTCCGAAGAATTGTGGCGGGTCGGCCCTTCCCAGGCGACCGTGCCGTCCATGGCGGTGCTACAACGTGGATCACAAAACGTCGGTGCGCCCCTCGGGCCGGCCCAACGAAACCCGCTAAAGTGCGACATGCTACCCTTGATCCTTGAATCCTTGATGGAGGATTCACACCAGGAGACGGGGCAAGACCTCCATGCTTGCGGATGATCCTTTTCATGAGCTTGCGGATGATCGTTATAAAGAATGGAACGACTCCGGCGCCCTGGGGAACCTTTCGCGGCGGCCCCGGTTGGTCGCGCTTGACTGGGCAACCTTTCGCGTCCGCGTGGATACTCAGGCGCTCGCCGCCGCCGCCCAGACCTTTGTCATTACGCGGTGTCTTCTGGGTATAGCAACCTACCTCGCGATGGCCCTTCACCCCTCGATATGGGGCGCTAAACATCCCAGTTCGCCGACGTTTTGGGATGCTTGGTACCAATGGGACGCCCGATGGTACGTGCGCGTGGCGCGCGGCGGCTATCAATTTCAGGATATCCATCATTGGTCGACGGTGGCATTTTTCCCATTTTATCCGGCGCTCATTCTCGCGGGCGTCACCGTGGTTCCCGTATCCACCAAATTGGTGGCGCTGCTGGTTTCCAATGTGTTGTTTTTCTGGGCCCTCTTCGTCCTGCACCGGTTAGTCCGGCGCGAGTTTGACGGCGAGTTGGCGGCCCGCACGGTGTGGTACATCTCGATTTTTCCCACCGCGCTGTTTTTTTTTGCCGGGTACAGTGAAGCGCCGTTTCTCCTGTTGACGGTGATGTCGGTTGCCGCCATGCGCGAGCGGCACTGGGCAGCGGCGGGACTCTGGGGGCTGCTGGCCTCGGCCACCCGGTCGCAGGGGCTTGTCCTCCTCATCCCATTCGCGGTGGAGCTCTGGCAGGCAGAGGGTAGCCGGTGGTGGCGAAAGCACGCAAGCCTCAGCCTCGGACTGGTGCCGCTCGGCATGGCGGGGTTCGCGTTGATTATGAACTTTCGCTTCGCCAACCCCCTACTTTTCGTGGAGATCCAGCGTGCCTGGCACCGGACCACGACCTGGCCCTGGACGGGCATCCTGGCCTCGCTCCAGAGCCTCGCGCATGGTCACGTCGCCTCACCCTGGCCCTCGCAAAACCTCACGCAGATCGCCTGTGTGTTGTTGTTCCTCTGGTTGATCGTATCCGGATGGCGCTTGCTTCCCCTTTCGTTCAGCCTCTACGCGGCGGCTGGGCTGCTGCTCATCCTGGTGAATCCCGCCATTCTGGACGGATATCGCGAACCACTGATGTCGACTTCGCGTCTGTGTCTCGCCTTGTTCCCCTGCTTCATCACCCTGGCGAAAAGAGGGGAGGATCCTGGCGTGGATCGATGGATCAGCACGATTGGGCCTGGGATGTTGGCGATCTTCGCGGTCGTGTTTTTGCAAGGCGGCTGGGTAGCATGAGCCTGCCCGTTGGCGGACACGCGCCGGCACGGGCCTTCGGGATGCCCGCGGCCGCACGTAATCTGGCGCCGCTGCTTGCCGCCCTGGCGCTGGTGATCGTGGGATTCCTCCGCTTGCGTGGACTGGCGCCGTTCGCCCCGCAACAAACGTTCGGTACGGTGGCTACGGGAAACCTCGCCTGGTCGGACATCATCTCGATCTACGGGCGGGACACCATGGCCGGGCATCCTTTTCCCTACACCACCGGACATTCCTTCGAATACCCGGTCCTCACCGGCTTGGTGTTTTGGCTCGCGGGCTTTGCCGGCTACGCGGGAGACGCGACCCCGGCTTTTGTCGCCAACTATGTGGTACTCGCGGCAGCTGCCTGCGGTCTGGTGCTTGTCGTGTCGCGCCGGCCCGGCGCGAACCCCTGGCTGCTCGCGCTCTCGCCGGCCCTGGTGCTCTATACGGGCCTCAACTGGGATGTCCTCGCGCTATTCCCCGGTCTCGCCGCGCTCCTGCTGTTTAGCGGCAGGCGGCACGACATGTCCGCTACCGGGTTGCTGGCGCTCAGCGTATGGCTCAAGTTTTTCGCCATACTCTGGCTGCCGCTGGTGCTTATTGAGCGCGCGCGGCGTGGTGAGTGGCGGCAAGCGTCGCGCATCCTTGGCCTCTTCCTGGTGCTGAGCGCGGCAATCAACGCGCCATTCGCCATCCTGAATCGCCACGAGTGGGGGCTGTTCTTTACCTTCAATCGGGATCGGCCGCCCGAGGTAAACGTCTGGACTCTGCTGCGTGGCCTGAGCCTGAGCACGCCTACCGTGAATGCCTTGAGCGAGCTTGGTATCCTGGCGGCGGTAGCGATCCTTGGCTCCTTGCAGTGGCGTGGCCGGACCGATCTGACGATCCCCGCCGCCGCCGCGTTGATTGCCTGGTTCTTCTTTTTGAATAAGGTATATAGCCCTCAGTACTTCATCTGGCTGGTGCCGTTCCTTGCCCTGTTGTCGACCCCGTTCTGGCTGTTCATCCTGTTGTCGGTCGCGGACGTGCTGTACTATGTTGCCAGTTTTCAGATCCTGCACCTGCAATTCGTGCTGGGAGGTTCGCCAAATGCCTCGCTTACCGGCTGGGACTTTGATCATGTCTTGATGCCCGCCATGGTGTTTCGCGAAGCGGTCTTCCCCCTCTTCATCGCCTGGACAGTGGTCGTGTGGCTCGCCCCAGCAAGCCTTGGTCGGGCTAGCTCGTGGTGGCGGCCACCACCAGCGCCGTAGACACGAACCCTGCTTGCTCCAGCACATCTTCCTCCGTACGATTCGCGGGCGCGCGTGGTTGGCGGGCGATTGGCCAGAACCAGCGCACGAAGGACCGCGCCTGTTCGAGGCTGGCCGACTTCGGTGACGCCGCGTTCAGATGAGCAAGCGCCTGATAGTAGATGGCGTCAAAGGCGGCGTAGCGGCCTCGATTGAGGCGCGGCCCGGACAGAGCCGCGGCGGCCGCGGCAGCGATATGCCGCGCCTCCGTCAGGTACGCCGCGCTGCCCGTAAGTTTGGCATAGGCCAGGTTGGCGTCAATCATCACGCCCTGGTTGTAGGACACGATGTCCTTGTCTATGGCGCCGTTCATCCCCACATGATCCCAGAACAATCCGTTGGGTGCGCCCAGATTCGCGTTTTCCCAGGCATAGAGACGCCGGGCCCAGTCGCGATACACGCTCTTATGCGTTAGAACGGCCAGACGTGCCGCGATGGTGATCGCGGGCGCCGTGGAAACGGTAGGCCGGTCGCTACTCCCGTCGGCCCACAAAAGGCCGCCACCGTGCTTAGTATCCCAGGCGGTGATCAGGTACGCGAAGATAGACTCCGCGCGTGCGATGTACGCCGGGTCGTGCAGCAGATCGTAGGCGTCAAGGAGGTCGAGCGCGATCCAGTTATCGTCATCAGTATAGCGAAGGCTGCGGATAATGCGCGCGTGATACCCGCCCTGAGGTGACAGAAAGATGTGCAGGGATCCGATGATGCGACGTACTCGCGCGATATCCGGCCCCGCGTGCGTGCTCCGCGCCACGGCGATCGCGGCGGCCAGCACCTGGGAGGTCGGCCAGAGCGCGATATACGGCTCATGCTGCCCGCCCGTCGCGCGGTAGAGCCCGGCATGCGCGTCGTAAAAGTCGTGCTCGAGTTGTGTCATGGCCTGGATGGCCTGATTGGAAAAATTGGCGTTCGCGGCATATGCCTGACCGGGCGCGACGAGAGTGCTATGTACCACGAGCAATGCGATGAGCGTGAGAACCAGGTGACGAAGCAATCCGCTCCGCGGACGAGAATGCATGGGCTTTCCTTTTGCGGTTGGCGCTGATGATTGTGAGAGGGAGTATCGATGGGAACGCCTGCTCTTGAGTACCATGGTACTGTCTAAAGGTCAGGGTGTAGTAGGGGGCTCTTCCGGATTTTGGATTTGGCTGTACCGTAGGTGTCACATCAAGCAAAATCACGGGCGGGCGAAAAAGTCCGCCTCGATCAGCTTTTGGTCGATCAGAGCCTGGCTGGGGGACGCGGAGAAGCCCAACGCTTGATCGAGGGTGGACTGGTCAGTGCCGGCGGCTTGCTCCTCATGCGTCCCGGACAGGCCGTCGCCAAGGACCTTCAGCTTGTCGTGGAGCGCCCGCCGGTCACGTACGCCAGCCGGGGCGGCCTGAAGCTGGCGGCGGCTCTGGATCGATTCCCTGTCCTCGTGGCCGGCGTGGTGGCGCTCGACACCGGCGCTTCCACGGGAGGCTTCACCGATGTGCTTCTGCGGCGCGGCGCGGCGCGCGTGTACGCGATCGACGTGGGATACGGACAGCTCGCCTGGACTCTCCGGACGGACCCAAGGGTGGTGGTGATGGAGCGGGTGAACATCCGCTACCTCCACGAGTTGCCGGAGCGGCCCGCGCTGGCTACAATCGACGTATCATTCATCTCCCTTGACCTGGTGTTGCCGGCGATCCGGCGGTTGCTGGCCGACGACGGCCAGGCAATCTGCTTGATCAAGCCGCAGTTCGAGGCCGGCAAGCGCTACGTTGGCAAGGGAGGCGTGGTACGAGACCCCGAGGCGCACGCGATGGTGCTGCGCCGCGTGTTGGGGCGCGCCCGCGACGACGGTTGGCGCGTGGGCGGTCTGCTCCGCTCTCCCATCACCGGACCGGCCGGGAATCGTGAGTTTCTCGCCTGGCTGCATCACGGCCCGGCGCCGGATGACGATGACCTTGAACGCAGCATAGCGGGAGTGCTCAGTGGCCCAGATACCCCTTCTGCCGACCGAGCCCTTTAGCAGTCCGCCCCTGCGCCGGGTCGCGGTATTCTATCACCCAAAAGTACGGCCGGCCCGTGCCATGGCGGACCAGGTGCGCGAGTTAGCGGATAGACTGGGCCTCCCAGTCCATACAAGCTCCGTCTGGGATACCGCGGCGGTGGAGGCTCTGATCCCTCAGGTCGATGTGTGTGTCGTACTGGGTGGCGACGGCAGCATGCTCCGGGCGGCTCGCTTTGCCGCCCCGCATGGGGTTCCCGTGTTGGGGATCAATCTGGGGAAGCTGGGATTCCTGGCCGAGTTGGAGCCGGATGAGTTGGAGTACCGCTTGCCGACCCTGCTGGGTGGGAACTACTGGATCGAGGAGCGCATCATGATCGATGCCGAATTGTACCGGGAGGGCGCGCTCATGGGCCGATATGACTGCCTGAACGAGGTGGTGGTGGGGCGCCGGCAACTTTCGCGGGTCGTGAGAATCCACGCGAGCATCGATGGCCATGGCTTGACCATCTATACCGCCGATGGGGTACTGGTCGCCACTCCCACCGGTTCCACCGCCTATGCCCTGGCCGCCGGAGGGCCGATCCTGCACCCGGAGGTGCGGAACCTCGTCCTGGTGCCCATTAGCGCCCACCTTTCATTGCGTGGCCCTTTGGTGTTGCCCGAGACCACCGAGGTCCGGCTGACCGTGCAGACGGACCACGAGGCGGGCGCCAGCTTCGACGGCCAGAGCGATGTCCACCTGCTCAGCAACGATCAGGTAGTGGTTCGGGTGGGACCGAGAATGGCCCGCTTCGTGCGTGGGCAGGAGCGATCGTACTTCTATCACACCCTGGTGCATAAGTTAGGCGTTCGGCACTAGCCATCCGGAGGACGCGCATTGG
>DATBTL010000623.1:0-4485 GCA_036559345.1 Chloroflexota bacterium | reverse complement strand
AGGTGGCCCTCGTGACGCGGGCGCGGCGGATTCGCCCGCTCTGTGCTCATCGTACATTCGTGCCCTCTCAATCCTGGAGCGCCGCTGGGTGGGCTTGGTTCTCCGCGTGTTGCTTGAAGGACCGCACCGCTTCAATGAGATTCTCGCCGGCGTCCCCGGGATCACCGATACACTGCTGACCAATCGCCTCCGCGAACTGGAAGCCGTGGGCCTGGTCGAACGAAGAGTGCTTACTGGTTCTCCGGTTGGGGTCGAGTACGAAGTGACGGAGGCCGGCCGGGCCCTGAATGGGGTGATGCGGGCGATCGCCGAGTGGGCGGAAACCTGGCTGGCGGATACGCCTCCCCCCTGCTAGTACACCGAGGCGGACGTTCCAAGGCCATTCCCGGTAGGGTCATCCCTTTGGCGTTCCGAACCAGGGCACCCACAAGGGGTGCCCCTACAACCGACTATCGATTTGTGCCAAGCTGTACTAGGGGAGGAAGTCATGGCCTACATTCACCCAACCGACACGGCCCGGATCAGTCTGGATACCGTGGTGCTCCTGGCCCAGGCGGCCGGGTTGACCTTGCCCCCTGAGGACGTGGCCCCGTTGGCGGCCGCGCTGAGCGATCAACTGGCCTCCATCGCCTTGCTCGATCACCTGGATCTTACGAACGTCAATCCGATCCTGGAGTTTGATCCGCGCTGGCCGGAAGAGCCGGCATGAGCGAGCCGCGGAATCTGACGATCGGGGAGGCCGGCGGCTTGATCGCGGAGCGGTCCCTCTCGGTCCTGGAGTTGGTCGAGGATACCCTGGCCCAGATCGAGCGGACCGAGCCCCTGGTCCATGCCTATGCCCTGGTCCTTCATGAGCAGGCGCGCGAGGACGCGCGGCGCCTCGACCGTGAGTTGGATTCGGGCCTCTCTCGCGGTCCCTTGCATGGCATCCCTATCGCGGTCAAGGATCTCTGTTATATGAAGGACATTCCCACCGAGGCGGGATCGCGGGCCCTGGTGGGATTCGTCCCGACCTACGACGCGGCGGTGGTGGAGCGGCTGCGCGCGGCGGGCGCGGTGATCGTCGGCAAGGCGGTCACCCATGAGTTCGCCTACGGCGTGAATGAGCCGCCCACCCGAAACGCCTGGGATCACGAGCGTTACCCCGGCGGATCCAGCGCCGGCTCCGCGGTCGCCGTGGCGATGCGCTCGGCTTTCGGGGCCATCGGTACCGACACCGGAGGCTCGATCCGGGAGCCGGCCTCCCTGAATGGGGTGGTTGGCCTAAAACCGACTTTCGGCCTGGTGAGCCGGTATGGCATCGTACCCCTGAGCCCCTCGCTGGATCACGTGGGGCCGATCACCCGCTCGGTACAGGACTGCGCCATCCTGCTGCAAGCCCTGGCCGGTTATGACGCGCGCGACTCCGGCAGCATCGCCGCCCCGCCCGTGGACTATACGGCGGCGCCGGGCGAGGGGATCGACGGCATGACCATTGGCGTCGAGCGCGGCTTCTCCTTTGGCCATGGAGTCTGGGACGGAGTGCGGGAGGCCGTGGAGCGGATCATTGGTGAGATGGCCTTGTGGGGAGCGCGGATCGTGGAGGTGGAGATGCCCTCGCTCGATCTGATGGCCCCGGTTGGGGTGACAATCCTGCTAGCCGACGCCAGCGCCTATCACCGTCACACCCTGCGTGAACGGGGGGCCGACCTCGATCCGGCTACCCGCGTAATGTTCGAACTGGGC
Source organism: Chloroflexota bacterium (assembly GCA_036559345.1). Classification (GTDB taxonomy): domain Bacteria; phylum Chloroflexota; class UBA5177; order JANWHV01; family JANWHV01; genus JANWHV01. The sequence continues at coordinate 2,760 of DATBTL010000623.1, read as the reverse complement.
GAGTTGGTGCCCGCGACCCATTACGTGACCGCGCTTCGGGCGCGCGCCGTCCTCCGGAACCAGATGCGGGCGCTCTTTACCACCCACCGCCTTGATGCCCTCATCTCGCCCACCCTCCCCACCACCGCGGTGCTGATGCACCAGGTGTTGCTGGCGGACCAGAACGGAGAGGATCCGATGACCGGGGCGCTCCGCCATATGATCGCCGCCAACCTTACCGGCCAGCCCGCCTTGACCCTCCCATGCGGCTTTTCCGCCGGCCTTCCGGTTGGCTTCCAACTCCTTGGCCGTCCCTTTGGCGAAGCCACCCTTTTCCGCCTGGCCGCCGCCTATGAGAGTCACCACGATTGGCACATCATGGCGCCCGCCCTCGCGCGACCTTAGTCCAGAAACGCGCCCGAGGGCGCCACGCGCGCCGATGAAATGGACCACATCCGGCCTCAGCCGGAGGCCCTTTCGCGTAGAAGTCGGCGGTTGGGGAGCGGTGGTTGGCCGCTCACAAACTATCGCGCGATGCGCCAATCGGTTGATTGCGTATGCGATTATATCGTGGTCTACTAGCCGTGCTAGAGGGCCGCCACTGGGCAGGGCCTCGTCGGAGAGGAAAGGGAAACACTGATGAACATCCTGCTGTGGCTTCTCGGTGGGCGGCGCCGTCCACGCGGAATTTTGGGCACTATCGTCGCGGTGGTAGTGGGACTGATCGTGCTGGGCTCGGTTGCTTCCGCGCTCGTAAGCCACTTCAAGGGCTTGCAGGTGAGCAATGTCTTTACCACGGACAAGGCTGCCTATGACGCCTGGAACCCGTCCGGCTCCAACCCGCCGTCCTCGAAAGTGGATGTGTTCCCCCACGGGACGACAGGGATCGCGGTCTACTACGAAGTGACCGGCGCCACGGCCAAACAGACCAAGGTGCAAGTGAAGTTGTTCGATGGTTCCAGCCAGGTAAGCCGGTTCAACCCGGATACCATGCCTTCCGATAGCTCTGCCATGTTGAGTTATCTCGATCCCGGCCAGACCCTGGCTCCCGGCTCCTATCACGTGGAAGTGGATGTCAACGGCAAGCAGATGGGCACCCATGCCTTCACCGTGCGATAAGGAGCGATCCAGCGGCTCCATCGGGTCGCCCTAGCGATTGTCGCGGACTGCCTCTTCCTGGCGGCGCCACCCTGTATACTGAACCCGAATCTACCAGCGCGCCAGGGGAACCGGGAGGACGAGGGTGGCGATGAGGGCGGGCGGACGGCTCGGCCGGAGACGGATTGGCTCGATCGTCCTGGGGCTCACCGTGGCGCTTCTGGTTTTGGGTTCGCTGGGCCTCGGCGCCCTGGCGGGAAACACCCGAACCCAGCAGGAGGCGGCATCTACCGCCGCCCTCAACCTCGAACGGACGATCAAGCTGCTGGACGACATGGAGACCGCCATGCGCGGCTACATGATCAGCGGCCAAATCACGTTTCTTCAGCCCTATACCGACGCCACCGCCAATCTACCGATCACGTTACATAGTCTGAGCCGGGCCGCTTCCGGCGTTGATCCTCGCTTGCCAGCTCAGGTGGCCCAACTGGCGGCGATCGCCACTCAATGGCGCCAGCAGGTCGCCGAGCCGGAAATCGCCCTGACGCGGAACGGAAACGGCACCCAAGCACTGACCGAGGTAGCATCCGGAACCGGTAAAGCACTCTTCGATGCCATACGGAACCGAGCGGCGGCGGCGGAAGCCACGGTGAGCGCGCGGGACGTCCAACTGGCGGACCAGGCATCGCGCATCGAGACCACCACGATCGTGGTGGTCCTGATCCTGGCGGTAATCGGCCTGGCGGCCGGCAGCGTCGCCATCCGTTCCTCCACGCGGGAAGGGAAGCTCCTTGGCACCCTGGCGGAGCGCGCGGAGGCCCTGGAGACCGCGAACAAGGATCTGGGTCGCCGCGAGCAACGTCTGGTCACCCAGCAGCAGGTGCAACTGGCCGCATCGTCTACCCTCGAAATGGATCGGCTGGCCGGGCTGACCCTGGCCGCCCTGACCCGCACCCTTGGCTGTGAACTGGCCGTGCTCTACCTCTATGATGAGGCAGGCCGCCGTTTACTTCCGGCCGCGGGACATGAGGCTAACGCGGAGCCGGTGAGCCTGGACGAGGGACCGGTAGGCCAGGCGGCCCGGACGGAAAGCCGAGTGGTGGTGGAAGACGTGCCCGAGGATACCCGATTCCTCGTCCGACCCGGCCTGGGCACGGCGATTCCCCGCGTCCTGGTCTGCGAACCACTTATCTTCCAGGACCATATTCTGGGCGTGGTGGCGCTCGGCTGGTTGCGGCCGCCCACTGAATCCCGGCTGGAGGCGTTGGCCGAGGCGATGTCTCCCCTGGGCGTGGCGGTCTCCAACGCGACGGTGCATCAGCGCATGCGGATCCTGCTGGCCGATCTCGGCGCCGCCAACGCGCGTCTGAAAGACCAGTTCGATCAACTCGAACGACAAGGAACGGAAATCCAGGCCCGGAACGAGGAATTGGCGGGCCGCAACACCGAACTGGCGGCCCAGCGCCTGGAACTGGCGGCCAAGAATCAGCAAGTGGAGCGCGCCAACCGGCTCAAGAGTGAGTTTCTCGCCAATATGAGCCATGAACTGCGGACCCCGCTCAATGCCATTCTGGCTCTATCCCAACTCCTGTTGGATCGGTTGGATGGCGAGTTGACCGAGGAACAGGATAAGCAAGTGCGGATTATTCATCGCAACGGGCAGAATCTTCTCCGCTTGATCAA
>DATBTL010000622.1:0-3831 GCA_036559345.1 Chloroflexota bacterium | reverse complement strand
CGTATGGCAGGCGCAAGTGGGGCGGTTCTCCTTCGACCACCAGATCACCGGGGCGGACGCCTGGACCGCCGCCTTCGTCCTGATGGCCATCGCGATGGTGGCGACCCGCACGGCGGGGCTGGCGCTGCGGGTATACATGGTCTCCCGGTCGGGCCCGGCACGGCAAGCACTTGCGGCTTAACCCGCCACGCCTAATCCCCAACCCGCGCTTCTCTAGAGGGAAGCGTGGGTTGTCCACTATACTGCACTGCAAGCGGCGTGAGCCGTCACCCGCCCGGACGGCACTTCCGTCCCGAATCGAAGGAATATCCGGCATGAACGCGCGTCACATATCAGGCATCTCAGGGCCGGCCGCCCCGCCGGTAGGCCGCCCCGCGTCGCTCCTCCCCGAGAGAGTGGTGCGGAGCATTACCCTGACCGTGGTGCTGATTGTGATCATCGGCGTCGCGCGAGGGACGCCCCACGGAGCTGGTACGCACGCATTCCTGGCGTGGCTGGTGGCCCTAACCTTCGCCGTGGCCTTTCTTCTCTTAGTCTCGTTCCGCCCCCTACCATTGTGGGCCCTTGCCCTAGCCATTGGGTTGTCAGGAGCGGGAGGGGTGGCGATGGAAGCCATGTCCCTCTTCGGGATCGGGATTATGATGACCATCGTGGCCCTTGCCCAGGCCAGTCGACTTCCAACCCCCATGGGGGCCGTCATGGCCGCGCTCATCACGATCGGCTACGAGACGGCCGCCATTTTGGTGTCGCGCACAATCGATCCCGGCAACCTCCTCTCATCAACCACCGGCCTCGTCTTCGCGTATCTGGCGATGTCCAGCTTTCGCCGTCTGCGAGAGGAGAAACAGACGACTGAGCTCTTGTTGCGGGAGGTTCTGGCCGGGCGCGATGCCCAGATCCACGCGGCCACTCTGGATGAACGGACCCGGATCGCCCGCGAGATTCACGATATCCTCGCCCATACCCTTTCGGCGCTGGCCGTGCAATTGGAGGGTACCCGCCTGCTGGTCGAGCAGCGCCCCGGCGATCCGGCGGCCGTCGCCGCCCTGGAGCGAGCGAGCGGTCTGGCGCGCGATGGACTGGAGGAGACGAAGCGGGCCGTGGGAGCATTGCGCGGGGACGCGCTACCCGGCCCCGAAGCCTTGCCGCGGCTGGCCGCCGACTTTGAGCGCGACACGGGCATCCCCTGCCGTCTCACCGTGGAGGGCGTGGAGGGCCCTGTCACCCCGGAGGCCCGCCTGTCTCTCTACCGCACCGCGCAGGAGGCGCTGACCAACGTGCGGAAGCATACCCTGGCCTCGTCGGTCGCTATCCTCCTTCGCTACACCGCGGACGGGGCGGAGCTTACGGTGCAGGACGAGGGCCCGTGCCGCCCCACGCCCCTGGCCGGTAGTGGCCACGGTCTGGAGGGGATGCGCGAGCGGGCCGAGTTGGCACGCGGGCGGTTGGAAGCCGGGCCGACCTCGACCGGCTTCCGGGTCCGGCTATGGCTGCCGACATGAGCGAACTACCGATCCGCGTCCTGGTCGTCGATGACCAGACGGTGGTGCGCGAGGGCCTGGAAATGCTCCTCGGGCTGAGTCCCGGGATCGAGGTGGTGGGAGGAGCGGCCGATGGGATTGAAGCGGTGCGCCTGGTAGACGAGCGGCGGCCCGATGTCGTGCTGATGGATCTGCGCATGCCGCGGCTGGACGGAGTCGAGGCCACGCGCCAGATCGCGCGGGCCCATCCCGAGACGCGGGTGGTGGTCCTGACCACCTACGCCGACGACGCATCGCTGTTCGGGGCTCTTGAGGCGGGCGCCCGCGGGTATCTCACCAAGGGGGCGAGCGCCAAGGAGATCCAGCAGGCCATCCGCGCCGTCCATGGCGGCAACGCCCTGCTCGACCCCGCCGTGCAACTGCGGGTGATCCGCGCCGCCATGGGACGCGCGGCCACGCCCGCCCGTACCACGGCCGCGGGATTGCCCGACGACCTGACCCCGCGTGAGGCTGATGTCTTGCGGCTGGTGGCGCGGGGGTTCAACAACCGAGAGATTGCCGAACGGCTCGTGATCACGGAGGCCACGGTGAAAACCCATACCAATAATATTTTCAGCAAGGCAGGCTTGCGCGACCGCGCCCAGGCCGTGGTCTACGCGATCCGGAATGGCCTGGCCGAGGATCCGGAGGAGACGCGGAGTTGACCCGCCCTGGTCTGGTACCATTGCGCGCAGGAAGCCGCCCGAGCGGCCTGGAGGGGGAGTGCGTGAATCACAAAGATCTGGTGAAGCAGGCGCGGGACGCGAAGGTGCGTCTGGTCCGCTTTCTCTATTGCGATTTTAGCGGGGTCACTCGCGGCAAGGCGATCCATGTCGCCCATCTGGCTAACAAGATACGTGAGGGGGTTGGCCTGACCCGGGCCCAGATGGCGATCAATCTCCTGGAGGACATGGTAACGATCAAGGGGATGGAGCCGGTGGGCGAGATCCGCCTGGTCCCCGACCCCGACACTTTCACTCTCCTCCCCTGGACCCCCAGTAGCGCCGGCATGCTCTGCGATCAACTGAATCATCAAGGCGCTAGTTGGGGGGCCTGTCCTCGTTCCTTCCTGAAGGAAATCAATGGCCGGGCCGACCGCCTCGGCTTCTCCATCCAGGCCAGCTTCGAGAACGAGTTTTACCTGGCCCGCGAACAGGATGGCGCCTACGTGCCCTTCGACCACGCACCCGTCTACAGCGCGATTGGCCTGGACCTTTCGGCGGCCGTGATGCACGAGATGCTGGAGGCGCTGGATACCCAGGAGTTGCAGGTGGAACAGGCGATCAACGAGTATGGCGCGGGCCAGCAAGAGATCTCCATTCGCCACGCGCCCGCCCTCCGCGCCGCCGACAACCAGATCAAACTGCGCGACACGGTGCGTGGGGTGGCGCTCCGCCACGGCCTGCTGGCCAGTTTCGCCCCCAAGCCATTTCCCGACCAGATCGGCAGCGGCTGCCACCTGCATATCAGCATCTGGAATCGCGAGATGACCCGGAATCTTCTCTATGCTCCCTCCGACCCGCGCGGATTGAGCGATCTGGGACGGCACTTCATCGGCGGTATCCTCAATCACCTACCGGCCCTGCTGGCCCTTACCTGTCCCAGCTACAACTCCTACCGCCGCTTGCAGCCCAGGGCATGGAGCAGCGCCTACACAAGCTGGGGATTGGATAATCGGGAGGCGGCGGTACGGGTAGCCTCACCCTTCTGGGGCCGCGAGGAACAAACGTACAATATAGAACTGAAATGTGTCGATGGGAGTGCCAATCCCTACCTGGCGCTCGGAGGCCTGATCGCCTGCGGCCTGGATGGCATTGAACGCTCGCTCAGTCCTGGCGAGCCGTGCGACGTGGATCCGGCAAGCCTTGGCGAGGAAGAGCGGCAGGTTCGTGGGATACGCCGGCTGCCCCTCAGCATGGGGGAGGCGCTGGACTACCTGGCGGCGAACCGGCTCTTGCGGGAGGCGATGGGTGAGTTGATGGGGCGGGCCTATCTGAAGGTACGGCGAGCCGAAGCGGAATCCTTCGCCGTCCAGGATCTGGACTACGAGATCCGCAACCACTTCTATAAGTTTTAAGCGGCGGGCGCTACACTTCTTTTAGTGGGCCGTGCCGGAAGTCGCAACGCGGTACCCCTACAACTGATGTCCACATAGGGTGGCGGCGCTTCCGGGAAGGAGGTCGTATGCGGTGCGTACACGGCGCCTGGCTTCCCGACGAGCCGGGGGAGTTTGTCCAGAGCGGCGCCTTCTACCTCTGGGTGGAGACCGATGGGCCGCCCAAACGGGCGGGCCCGGCCCATCCGCGGCAGC
>DATBTL010000621.1:0-7663 GCA_036559345.1 Chloroflexota bacterium | reverse complement strand
CGGCCTGATCGAGGGCACGCCGGTACTCTGCGGCGGGAGCGATCAGGCCATGGCGGCCATCGGCGCGGGCTTGCTGGCGCCCGGCACCTTGCTGATCAGTATCTCTACCGGCGGCCAGTTGGTGACCCCGTTGGCCCGCCCGCTGGCCCGGCCCGAGCATGGGCTCCGTACTCTCTGCCACGCCATTCCCGGCGTGTACCTCGCGCTCGCCGCCACGCTCGGCGCCGGTCTGTCCCTGCGTTGGCTGCGCGAAACGGTGCTGGACGATCAGGCGCCGGGTGGAGAGGCGCGGCTTATGGATTTGGCGGCGACCGCGCCGGCGGGCGCCGGCGGGCTGCTCTTCCTGCCTTATCTGGCGGGCGAGCGCACCCCCCTGCTCGACCCGGACGCCAGCGGCGCCCTGGTGGGATTGCGCCTGGATCACGACCGCGCGCACCTGGCGCGTGCCGTGCTGGAGGGCGTGGCGTTCAGCCTCCGCCAGGCGCTGGAGCCGCTGCGGGCCGCCGGTGTGCGGACGGATCGGATTCTCCTGGCGGGCGGCGTCGCGCGGCACCCCCTGATGCGGGCGATCGTGGCCGCGGTACTCGGCCAGCCGCTCATTCCGCTCGCGACGGGCGAGCAGTCCGCCCTGGGAGCGGCCTTACTGGCCGCCACGCATCTTGGCCACTTTGCCGAACTTCAGGCAGCCTGCGATGCCACCGTGGCGCTGGAGCCGGCGGTCGTGCCCGATCCGCTGATGGTCGATCGCTATGCTGATCGCTATACGCGCTACCTCGGGCTCTATCCTTCCTTGCGGGCGGATATGCACGCACTCCGCCAGGGGGAATAAAGATGAGCGAAACCTTGAGCGTACGCATCCGCCGGCTCGATCCCGATCTCCCGCTCCCGGAGTACGCCTCTCCCGGCGCCGTGGGTTTCGATCTCTACTGCCGCGAGGAGACGGTCCTGGCTCCCGGCGAGATTGCGCTCCTCCCGACCGGTGTAGCAATCGCCACCCCGCCCGGCTATATGCTGCTGATCACTTCCCGTAGCTCCACTCCCCGCCGCAAGGGCCTCTCGGTGCCGCACGGAGTGGGGGTGATCGATCAGGACTATCGTGGAGATGGCGACGAGGTGCGCTGCCAGGTTTACAACTTCACTGCCTCGCCAGTCACCGTGAAGCGGGGCGAGCGGCTGGCCCAGGGCATCTTCGTGCGCGTGGACCGGGCCCAGTGGGAGGAGGTGCCGCGGATGGATGCCCCCACGCGCGGCGGCTTCGGCAGCACGGGAGAATAGAGTTCCGGAAAAGCCTTTTTTCATAATGTGAATCGAAGCCGGGGACGCCAGTCCCCGGCTTCGATTCACATTAAGCATATTTCTCCCACACGGCGTTATGCCGCGCCCGATCGAAGAGGATGGAGAAAGGATCGCTGGGCCGGCGCGGCACGGTGCGCAGCCTCATATGCGCTTCCTCGGGAGTCTTGTTACCCTTCCGATGATTGCACCGCAAGCAGGCGGCCACGCAGTTGTCCCAGGAGGTGGCGCCGCCGCGCGAACGAGGCATCACATGATCGATGGTCAACGGCCCCTCGGTGTCGCCGCAGAACTGGCACATATGGTTGTCCCGGTTAATCAGGGTGCGGCGCGAGAGCGGCACGGTAAACCGCTCATACGGCACATGCACGTAATTGACCAGGCGGATCACCACGGGTGAGTCAAACGCCTGGCGCTCGGAGCGCAATTTGGCCGTGCAATCGACCTCGATCGGCTCAGCCTTTTGCTTGAGCAAAAGCACGATCGCCCGTTGGAGCGAGATAAAATTCAGCCGTTGATAGGTGGCATTCAAAACCAGTACGTGGCCCACCCTTCACCGCCCCCACCGCTTGCCCTCTCGGGACAAATAAAAAAGGCGCCTGACCATCTCGGCCGGGCACCTTTAAGGCATTCGTCCCCCTAGCCCAGGGAGACTATGCACGCTCTGTATCGGTTCCCGCCATTGAGTCACGCACCAACACCAGAGGGTTTGCGGCTCTGCCGGCATCCGCATCACAAGCCTCGCAGTACTGCTTTTGGTGATCAGACAGGTGTACCATTATTTTAGAGAGTGCTTCCCTCACCTGTCAATCGGGTTTACTGGCTACCCAGAGTCACAGGCGCTACAATTGACCGAAAAACCGGCGGCCTCGATTCCGCTGTCAGGCCCCAAAGAGAGGGGTTACCCGTTATGCCTCGCGCCCGTAAGAGTCCGCCAATTCTGGATCCCCATCTGCTGCGATTGGCGGTGTTGCCTCTGATCAATACCGTGATCTACCCCCAGATCGGGATCAGTCTCTATGTCACTCGCGAACCCTCCGCCCGTGCCGTGGAGGAGGCCAATTCGCGGAATCTCCCGATCCTCGTGGTGGCTCAGCGGAACCCCGAGCAAGAAGAGATCGGCCCCGACGATCTGTATACGGTCGGGACGGAGGCCACGGTTGGCCGCATCCTCAAGCTCCCCGACGGCCACACCAACGTGCTGGTCCAGGGCCAACGCCGGGTCCGTATCCTCGGATACGATCAAATCCTCCCCTTCCTGATCGCGCGCGTAGAGCCGATCGAGGAGAACATCGATAAGCCGATCACGACCGAGGCGCTGATGCGGGCCGTCCTCGCCCTCTTCGAGAAGTGCGTGAAGTCCAGCAAGAATCTGCCCGAGGACCACTACATCGCCGCCATGAACGTGGAGGAGCCTGGCCGGCTGGCCGATCTGGTGGCCAGCAGCCTCGATCTCTCCATGCCGCAGCGCCAGGATCTCCTGGAGACACTCGATCCCGCCGAGCGCCTGCAAAAAGTAATCATTCATCTCAGCCGCGAACTGGAATTGCTCGATCTGCAAAATCGCATCCACTCGCAGGTCCAGCAGGAGGTCGATAAGTCACAGCGAGAATTCTTCCTCCGCGAGCAACTGAAAGCGATCCAGAAGGAACTCGGAGAAACCGATAGCTTCACTAAAGACCTTGGGGATCTGCGTGAGCGCCTGGATAGCCTCACCCTCCCAGACGTGGTACGCGAGAAAGCCGACGTGGAGCTGCGCCGCCTTTCCGCCATGCCGACCGCCTCACCGGAGGTGGGAATCATCCGTACCTATCTTGATTGGTTGTTGACCCTTCCCTGGACCAATCAAACCGAGGACAATCTCGATCTCAAACACGCGGCTCGGGTGCTGGATGAGCAGCACTATGGCCTGCCCAAGGCCAAGGAGCGCATCATCGAGTTCATGGCCGTGCGGAAGCTGACCGAGCGCATGCGTAGCCCGATCATCTGTTTCGTGGGGCCGCCGGGAGTGGGGAAAACCAGCCTGGGCCGATCCATCGCCCAGGCGTTGGGGCGGAAGTTCGTCCGCATCTCCCTGGGCGGCGTCCACGACGAAGCGGAGATCCGGGGCCACCGCCGTACCTACATCGGCGCCATGCCGGGGCGGATCATCCAGACCATGCGCCAGGCCGGGACGATCAATCCGGTGTTCATCCTGGACGAGATCGATAAGCTGGGCGCCGATTACCGCGGGGACCCTTCCTCCGCGCTCCTGGAAGTGCTCGACCCCGAGCAGCACGGCGCCTTTGCCGACCATTACCTTGACGTGCCCTTCGACCTCTCGAAGGTGCTCTTTATTTGCACCGCCAATATCCTGGATCCGATTCCTCCCGCCTTGCGCGATCGCCTCGAGGTGATCGAGCTTTCCGGCTACGTGGAGGATGAGAAGCTGCACATCGCCGAGCAGTTCCTCGTCCCCCGCCAGCGCGAGGAGCACGGGCTGAGCGACCGCGTCCGCTTCACCCCGGCTGCCCTGCACCGCATCGTGCGCGAGTATACGCACGAAGCGGGGGTGCGCAACCTGGAGCGGGAGATCGCCAATATCTGCCGGAAAGTGGCGCGCTCGGTCGCCGAGGGCGGCAAGGGCCTGACTATTGTCGGCCAACAGGCGGTGGAACGCTATCTGGGGCCGCCTCGCTTTTTCCAGGGCATGGGCGAACTGGAGGACGAGGTGGGGGTGGCCACCGGGGTGGCGGTCACCATGGCCGGGGGTGATTTGATGGCGATCGAAGTGGCGCTCCTGCCCGGGAAAGGCACCATGACCCTGACCGGCCAATTGGGCGATGTCATGCGCGAGTCGGCCCAGGCCGCGCTAAGCTACGCGCGGTCGCGGGCCAAGGAACTGGGGCTGGATGAGAAGTTCCACGAAACGCTCGATGTGCATATCCATATCCCCGCCGGGGCCGTGCCCAAGGATGGCCCCTCGGCGGGCATTACCATGGCCACCGCCCTGATCTCCGCCCTCACCCAGCGGCCGGCCAGGCGCGATCTGGCGATGACCGGGGAGATCACCCTCCGCGGGCATGTGCTGCCAATTGGCGGTCTGAAGGAGAAGGTATTGGCGGCCCACCGCGGCGGTCTGAAAACCTTCCTCGCCCCCGCCAAGAATCGGAAGGATTTGCCCGATATCCCCCGCGACGTGCAGCGTGAGTTGCGTATTGTCTTTGTCGATCACATGGATATGGTCTTGCCCCTGGCTCTGGGCGATCATGGCGGCCTCAAAGTGGTGCAGGGTTAGACACTTTGCCGCCGTGACTCTTCCGCTCCGTCGATGGGCTGGGTATACTACAACCGAGTGTGCAGGGCGCCCCGTACCCTGATGCCGTGCCCGGTGCCGGAACCGGTCGCACGGGCACGATTTTGGATCCGTTTCTTGGGTCGGCAGGCAGCCCCGCGAGCCGGTTCACGACGCCTATACAGGCCTTGAGGAGGATGGCATGGCAGCGACAGCGGCACAGTCTCCGGGAACGGTCAGCCGCAACCGGTTCATGCTCGGGGTGCTCACCGTGGGCAGCACGGCGATCGCCCTGACATACGTGGGAGTCATACTCCGGTACCTCTATCCCAAAAGCTCCGACACACCACCCTTGAAGGTGGCTCTGAGCGAGGCAGGAGTAGTCGATCCGCTCACCAAGCAAATCCTGCCGTTCCAGAATGGGGTGGCCGGACCGTTTAATTATCCCACCGTGGTCGATAAGAGCGTGGTGGTCGGCGTGTTTATCGAGAAGATCAACGCGACTGGGCCGCTCGCCAAGGACAATATCCGCGTGGTGGACCAGACCTGTCGTCACCTCGGCTGTCCGGTGATCTGGGCCCCGACCGACAATAAGTTCGAGTGCCCGTGCCACGGCAGCCAGTATTACCGGAATCTTCAGGTCTCCCGCGGGCCGGCGGCCGATCCGCTCTGGCAACACAACTTCGATCTGGCCCCCGACGGCTCTTCAATCACGATCAAGGGGAGGGTATAGGCGAATGGCCCGCCAACCGCGCGTAAATCCCGGCATGCGGTGGATCGATGACCGCCTGCATATCTCCGGCGTGATCGATGCCGCGCTCAGCCACCCCGTCCCCAAACGAGTCCACCCCCTCGATTACCTGGGCGAGACGACCCTGTTCATCTTCATCAACCAGATGGTGACCGGGATCATGCTGGCCATGTTCTACAACGCATCGGCCGGCACGCCCTATACGTTTAATCCCACGACCGGCCTGGCCGGACAGACAATCGCCTGGTCCAGCATCTATAACATCATGCATAACGTGCCCGCCGGGTCGCTGATCCGGAGCATGCACTTCTGGGGCAACTATTTCATGGTGGTCCTGGTGTTCGCGCACATGCTCCGCGGCTTCTACGTGGGCGCCTATAAGTATCCGCGCGAGTTGACCTGGCTCACCGGCGTCCTCCTTTTGTTGGTTACCCTCGGCTTCGCCTTTACCGGCTACCTGCTTCCCTGGGACCAAAAATCGTATTGGGCGACCCAGGTGGGCGTGAACATCGCCGCCTCCGCGCCAATTGCCGGCCCGGTTCTGGGGAATCTCCTCCGCGGCGGCCCCACCCTCAGTGGTGATACGCTGACCCGCTTCTTCGCCATCCATATGCTCGTGCTGCCGGCTTTGATCATCACCCTGATCGGAGTCCACATCTTACTCACCAACATCCAGGGGGTCAGCGAGGCTGATGGCCTGGTGCTGGAAGGCGACGAGCAGGTGGTTCATGGGGGAGGGCGCCACTGATGGCTACCACCGCGAAACCCGAGACGCCCCGCGGTATGCAACCGCCCGATCGGAAGCCGGTCCGCATTACCGTACCCGAGGATCGGAAGGTTCGCTATGGCGATCCCTTCTTTCCCAAGGTGCCGTACCAGGCGATCTTTTACATTGGCGCCACCTTCGCGGTGCTGATCTTCCTCGCGCTCGCCAGTCCGGCCCCGCTCCAGGATCCCGCCGACCCCCTGAACCATGCCGCCATTGACCCCAAGCCCGAGTGGTACTTTATGTTCCTCTTCCAATTGCTGAAGTACTTCTCCGGTCCCTTTATCGTTGTCGGCACGGTGATAATCCCCACCCTCGTGGTCATTCTGCTCCTGTTGCTTCCCTTCTACGATCGCAACTGGGCCCGGAAGGCGGTCCGCCGTCCAGTCGGGGTCGCCTCGATGAGCGCCGGGATGATCATCATTGTGTTCCTCATGTGGGGCGGCCTGGGCTTCCCCAAGCCGGACTTCAGCACCACCAGCAGCGTTGCCGGCGGCACCACCACTGGCCCCGTGAGTGGCGGCACGGGTCATCCCCTGGTGGCAGGCAGTATCTCCCCCGACGTGCAGGCCATCTTCACCGCCCACTGCGCGGCCTGCCATTTGAGCGGAAATGCCCTGGGCGGGCTGAGCCTGGCCAGCTATTCGAGCATCATGAAGGGCGGCAACATCGTCCCCGGCCCGGCGATCACGCCCGGCAATCACGCGACCAGCGTATTGTGGAAGATCATTCAGCCGGGCAGCGGCCAACCAGGCGGTAACCGCATGCCCCTTGGCGGACCCTACCTGTCCGCGGCCCAGATTTCCACCATCACCACCTGGATCGATGGGCTGGGCAAGAAGAGTGCGTCCGGTGGGAAGACCTCCAGCGGTACCGGTTCGGCGGCGCCAGTCTCCTTCAAGAACGATGTCGCCACCATCTTCACCGCCCATTGCGCGGCCTGCCATCTGAACGGGAATTCCTTGGGCGGTCTGAGCCTGACCTATGCCGGACTTCAGAAAGGCGGGAGCATCGTTCCCGGCCCCGCGATCAAGCCCGGCGACCATAAGAACAGCGTCTTGTGGAAAATGGTCCAACCAGGCGGCAATTGGCCGGGCGGAAACCGAATGCCGCTTGGCGGCCCCTATCTTTCGGATGCCCAGGTGCAAACTATCGCCACCTGGCTCGACCAGGGCGCCAAGAACAATTAGCGGGAACATGAGCGAACCGGCGGGAGGCGTCGAGGCCACCGCCGGTTCGCCGGGGAGAAGTATGATGCGATCGGATCGGCGGGGCATGGTCTACACCGGCTGGGCGATGACCCTCATCGGAAGCGGCACCGTCCTCTTCTGGCTGATTTACGAGGCGGTGACCACCTTCCGCTCCGCCCCCCTCGATACCCTGATCGGGATCGCCGTGGTGCTCGCGGTGCTGGCCCTGCTGGTGCCGATCCCCCTCATCCTGGCCACCCGGCGCGCGAAGGCGCGCCGGGCTTCCTGATACAGCGGTTACTCGGAAAAGTCGTCCCCAAGCTCACCCACGTCGTCGAGATCGCCGGTCTCGTCGCCGTCACCATCGTCGATCAACGCTTCCTCGTCAT
>DATBTL010000620.1:0-7239 GCA_036559345.1 Chloroflexota bacterium | reverse complement strand
GCTCGCGTTCGCGGGTCGCCACCAGATCGGCTGAGTTGAGCGATCGGTCCTTGGTTCCCTTGCTCCCATCAGTACAGACGACATAATGGACTTCCTGCTCCCGCAAGCGGAAGGCGCCGATCGTGCCGCCGGCCCCAAACTCCGTGTCGTCGGGGTGGGCGCCTACCACCAGCAGCGGACCTACGAGGTCGCTCTCCTCACTCATCCTCGGGCTCCCGAGTGGCCATGGCGCGGAAAACCGGGGCGTCCAAGGCGCCAAGCATATACTTATACGTTTCGTTCCCCTGGAGAAAGTCGAAGATGGCCAGCCCTTCCTCGGCGGCATCGCGGAGCAAGAGCCCTACCGCCGCGATCCCCACGCTATGGGCGGCGTACTCCGGATTGTAGCCGGAGTTGTAGAGATAGAAGCGATCGCCCTGGGCGAAACCCATAGCGCCCGCAGCGGGGGTATCTCCGACCCAGAGTACGCCCATCCGGAGGGTTCCCCGTTCGAGGGTTTGGGCGGCGAGCTCTCGGAAGTAGGCTGCCATCGCGTCGGTCATGAACTCGGCCTTGGCGGCGCTGCTCCTCCGGTGCAGCTCGATAAAGGCATCAAGGGTGGGCCCGAGGTCATCAGGAGTCTTGATGGTCCGCCATTCCGCCCCTTGATCATCCACCGCCCGGCGTAATTTTCGCCGAAGTTCGTGACGGTCCTTCTTGGTCAAACCCCCCAGGTATCCATCCCAGGAGCCGAGCAATGGCACATACGGGCAGACGTCTTCCTGTTCGCGCGTCACCGAAACTCCGCCGCCGGCCATCGCTTCATCCAGGGCGGCTGGGGTTCCAGAACCTCCAGGTAGGCAATGAAGGTCCAGGGTCCGCCAGGGAAGATGGGCGCGGATGGCGCCGAGGAGGGCCAATCGCGCCTCGTGAGCCACCGACGCATCGACGATCAGATCCAGGTAGTCGGCCACCTCGGTGCCGCCAATAAAGAGCAGGATCTGGTCTGGCCGATCGCGGGGGGTCATCAGGGGCGCGATACCGGTCAGCCGGCCCGCGTGATCGCGGACGGTGACCACCCGCGGGAGATAGTCGTGCCCGAAGTGGCGCCACCAGAGTAACTGCCAGGAGCTGGCAGGGAAAAAAAGATTCGCGTCGCTGGCGGCAAGCAGGCGATCCCACTCCGGCCGGAGCCGTTCGAGCGAATCGTCGACCGTGTGCAATTGCACGCGCCAGCGGTCTCCGGTCTCCAATAAGCGGCAGGCGCCGCAGTTGGTCTGGCAATCAATAGTCGCGTACGCGGCGGACAAGCATCGCTCCCTTTCTCTACGGGCATCAGCTTAGGCATACCTTATTCATGGCATAAAGGGCAAAGAATGTCGGGGTCGTGCCTCGCGATTGTGGTCGAGTGCATGTCTTAGGGACGTAACCACGATGTTGGTCGGTATTCGGTCCAAGCACCACATCCTATCCCACCTTCTCGTACCATGGGGGAGCGGGAGAATCCGGCGCGTGGCGCCCGGTAGCGAACCGCCCCAACACCGATAGGGATCGTCTGATGAAAGCAATACGGATTCAGCGGACCGGCGGTCCGGAGGTCATGAACCTGGAGGAACTCGATACCCCGAAGCCGGGCGCGGGAGAGGTGCTGATCCGCGTGATGGCGGCCGGCGTGAACTACGCTGACCTGGCCCAGCGGAAAGGCGCCTATTTGACCCCCACTCGACTGCCGCTCACGCTTGGCATGGAAGTGGCCGGGGTGATCGAGGCCATGGGGCCGGGGGTTACGAGCCCAGCGGTGGGAACTCGGGTGGCGGCGCTGGTTGGCGGCGGGTACGCGGAGTACGCGGTCGCGACAGCTGGCGGGGTCATCCCAATCCCGAGCGGTCTTGACTTCGCCCATGCGGCCGCCTTTCCCCTCCAGGGACTCACCGCCTACCAACTCTTGAAGGAGTCCGCCCGCCTGCAAACGGGCGAGAGCGTGTTGGTCCACGCGGCGGCCGGCGGCGTTGGCACTCTGGCGGTGCAACTGGCCAAATTGATGGGCGCCGGCACGGTGATCGGTACCGCGAGCACGGAGGAAAAGCTGGATCTGGCGCGGGAATTGGGCGCCGATGTCGGGATCAACTATACCGAGGACGACTGGGTGGACCGGGTGCGCGCCGCCACGGGCGGGAATGGGGTACAGATCGTTCTGGAGATGGTCGGCGGGCGGATTGCCCAGCAAAGCCTCCAGTGCCTGACTCCGTTCGACGGTCGGATGGTGGTGTTTGGGTCCGCGAGCGGCGAAGTGGCCCAGTTCAGCGGGCGAGACCTGATGAACCGAAACATCGCCGTTCTTGGCTATTGGCTCTCACCATGGATGAGCCGGCCCGCTCAAATCGCGGGCGCGATGCAGGCGTTGATGGGCTACCTGGATACGGGCAAGCTCCGGATCATCGTGGGCCAAACCTATCCGCTGGCCGAGGCGGCGGCGGCGCATCAGGCGATGGCGGCGCGGCAAACCACCGGCAAGGTGGTCCTGGTGGTAGCGTAATCAGGGAATGGGGAGGGAGCCGGCATGGCACGCTTGATCGATGTCAGTCATATCGTGGAGGATGGTCTGGTTACCTACCCTGGGCTACCGGCCCCGATCGTGTGCGATTTTCTATCCCGCGAGGCGTCGCGGAAGGTCTACGCGGACGGCGTCACCTTTCAGATCGGCAAGATTGAAATGGTGGCTAACACCGGCACCTATGTTGATTCGCCGTTCCATCGCTACGAGGATGGCGCCGATCTGGCGGCTTTGCGGCTGGAGCGCCTGGCGAATCTTCCCGGATTGGTCATAGATTCCTCCGCGCTTGGAGAGAAGGCCATCGACGCCACCTTATTCCATGGTCAGGAAGTTCAGGGCAAGGCGGTTCTGGTCCGAACGGGCTGGGACCGCCATTGGGCCACCCCCGCCTACTTCAGCGGCCATCCATTTCTCACCCGCGGCGCCGCCGAGTTCCTGCGTGACTCCGGCGCCGTGCTGGTTGGCATTGACTCCCTGAATATCGACGACACGACTGATGGCGCTCGCCCGGTTCATTCGATCCTGCTGGGCGCGGGCATTCCGATCATTGAGCATTTATGTTCCCTGGTCGACTTGCCGCCGACCGGGTTCCGCTTTCATGCCGTTCCGGTGAAGTTTCGCGGAGTCGGCACCTTCCCGGTGCGCGCGTATGGGATCGTGGAGTGATGCGAGGTTCACCAGGCCAAGTTTGCAGCCGAGGATCGGTCATGCTATGTTGCAATCGGTGAATGATCATACAGTGTGCCGTCTGTAGCGTGAAGAAATGGGACGGAATGCCACGCAAGCTACGGCCCCGTAAGGCGGACTTGCGGCAGGCAGGCGCGCACGTTGTGCGGCAACGGGGCTCACACACTTCATGGCAACATCCTGACGTTCCCGGCATACTGATCGAACTTTCCGGACATGACGGAGACGATGCGCATGCGTATCAAGAGCGCGACGTGCGGGATGCGCTTCGCCGGATCGCCGGGACGCGTGGAGAGGACAAAGCATGAACGAGAAACCGCGCTACTCCATGACGATTCAATGGTCGGACGAGGATAGCGTCTATATCGTGAGCTTTCCGGAATGGGAGGCGGCTGGGCACATCGCGCACACGCATGGTGCCACCTACGAGGACGCCATCGCGAATGGACGTGAGGCACTTGACCTGCTGATCGAAAGCGCGCCCGCGATCGGCACGGCCATGCCCACCCCGCGCACTTTCGGCGCACGCGCGGCGGTTTGATCCTTGCGTTGTCGGCCATCGCGATGGCGTCCAGCCATGGGCTATGGCCACACCTGTGATATGGCTATTACACCAAGGCAGAAGTGTCGAGGCGATTCTCTGTAGGGGCACCCCTCGTGGGTGCCCTCGGGCCACGCCGCCGGGCACCCACGAGGGGTGCCCCTACAATCGGCGACTGCCTTGTGCCACGCTCTACTACCTTTCGCCCCGTAAGGGGCGGGGAAGCGCCGTCGCGCCTATCGTCACCACCAGCGCCGGCGCCAACAGGACCAGGATGTTTCGCTCCCAGCGGCCCCAATCGACGCGCGGCCAACTGACCGCCCGTGCTCCGTCGATAGCCGCCGTCAATGGATTGAGGTTGGCGGCTTCTCTGAGCCAGAATGGCAAGAGTCCATTTGGCAGCAGCAGATCGGTCAAGAGGAGCGTGCTCACCAGCACCACGACCAGGATGGCGCCCGCTGCTCGGCGGTTTGGCGCCAGGGCGGTAAGGATCCAAGCCAGGCCGGCGTAGATCAGCCCGAGGACGCCCGCGAGGCCGGTGAGCGCGAACAGACCCCGAATCCCTCCCGTAATCGCCGTGCCGGCCGCCAGACTGACCGTACACACGAGGAGGGCGCTGAACGCCGCTCCCGTGCCGCCCGCGAACAGGGCTCCCAGGGCAGGGAAAGCGCGGGGCACCGGGGCGGAGAGCAATTGATCGAGGAAGCGCGAATCGGCGTCCCGCCCCACCGACCTCCCGCACCACAGCGCGAACGGCAGGCCACTCGCCATGGCCAGAGCGGGAGCCACGAAGTCGAGATAGCTGGTGACGGGAAAGGTGCGCAGAGCATGGGGGAGGGCCCCGAACAACTGACAGAGCAGCCAGAGCGTGGCGAGCGGCGCCAGGGTAACGCCGAGCAGCGGGTAGGGGGAGCGCGCCGCTCGCCGCAACGTCTGGCCATACAACACAAGAAGGCGCAGCGGCTTGCCCCTACTCCCGCTAGCAGGGATCCGGCGCCCCAGTGCCAACCACATGGGGCAACTGGGCGTCGCGGATCGTGCGTCCGGTGTGGCGGAAGAAGACCTGGTCGAGCGACGGCTTGCTCACGGTCGCTTGCCGGACGATGATTTCGTGTTCCTCAAGCAACCGAATCATACTTGGCAACGTATGGGCACTGGTTACCTGTGCCTCCAGGCGATCCGGGCGCGTCCACACCGATCTCACGCCGCTCAGCCGCTCGATCAGGTAGGCGGCGGTGGCGGTGTCCGATCCCGCCGCGAGCTGGAGGCTCACCGTGGCGCCCGCGACCTGCGCCTGTAACGCGCTCGGGCTACCGAGGGCGATCAGCCGGCCCGCGTCGAGAATCCCTACCCGTTCACAGAGCGACTCGGCTTCCTCCAGATGGTGGGTGGTCAGCACGATCGTGGTCCGCTCCTCGGCGCGAATGCGGCGGAGCACGGTCCAGATCGCCTGGCGATCTCGCGCCGGAAGATCCCCCGTCGGATCATCGAGCAGCAGCAGGCGGGGCCGGGCCACCAGGGCGCAGGCAAGCGACAAGCGTTTTCTGGCTCCGGCCGGATAGCGACCGGCCCGATAGCCGGCCAGCAATTGCAGATCCACCAGAGCCAACAGCTCGTCAGCCCGTCGCCGCGCGGCGGCGCGTCCCAACCCGCGGAGCCTACCGGCCAGCCGGACCTGTTCCTCGCCGGTCAGTACCGGATCGATGCCGCCGGACTGGCTCATGTAGCCAAGTGAGCGACGGGCCAGCGTGGCATGTGCGCGCGCGTCATGGCCAAGCACGTACAGCCGCCCCGAGTCTGGTGCCGTGAGAGTCGCGGCTAGCCGAAGGAGCGTGGTCTTCCCGGCGCCGGGCGGCCCAATCAGCCCCACAAGCTCACCCTGAGCGATCCGAAAACTCAATCGGCTGAGCGGAGGACAGCGCGAGCCCCGCGACTTCCCGACCCGATCGGCCACGATCGCGGGCGGTTCAACATCGTCAGGCTCATCATCAAGTGGGCGCGCCATGAGGGCCGGCCAGAGATTCGCGGTATCCATAGGTCCACTGGGTGCAACCGGGGGCGAGCGGCCGCGCCTGGCCGGACACGAACGAGGGAGCCACGGCAGGCTTGTTTTCAAGATAGTCCGTGGCCGGAACATGCGTCAAGACGGTGGTTGTGGGATTTCGGATGCTGTGTTACCATCAAGCCAGTCCGCGACAAGTTCATAGACGCGCATCTTATCCAGAGCGGCTGAGGGACCGGCCCTACGAAGCCCGGCAACCCGGCGTGTCCCCATGGGGCGTGTACCAGGGTGCTAATTCCGGTGGCGGATGAGTAAGAGATCCGCCGAAGATGAGACCGGGAGCGCGAGCGACCTCAGCCTCATCGTGTGAGGCTTTTTTTATGCCCAGGTGTTTGAGGGGACAATGAGCAGGACCATTTGGTGGCAGGACGACCATCCCGCGCTCCTGGATCAGACGCTCCTCCCGTTCGAGGAGGTGGTCCTCCATTGTCGCACAACCGAGGAGCTGGCCGAAGCGATCACCAGCCTCCGGGTCCGCGGCGCTCCCGCGATCGGAGTCGCCGCCGCTTTTGGAGTGGCGCACTCGGCTTTCCTGGCCGCTGAGACGTCAGAGGATGTGGCCACCTTCCAGGAAGTGGTTCGGACTGCCTGCATGCGCTTGGCGGCTACCCGTCCCACGGCGGTGAACCTCTTCTGGGCCCTGGAGCGGATGCGGGCGAAGCTGCGAGTCCTGGAAGCCACCGCGCCCGCAGCCGCCGCCCCGGCGCTGCTGGCCGAGGCCCGCGCGATCTCCGAGGAGGACGCCGCCGCCTGCCGCCGGATCGGTGAACTGGGGGCCGCGCTGATCGAGGACGGGATGCGCGTCCTCACCCACTGTAACGCGGGCGCTTTGGCCACGGCGGGGATCGGTACCGCGACCGCCCCTATCTTCGTCGCCCATGAGCTGGGCCGGCCTATACACGTGTACGTGGACGAGACCCGGCCTCTCTTGCAGGGCGCGCGCCTGACCGCCTGGGAGATGGATCGGGCCGGGGTGCCGTTCACCTTGATCGCGGACAATATGGCCGCCTCGCTCATGCGGCGGGGCAAAATCGACGCCGTGTTCGTGGGCGCGGACCGGATCGCGGCCAACGGTGACGTGGCCAATAAGATCGGTACTTTTGGCGTGGCCCTGGCGGCCCAGGCCCATGGCGTGCCCTTTTATGTGGCGGCTCCGACTTCCACCATTGATCTCGCTACTCCCACCGGCGACACCATTCCCATCGAGGAGCGGAAACCCGAGGAGGTGCGTAGCGCGCACGGTCACCGTCTGGTGCCTGATCACTTCCCGGTCTATAATCCAGCCTTTGACGTCACTCCGGCCACCTATGTGACCGCGATCATCACCGAGCGCGGGATTGTCCGCGCCCCCTACGGCGAGGCTCTGGCTGGCTTATGCCTGGGAAACCGCCAGAAAGGATCAGTATGAGTAAAGCA
>DATBTL010000619.1:0-6207 GCA_036559345.1 Chloroflexota bacterium | reverse complement strand
CCGTCCGCTTCCGCGAGATTGTAGCGACATTCGGGTGGCCGGGTCGCACCCTTGTTGGCGAGGACGGCGCATTTGAAGCCTGGAAGCTGGCACAACATGTCCCACGGCAGGATCTGGCGCGCCACTATCTGGATCTCCTTGATGCGGCTGTCGCGGCGGGTGACGCTCTTCCCGAGCACGCGGCAATGCTGCGCGATACCGTGCGCATCGGCGATGGCGAAGCTCCCCTGCTACCCCATAGTAGCTTAGAGAGCCATCCGTCCCACCTCACACCAGGGGACATCTGTATCCTGGGTAGCTTCAAGCATTCCCCACGCATCACACGATTTCGGGAGCGATCCGGAAGAGTGCTTCCATCTCTCGGCGCACGCGAACGGCCTCGCCGGTCTCGTCCATCCGCACGTCCTGCCACTTGACGATGTCCCCGGCGCGCACGGAGTTAACCACGATGCACCGTTGCGCCAGTCCGATCGGCAAGCATCCAGTGGCCAGCGAGTCCGTGGCCTGCATCAGGCGGCCATGGACCGTATAGCCGCCTTCGCCATCCAACTGCTCGCCTGGCCCAAGGTCACGTTTGGCCACCGCGACGACATCGCCCTGAAAGGTCTCCGGCGTGCCGGTGGCCTCGCGCCGGAGCGCGACGGAGGCCACGCTTATCCCCAATTCCAGCCCAATCAGATGGACTGGCCGGTAGAGCGCCGCATACTGCCCCGTGGCGTCCGTGATCAGCCCATACTGGCTGAAACAGTCTTTGACATAGGCGGATCCGGCTGCGAAGGTGACGTACACCCCCCAGCGCAGGTCGTGCGCCACCGGCCGGCCATCACGATGCAGGCTTGACACCACTTCAAGCGTCCCAGCCTGCTCCAGGGTGCCGCCAACACTCCTGGGGCGGCATACCTGGGGCAAGTCGTACACACTCGCGGGAGGAAATCGCAGGCCCCGCGGATCGGGAATCAGGCCGGTGGCGTTCGCCACGGCCGCCATCTCAATCGCCGATTTGGTTCCGTCCAGAAAAGAATTGAACATCTTGGCGTTGAAGTCACCCGTGGCGATCTGTTCCTCGCTGAAGCCATAGTAGCGCCACACAGTGTCAGGAGTGGATGCGTGATACTCAGGCAGGTATTTCGTGCCCTTCCCGGCGCAGACCACCTCCATGCCGATCGTGCGCGCCCAATCCACGAGTTCACAAATCAGGCTCGGCTGGTCTCCGTAAGCGAGCGAATAGACAATGCCGGCCTCGGCGGCCCGGCGGGCCAGGAGCGGCCCCACCAGGGCGTCGGCCTCCACATTCACCATGATCACGTCACGCCCATGGCGGCAGCAGAGGAGCGCGTGATGGATGCCCGCCGCCGGGCTGCCGGTCGCCTCGATCACCAGATCAACCGCGTCGGAGGCAATGAGCTGCCCCGCGTCGTCGGTAAGGTAGGTGCCGCCGCGCGTCAGGGCCGCCTCGAACGAAGGGGCCGCCGCCTGCTCTGGCGGCCAACCGGTTCGACTCAGGGCATCCCGCGCCCGCTCAATCGCCACATCGGCCACGCCCACCAGATGCACGCCGGGGGTGCGCCGCGCCTGGGCCAGGTACATGGAGCCGAACTTGCCGGCCCCAATCAGGCCCACCCGCACCGGGCGGTCCTCGGCGGCACGCGCGGCAAGCAGACGGGACAGGCTCATGAGCGGGGAAGAATCTGCTCGCCATAGCCCGGCTGGACCTGGATCGCCCCGTCGGCGTAGACGGTCCGACCGCGCACGATGGTCCGCTGGATCTTCCCCGTGAGCCGCATCCCATCATACGGACTCCACTTGTTGTGTGAGAGGAACCGCGCCCCCTCCACCGTCCATTCCTGCTGGAGATCCGCCAACATCAGGTCGGCATCGGCGCCCACCTGGATCACGCCTTTGCGGGGATAGAGACCAAAGATGCGCGCGGCATTGGTGGAGAGGAGCGCGGCCGCCCGCGGCAGGGCCATGGCGCGCCGGTTCACCCCTTCCGAGAGGATCAAGGGCACCATGGTCTCGATCCCCACCAGGCCATTATGCGCCTCCCAGATATCGGTAGAGCCAGGATCCTTTTGCGCGGCGGGGAAAGGTGCGTGGTCCGAGCCGATCGTGTCGATAGTGCCGCCCAACACGGCCGGCCAGAGCCGTTCGACGTTGGCCCGCGAGCGAATCGGTGGCGCGCACTTGGCGTACGGACCACGCCGGTCCAGGGCGCTGGTGTCCAGCACGAGGTATTGAGGGCAGGTCTCCGCCCAGACCCGCTGACCCCGGGCCCTGGCAGCGGCGATCAACTCGGCCCCGGCCGCGAGCGTCATATGGACGATATAGAGCGGGGCCCCGGCGTGCGCGGCAAGGGTAAGGGCGCGCCCAATCGCTTCGTACTCCGCGATCTCGGGGCGCGAGGC
Organism: Chloroflexota bacterium; assembly: GCA_036559345.1. Taxonomy (GTDB): domain Bacteria; phylum Chloroflexota; class UBA5177; order JANWHV01; family JANWHV01; genus JANWHV01. The sequence goes on along the minus strand of DATBTL010000619.1, from coordinate 3,802 downwards.
AAGGTAGGCATGCGCATCTCGATTTCCCGCCGCGTGTTGTAGCTGTTCGTTATATTTGATGATCGCGTCGTTCTCGGCGTGCAAGGCGAGCATGCGCCCCCGCGCCGCCAGGGCTTCCAGGGTGGCGATCAGCACCCCGTCGTCGACCGGAGGATACTCCACGGCGGACCAGCACATGAATGCCTTGTAGGCGACGGCCCCCAGGCGGTCCATCTCGGCCAGGCGCGCGTCCAGCCCATCGAGACTGGCGGGCACGATGCCGCCCCAGAGCGCGAAATCGGTCACTGCCTGGGCGCGGGCCCGCTCTTGCTTGATCCGGAAGCTGGCCCCATCAATGGTCGGGGGATCGCTGAGCGGCATCTCGATCACCGTGGTGATCCCGCCCGCCGCCGCGCTGCTCGTGCCGGTGTGCCAGTTCTCGCGTTCCGGGAAACCCGGATCCCAGAAGTGACAATGGGGATCGATCGCCCCGGGAAACACCGCCAGTCCGCCGGCATCGATCTCCTCGTCGCGCGCCTCAAGATCCGCCGAATCGTCGACGAGGGCGCATATTCTCCCATTCCGAATCCCGATGCCGGCCCGGCGGGCCTGCTGATCCAGCACCACGAGTCCATTCTTGATCGCGACATCGACTTTCATGATCAACTCCCGAAGGTAATGCCTCTCACGGTCGTATGGAAGTATTTGGCCCTGATCCCCACGACGATCAGGGCGAGAATGGTAATCGCATAGGGAATGACCTGCAAAAGCTGGGACGGCAACTGATCCTGAAGCTGCAACCGGATCGCGAGGGCCTGCGAGGCGCCGAACAGCACGGCGACGATCAACATCACGTAGGGCTTTCCGCGCGCGAAGAAAATGGCGGCCAGGGCAATCAAGCCCCGATCGGCGGTCATGTCGCGACTGAACGAGCCGACGTAGACCAGCGAGAGATAGGCGCCGGCAATCCCACAAAAAGCCCCGCTCAGCCAGATCGTTTGCATCCGGATCCAGAACACGTTTACGCCCACTACCTCGGCCGCCTCCGCGTTCTCACCCGCCGCCCGAACGTGCAAGCCCCAGCGCGTGCGGAACAGAATGAACGCGGTGATGGGCACGGCCAGATAGGCGAGATAGGTCAACGGATCATGGCCGTCCACGATAGCGCCGATTCCGGGAATGCCTCCGATAATCGGGAGGGAAATGGTGGGGATGGTGGGGATATTTCCCGGCACGAACGATCCTTGCTGGTTGTAGATACCGACCAGAAGCAGGGCGGTCAGCGCCGAGGCCAGCAGGTTGATCGCGATGCCGGCGATGAAGATATTGGCCTTGAAGCGCAGATTGAAGTAGCCGAAGAGCGTGGCAAGCGCCACGCCGGCTACCATGGCGGCCAGTATCCCGAGGATCAGGCTGCCGGTGAGATCGGCCATCCAGATCGCCGCGAAGGCGGCGACCAGCATGAAGCCATCCATGGCAATGTTCAGCACCCCGGCGTTGAACGAGAGCAGCCCACCCAGACCGGCGAAGATCAGCGGCACGCTGATGCGGATGATCGCGCGAGCTAACTCAAGGTCAAAGATCTGATTCACGTCGTTTCCTCCGCCACCGTTGCCGCGCGCGGAACGACGTTTGTCTGGCGCTGGTAGCGGTACCAGCCCACGGCGAATTCGGCGGCCAGAAAGAAAATGATCACGGCTTGCAAAAGGGTGACAAAGTCCCTGGTAATATTGGTCTGCAGTTGCAACTGCTGGCCGCCACTATTGAGCGCCCCCAGCAGCAGCGCCGCGAATACCACGCCAATCGGATTGTTCTTGGCCAGCATGGCGATCGCGATTCCCTGATTTCCATACCCCGGCGAGAACCCGTCGTAGTAGGCGTGGTCAACCCCCAATGCCTCTTCGACTCCGGCCATCCCGGCGATGGCGCCGCTGATTACCATGACCAGGATCAAGCTCCGCGTGACATTGAGGCCGCCGTAGCGAGCAAAGATCGGGTTGAGGCCAATCATCTTGAGCTCGTAGCCTTCGGCGGTGAACATCTGGAAGGCAAAGATCACCAGCGCCAGGGCGAGCGCGATGAAGATGCCGACATTGAGCTGGCTGGCCGTGGTGAGCTGCGGAAGTTGGGCGGTCGGCTGAATGTCATAGGTCTTATTGGTGGGGCCGGGCGCTTTGTAGGGGTAGCCCGCAAGGTAGCTGGTGATCAGCAACGCCGTTGGGTTGAGCATCAGGTTAACCACCAGCTCATTGATCCCCAGCAGGGCCCGCAGGAGGCCGGGAATGAGGGCCCAGAGGACCGCGCCTAGTATCCCGCAGAGGAAGGCGACCGGCACATGGATGAGGGCAGGCAATCTGAGGAGATAGCCGGCTTCGGCGGCAAAGAAGGCGCCAAAGAGCATCTGACCCTCGACCCCGATATTCCAGATCCCGGCGCGAAAAGAGAAGGCCACCGCCAGGCCGGTAAAGATCAGCGGCGTCGTAAACTGCAGGGTGCTAAACACGCTGATGCGGTTACCAAACGCGCCCGACCAGAGGATCCCGTAGGCGGTCAGTGGGTTGTTCCCAAGAAAGAGAATGATCAGGCCGCCGACCAGTCCCGCGATCAGGATGGCCAGGGCTGGCCGGCCCAGTCCCTGAATGGCGGCCCGAAGCGCCCAGGCCGCGCGATCCGCCGGCGCCCGGAGAGCCGCAGCGGCCCTGGGGGTGTCACTGCCGCCTTCGGATCCGGTGATCATGCGCCCTCCCGTGCCACCGGCGCCGATGACCGGTCGACCCCGGCCATCAGGTAGCCTACGGTCTCCACCGTGGCTTCGCTTGCCGGCAGATCGCCGTTCACCGTGCCGTGATAGAACACGATGATTCGATCGGAAAGCGCGAATATCTCCTGGAGGTCGGCCGAGATGAGTAAGACACCGCAACCCTGGTTGCGCATCCGCACCAAGGTCTGGTGAATGAATTCGATGGCGCCTATATCGACACCCCGTGATGGCTGGTCCGCGATGATCAGGGACGGGCCTGACGACAACTCACGCGCCAGGACGATTTTCTGCTGATTACCACCGGAGAGCGATCGGGCCGAGGTCGTGGGCGCCGCCCCGCGCACGTCGAAATTGCCGATCAACTCCAGGGCGCGGCGCCGGACCGCGCGGAGCCGCAAACGCCATCCCTGGCGGTACGGTCCGCGGCGCTGCTGTCCCATCAGCAGGTTCTCGGACAGGGTGGCATCCATGGAAAGGCCCACCAGGCCGCGGTCCTCGGGGATGTAGGCAAGGCCGGCCCGCCGCCGCCCCGCGGTGTTCATCGTGGTGACAACTTTGCCGTGCAAGCGGATCTCGCCTCCGGTCGCCGGTCGCAGGCCGACGAGCACTTCGACCAACTCACTCTGGCCGTTGCCCTGTACGCCGGCAATGCCGACAATCTCACCCTGGCGCATGGTGAACGACACATCGCGCACCGCCGCGATGCCGCGCGAGCTATTGGCCCGCAGATCGTGAACCTCGAGCAGAGGGGCGCCCGGTACGGCGGGATCCTTGTTAACCCGGAATAATACGGGCCGGCCTACCATCTTCTCCGCGATCCGGGCCGGGGTGGTGTCCGCGGTGCGCATCGTCTCCACCATCTGGCCCCCGCGCATCACCGAGACCCGATCCGAGACCTCCATGACCTCGTTCAGCTTGTGCGTGACCAGCACGACGGTCGTGCCCTGGTCGGCCAATTGGCGGAGAGTCCGGAAGAGTTCACGGGTCTCCTGCGGGGTGAGGACCGCCGTCGGCTCATCCAGGATTAAGACCCGTGCCTGGCGATAGAGCGCCTTCAGGATC
>DATBTL010000618.1:0-5280 GCA_036559345.1 Chloroflexota bacterium | reverse complement strand
GAACGCCGCTTAGCTGGAGATCGTCATGCTCCGCAACCGTTCGCTCCTGGCGATCTCGGTGGTCGTCGCCATCACCTTCATCGGGATCGGGATGGTCGTGCCGGTGCGTATCCTCTACGCGCAGTCGCGGGGCGCCTCGCTGGCGGTGATCGGCGCCATGGCATCCGCCTTCCTGCTCACGAACTTCCTCTGCCAGTACCCGGTCGGCCTCCTCGCGGACCTCTGGGGACGCCGGCGACTGATGATCCTTGGCCTGGCCGGGCAGGCGGCGCTGGGACTCGTCTATCTCACGGTGAGCGATCCCCTGGAGTTCGTGGCCTTGCGTTGCCTGGAGGGCGCGCTCTCGGCCAGCGTACTGCCGGCGGCCCGCGCCCTGGTCGCCGACTCCGTCCCGCCCGAGCAGCGGGGCCAGGCATACGGGATCTTCGGGTCGTTCCTCAATGCCGGGTTCTTGTTGGGGCCGGCGCTCGGCGGCCTCCTGGCTACCTCCGGCTACGCCGGCGCCTTTATCGGCTCCTGCCTCTTCCGCGTACTGGCCCTGGCGATCGTCCTGGTCCTGGTTCGAGACGAGAGGCGGACCCAACCGGAGGAGCGCGCGCGGGCCCGATCGGTCCCGCGCCGGGCTCTTCTGACCGCGCCACTGCTGGGCGCCTACATCCTGGCCTTCGGCGACAATCTCTACTTTGGCTTCGACCTCACCCTGATGCCCTTGTGGATGCACGATCACCTGGGCGCCCCGGTGGTGGCGATCGGACTGGCCTACGCCATCTGGGCCTTCCCGAACATCATCGGCGCCCCGCTCGGCGGACGGATCGCCGACCGCTTCCGCCGTTCCGGGCTGATTCTCGCCTCTGGGCTGGCCCAGGTTCCGCTCTATACGGCCTACGGGCTGGCGGGCTCCATCGGGCCCGCCATCATCGTGTTTGGGGTGCATGGAGCGGTCTACGGGCTGATGCAACCCGCGGTTGATGCCACCCTCGCGACGGCCTCCCCGCCCGACGCCCGCGCCCGCGTGCAGGGCCTGTACAGCGCGGTGGGCCTGGCCAGCGCCTTCATCGCGGCGAACAGCTTCGGCACCCTCTATAGCCTGAACTTCCGCCTGCCCCTCTTTGTCATGGCCGGCGGCTTCGGACTCTGCGTGCTGGTGGGCGGGACGCTGATCCGCCGCTCCGAGCCGGCGCTGTAAGACGCCCCCCGTACTTGGATTTGTGATCCCCGTTATCCCAACGCCATGGTCGCCAGGAGACACTTCATTGCCCGCGCGATCACCTAACGCCGCCGACCCATCGCGCCGCGCTCGATAACGCCGCGGAGACATGCCGACTCCTCGGCCATCACCAAGACACCGTGTGCCAGGTTGTGATTCGCTCGTGATGGTGGCCAGGCAGCCCAGTACGGGGTACGGAGACATCGCGTGGGGCGCCGCTTGCAGGACCAACGGCCCCTCGAATGCCTGCCGTTCGGCCCTGGGGTCTCTCTAGATGCCTGGCTATACTAGACTGAAGGTACGAGAGACAACCAAGGAGGGCGCGCATGCGCGGCCGGCAACTGTTTCTGGTGACGATGGCTTTCGCTCTGTCGTTTTCCGTCTGGGGGCTGATTTCCGGCCTGGCGCCGCGTTTCAAGGATCTGTACGGGCTGTCCGATATCCAGTCCTCCATCGCCGTGGCGGTCCCGATCATCCTGGGCTCGCTGTTCCGCCTGCCTATGGGTATCCTGGCCGATCGCTATGGTGGGCGCGTGATCTTCTGCGCCCTGCTGGCCTTCGCCATTGTCCCGGCAGGGGCCATCGCGCTGATCCACTCCTATGTGGCGCTGCTGATCGGCGGCTTCTTCCTGGGCCTGGCCGGCTCCAGCTTCGCGGTGGGCGTCTCCTTCACCAACAAGTGGTATCCGCCGGAGAAGCAAGGGTTGGCGCTCGGGTTGTTCGGGATCGGCACGGTCGGGCAATCGATCGCCGTGTTCCTCGGCCCACGGCTCGCGAACGCCCTCTCGTGGGAAGCCGTGTTCTGGATCTTCGGCCTGGCCAGTGTGGCTTGGGCCGCGGTGTTCTGGCTGTGGGGCCGTGACGCCACGCCCGGCCGCCCAACCTCCCTCCGTCATCTTGCCCATGTCTTCCGGCACGAGCGTCTGTCCTGGGCCCTCTCCTTCTTCTACTTCATCACCTTCGGCGGCTTCGTGGCCCTGGGAGTCTATCTCCCCACCCTGCTCAAGAATCATTTCGGCCTGAGCCTGGAGGATGCCGGGATGCGCACCGCCGGCTTTGTACTTGTGGCCACCGCCATGCGCCCGGTGGGGGGCTACCTCGCCGATCGGGTGGGCGGGGCCCGCCTGCTCGCGGCGGTCTTCATCCTGACGTCCTGCCTGGCGCTGTTGCTGACCTCGTCCGACCTGAGTATCTTTCGGATCGGCGCCCTGGGAGTCGCGGCGGCTTTGGGGCTGGGGAATGGGGCCGTGTTCAAGCTGGTGCCCGAGCACTTCCCGCACGAGGTGGGCGCGGTGACCGGCCTGGTGGGGGCGGTGGGCGGCCTGGGCGGTTTCTTCCCCCCGATTGTCCTTGGGGTGTTGAAGGAGACGACAGGGCAGTACACAATTGGCTTCGTGCTGCTGGCGCTCTTCGCGCTCTTCGCGCTGGCCGTGGATCTGCTGGTATTCGTGCGTCGCGCGTCGAGTGGCGGCGCCCAAGTGGCGCTAGACTGATAGGAAAGCGAGGAGAATCCGATGGCTGATGGCCGGAACCCTTTGCTGCAGGCGCATCAATTCTTCCGCCAAGGCCCGATTTCCCCCGAGGGCTGGAGCCAACTGGTGGCCAAGGATCGCGATTGGGAATCCTCCTATCGCGACCGCTGGCAGCACGATAAGATCGTGCGCTCGACCCACGGGGTCAATTGCACCGGCTCCTGCTCCTGGAAAGTCTATGTCAAGGACGGGCTGATCACCTGGGAGACCCAGCAGACGGACTATCCCTCGGTCGGTCCCGACATGCCCGAGTACGAGCCGCGGGGCTGTCCGCGCGGCGCTTCGTTTTCCTGGTACACCTATTCTCCCCTCCGGGTAAAATACCCCTACGTACGTGGCAGCCTCCTCGAAATGTATCGCGAGGCCCTGGCCCAGGCCGGCGATCCCGTCCTCGCCTGGGCATCGATTGTCGAGAATCCGGAAAAGGCGCGCCGCTACAAGTCGCAGCGGGGCAAGGGCGGCTTCGTCCGCGCCTCCTGGGACGAGGCGGCCGAGATGATCGCCGCCGCGCACGTCTACACAATCAAGCGCCATGGACCGGATCGGGTTGTGGGCTTCTCGCCAATCCCCGCCATGTCCCAGGTGTCGTACTCCGCCGGCACCCGCTTCCTCTCCCTGATCGGCGGGGTCATCCTCAGCTTCTACGACTGGTACGCCGACCTGCCGCCCGCCTCGCCCCAGGTGTGGGGCGATCAAACCGACGTGCCCGAATCGGGCGATTGGTGGAATGCCGGCTATCTGATCATCTGGGGCACGAACCTCCCGATCACCCGGACCCCGGACGCCCATTTCATGACCGAGGCGCGCTACAAGGGCCAGAAAGTGGTCGTGGTCTCGCCCGACTATTCGGACCACACCAAGTTTGCCGACCACTGGCTGCCGGCTCAACCGGGGACGGATGGTGCCCTGGCCATGGCGATGGGCCACGTGATCTTGAAAGAGTTCTACGTCGATCGCCAGGTTCCCTACTTCCAGGATTACGCCCGTACCTATACCGACCTCCCCTGCCTGGTCACCCTGCGCGAGCGCGACGGCGTCTACGTCCCCGACCGCTTCCTCCGCGCCTCGGATCTGGGCGACCAGGGCGAGCACGCGGCATGGAAGACGGTCGTACTCGACGAGGTGACGGACGCCCCCGCCGTACCCAACGGCGCCCTCGGCTTCCGCTACGGAGAGCAGGGCCTGGGCAAGTGGAACCTGGAGTTGGGGGCAATCGAGCCGGTCCTGAGCCTCTTCGGGCGGTCCGGCGAGGCCGTCGCGGTGGATCTCCCCCGCTTCGACCTTGGCCCCACCGAGGGCGGGACCAGTATGCGGCGCGGCACACCGGCCATGCGGATCGGCGATCGCCTGGTGGCCACCGTCTTCGACCTCACGCTGGCCCAGTATGGGGTCTATCGCGAGGGGCTGCCGGGCGACTGGCCGCGCGACTACGACGATCCCAAGCCCCACACGCCGGCCTGGCAGGAAGCGATCACCTCGGTGGATGCCCAGCTTGCCGCCCGGATCGCGCGGGAGTTCGCGCGGAACGCCGAGCTGACCAATGGGCGCTCCATGATCTGCATGGGGGCCGGGACCAACCATTGGTACCATTCCGACCAGACCTACCGCACCTTTTTGAGCCTGCTGATCCTCTGTGGTTGCGAGGGGGTCAATGGGGGAGGGTGGGCCCATTACGTGGGCCAGGAGAAGGTGCGTCCGCTCACCGGCTGGCAGACCCTCGCCTTCGCCCTCGACTGGACCCGCCCGCCCCGCCACATGGCGGGGACGCCGTTCTGGTACCTGGCCACCGACCAGTGGCGTTACGAAACCTTCACCGCCGAGGAACTTGCCTCCCCCCTGGGCCGCGGGCTCTTCCAGGGCGCCCAGCTCGTCGATTGCAATGCGTTGGCGGCCCGACTGGGTTGGATGCCCTCCTACCCAACCTTCAATCGCAATTCACTCGATCTGGTGGATGAGGCGGAGCAGGAGGGCCGTGAGGTCAGCGAACATGTGCTTACCGAGCTCCGGGAACGACGTTTGCGCTTCGCGGCCGAGGATCCCGACGCGCCGGAGAACTTCCCCCGTGTCCTGACCGTCTGGCGGGCCAACGTGCTCGGCTCCTCGGGGAAGGGGCATGAATACTTCCTCCGCCACCTGCTGGGGGCCACGGATACCGCCGTCCGCGCGGCGGAGTCGCCGCCCGACCTGCGTCCGCGCGAGATTGTCTGGCGTGATCCAGCTCCCGAGGGCAAGGTGGATCTGCTGACGACCATCGACTTCCGCATGACCAGCAACGCCCTCTTCTCCGATATCGTGCTCCCGGCCGCCACCTGGTACGAGAAGTATGACCTCTCCACCACCGACATGCACCCGTTCATTCATGCCTTCAACCAGGCGATCACTCCACCCTGGGAAGCCAGGAGCGATTGGGATACCTTTCGCCGGATCGCCGAGTCTTTCTCACGCCTGGCCGAGACCCACCTGGGGGTGCGGAAGGATCTGATCGCGGTCCCCCTCCTCCACGACACGCCGGGCGAGATCGCCCAACCGCTTGGTGAGGTA
>DATBTL010000617.1:0-23660 GCA_036559345.1 Chloroflexota bacterium | reverse complement strand
GGGCCGGAGGTTGCTGCTCCACCGATCGGGCGACGGGTACCCGGCGGTGGTGTTGCTGCCTGGAGGTGGCGCGGTCGGTCTGGACTACCTGAACGTTCAGGAGCGAGCCGCCGCGCTCACCACGAGCGTGCTCTACGACCGGGCCGGAACGGGGTGGAGCGACCGGGTCGCGCTGCCGCGCACCTCCGCCGAGGTGACCGACGAGTTGCGAGAGCTGCTGCGCACTGCCGATGTGCCCGCTCCCTACCTGCTGGTCGGTCACTCCCTCGGCGGCCTCTACGCCCGCCACTACGCGAAACGGTTCCCCGACGAGGTAGCCGGCCTGCTCCTGCTGGACCCTGCACACGAGGACTACAACACCTACATGCCCCAGCAACTGGTCGACCAGTGGGCGGCCTGGGATCCCGACCAGGCGCTCCCCGACGAATTGCCCGACGAACTCATCCAGTTCTACCACGGCCTGTTCGCGCGGGAGATGGCGGACTGGCCGGACTCGATTCGCGAGTTGCTCATCGAACGCCACGTTAGCTCCGAGTGGCTGCGAGCCGGCTTGCAGGAGGCGAAGAACGTCGATCAGCTCTACGACGAGGTCCGCCACGCGGGACCGATGCCCGACGTGCCGCTAATCGTCCTCTCCTCCATGGAGATCGATTCCTTCAAAAGAGCGGTATCCCAGGGCACGTCCGAATCGCTGCTGCGCGAGGAGATCGAAGGCAAGCGGCGGCTCTACACGGCGCTGGCCGAATCAGTCCCACGCGGTGAGATCCGCCTCGTCAACGCAGGACACGTCACCATCCACCTGCGCCATCCCGAGGTCGTGCTGCAGGCGATCCAGGATCTACTCGACAGGTGATCACCCAGAGTCATCTCAACGCCAGCCCAAGATTGGCGTATTCGCGAGGGTGGGGGCACTGGGACTCGAACCCAGGACACACTGATTAAAAGTCAGTTGCTCTGCCGACTGAGCTATACCCCCGTGGACACACTGATCAAAAAGTCAGTTGGTCCGCCGCCTCCCAGTATACATCGTCAAGCACTCTCTCGGCGTTTTCTTCCGTGGTACCACTCTGAACCCTGGTTCAGTCGGTTGACACCCCCGGCATCCCATCAGTACAATGCCCGGTGTTATGTCCGGTAGCTGGGGCTAGTCTGGAAGGGAGAGCCGGTTGATCCAGGAATCGGTACGCACTCCAACCGTGAGCCGCCGCGCGCGATCTACCCCCGCGTCCCCCATCCGCAAATTAACCCCCTACGCCGACGCCGCCCGTGCCCGCGGCATCTCGGTGCTTCAGTTAAACATTGGGCAGCCGGATTTCCCTACTCCTTCCCCTATCCTTCAGACCGTGCGGGCTTTCCCGCGTTCGGTCCTCGCCTACGCGCCGTCCCCCGGCCTTCCGGAAGCGCGCGCCGCCTGGTCTCGCTACTATCAGGCACAGGGATTCGAGGTACCGGAGGACGAGGTTCTGGTGACGATCGGCGGCAGCGAGGCGATCCAATTCGCCATCGCCGCGGTTGCCGATCCCGGCGATAACATCCTGGTCTTCGAGCCCACCTACACGAACTACGTTGGTTTCGCCGCCGGAACCTCGGTCGAACTGAAGCCGATTGCCCTCGATGCCGCCAATGGCTACGCGCTGCCTCCTCTGGAGGCCGTGGCCCGCGCGATTGATCCGCGGACACGGGCCATTTTGCTGTGCAATCCGAACAACCCTACCGGCTCGGTCTATGATGCCTCGACTATGAGCGCCTTCGTGGCCCTGGCCGAACGTCATGGGCTGTTCCTGATCGTGGACGAGGTGTACCGGGAATTCGTCTACGATGGCCGCCCTCGGGTCAGCGTCCTGGCCCTTGCTCCACGGTCACCTCATGTCATTATGGTTGACAGCGTCTCCAAACGGTTCAATGCTTGCGGCGCCCGTGTTGGCTGCTTTACCACCGCGAATCAGGATGTGTTTCAGGGAGCGACTCGGCTGGCGCAGGCCCGCCTCTCGGCCCCAACGGTCGAACAACTGGCCGTCATCCCCATGCTCTTAGATCCGCTCCCCTACACGATTCCCCTGGTAGTTGATTATCAGGGGCGGCGCGACGCGGTCATGCGGCACCTCCGCGCCATCCCCGGAGCCCGCTACAGCGAACCGCGAGGCGCCTTCTATATGGTCGTGCGGCTGCCGGTTGAAGATAGCGAGATGTTCGCTCGCTGGCTGCTGGAGTCGTTTTCCGACCACGGAGAAACCGTATTCGTGGCCCCAATGCCCGGTTTTTATGTTACGGCTGGAAAAGGCCGGGACGAGGTTCGTCTGGCCTTCGTGCTCGAGGAAGCCAAACTGGCGCGCGCCGCGGCATTGTTGCGGCTTGGGGTTGAGCAGTATGGCCAGCTCTAATCCGGCGGGGAGTGCGTTGATGCACGAGCAGGTGAAAACATTCATCCAATTCCTCCGGGCCGAGAAGGGCTTTTCGGTCAACACGATTAGCGCCTATCAGAACGATCTCTCGCAACTCCAGCAATTCCTCGGGACGCAGCCCAATCCTGAAGCAGCCGGCATGGCTCCCCTCACGCGCGAGATGGTCCTTAGCTTCGTGCTGCATTTGCGGGAACGGGAATACGCGGCCACCACGGTGGCCCGAAAAATCGCGGCCGTAAAATCCTTCTGCCACTTTCTCGAACAAGAGGGCCACTTGCGCGAGGATCCCACGGCCAACATTGATTCGCCGCGAGTCACTAAGTACCTCCCACGGGCCGCGAGCGTCAGTGAAATCGAACGCCTGCTCGCGCAGTCGGTCGGAGACGCACCGCCAACCTTGCGCGACCGAGCCATGTTGGAACTGCTCTATGCCACGGGCATGAGGGTCAGTGAATTGGTCTCACTCAACCGCACCGATCTGAATCTTGAGGAAGATGTCGTGCAGTGCCGGGGCAAGGGCAATAAGCAGCGGCAGATTCCCTTTGGTCAGAAGGCGCGAGCCGCCGTCGAGGCGTATCTGACCGGCGGGCGGCCGAACCTGCTCGCGGGGCGCTCCGGCGAGGCATTATTTCTCAACCATCACGGTGAACGCCTCACCCGCCAGGGGTTCTGGCTCATCATTAAGTCGTACGCGCGCCGGGCCGGGATCGAGAAAATCACCCCCCATACCCTGCGCCATAGTTTCGCCACGCACCTGCTGAGCAATGGGGCCGACCTGCGCTCGGTACAAGAACTGCTGGGCCATTCCAGCATCGCCACGACCCAGGTCTATACTCACGTAGCGGATCATAGATTGCGCCAGGTCTATGATGAGGCACATCCTCGAGCCCATGACAGCGGGTTGAAAGCCGAGGTGGTCGAAGTGGTAGAGGTGGTCGAGGTGCTTCCGCGCACCCCCGAGACCGTCCAGAGCTGATTATCGGTCCCCATTCCCGTCAGCCGGCCCAGCAGCCTCAAACAGGGCGAGTTGCAGCTGGGTGGCCGATTCCTGGATTCTGCGTCTGGTGGCCCGCCCCTCCGGTGTGGTCGCCTCGAAACCGCGAAGCAATTGGCGGGCCCGATGAATCACGCTCTTTGGCAACCCCGCTAGCTCCGCCACATGCACGCCATACGAGCGGTCCGCCCCCCCAGGCGCCACTCGGCGGAGAAAAACAATCTGGTTCCCTTCCTCCAACACCTCCATGCGGTAGTTACGCACATGCGGCCGCTGCCCCGCCAGGGCGGTCAGTTCATGGTAGTGGGTCGCGAATATCGTCTTGGCCCGGTGCCCCGGATCATCGTGCAAATACTCGATCACCGCCTGGGCAATCGCCAATCCGTCATAGGTGCTGGTGCCGCGGCCGATTTCATCCAGAATCAGCAGCGACCGCGGCGTGCATTCGGCCAGAATGGCGCTGGTTTCGGCCATCTCCACCATGAAGGTGGATTGGCCGGCCGCCAAATCATCCTGCGCCCCCACGCGGGTAAAGATCCGGTCAACCAGACCGATGCGGGCCGCCCGCGCCGGGACGTAGCTTCCTACCTGAGCCAGCAGGACAATGAGCGCAACCTGCCGGAGGTAGGTGGACTTCCCGGCCATGTTTGGTCCGGTCAGAACGGCGATGCGGCCATTCGCGTCCAGGGATGTATCGTTCGGCACGAAGGCCACCTCGCGCTGGGTCACCTCCACCACCGGATGGCGTCCCTCCTCAATGATCAGCGAGTCTCCTTCATCCAGTTCCGGTTTGCTGTACTCGCGCTCCAGCGCCACCACCGCCAGCGCCCCATAGACGTCAATCTGCCCCACCGCGTCCGCCGCGCGCAGGAGATGCTCCGCGCGCGACGCCACGCGGGCGCGCAAGTCTTCCAGCACCGCCAGTTCCAGCCTGAGGCGTTGCTCACGGGCCTGCAGCAATTGACTTTCGCGCTGTTTGAGTTCCACGGTCACATAACGTTCGCCCCCCGCCACGGTCTGTTTCCGCACATACTCGTCCGGCACCTGAGCCAGATTGCTCTTGCTGACCTCGATGGCGTAGCCAAAAACTCGACTGTATACGACCTTCAGTGACCGAATGCCGGTACGCGTCCGCTCGACCGCCTCAAGACCAGCCATCCATTCCCGCGCCTCGCGGCTCCCCGCGTCGACCGCGTCGACCTCCTCCTGGTAGCCGGGCCGCACGAAGCCGCCCTCACCGGTGGTTGGGGGCGGCTCGTCGACCAAAGCCGCGCGAATTAGGGTGGCCAGGTGATCGCTGCTGTCAAGGGCCTCGCGACAGGCGTCCAGAGTAGACCCAGTGGGGAACAGGGTTGCCGCCTCCCCCGAATGCCCGACCGGCGGTATGCCGGCGAGCACCGATCGCAGCACCCGCGAGCGATCGAGCGCCCTGCACAACGCAATCAATTCGCGAGGGGTGGCCTGCCCCTGCTGCGCCCTGGCTACCACCCGGTCGATATCGCCGATCCCGGCCAGCGCGTCCAGAACCCGCAGGCGGAGCGCGGTGCCTTCCACCAGTTGCGTGACAGCTGCCTGGCGCCTCTTGAGCGGCGCCGGCGTCACCAGCGGCGCCGCGAGCCATCGACGCAGCAATCGGCCGCCCATTGGAGTGCGCGTACGATCGAGCACCGCGAGCAAGGAGCCCGAGGGCGCCCCTCCCCGCATGGTATGGGTCAGTTCCAGGTTTCGCCGGGTTGCGGCATCCAGGGTCATGTGCTCGGAGGCCCTGAAGAAGACCGGCGGGCGCAAAATGGGCAATGAGCCGGGTTGGGTATGCTCCAGGTAGTCAAGGAGGGCGCCGGCCGCCCCGATCGCCAGCCCAAATGGCACCCAGGGCGCATTGGCTGCCTGCTCGCTTCCGGTCAGAGCCGACAGCCTGGCGCGACCGTGGTCCTCCGCGAAGTGTGACTCGGCAAAGGGAGTCATGACGGCGCCTGGAAGCACCAGGGGAGGGGCGCCCGCGTCAGGAGACGCCGGCACGGCTGGGTCGGGCTCCAGACTCACCTGCACGGCAGCCAGCGGCCACAGTACCTCGGCGGGTTCAATGCGTTGCAATTCCCGCAAGATCAGGGGATCGAGCGGTTCGCCTACCACTTGCTGCAAGGTGAATTCGCCGGTGGTAATATCCGCGTAGGCAATCCCCGCGGCCTGGGAGTGGGGGAGGATGGCCGCCAGGAAGTTGTTCCGGCTGGGCTCCAGCATGGAGGGCTCGCGGATCGTACCGGGCGTCACCAGGCGCGTGATCCGGCGCTCCACCAACCCTTTGGCGAGGCGGGGGTCGCCCACCTGCTCGGCCACCGCGACCAGGTAGCCGCGTTCCACCAAGCGGGCAATATACGTCTCGACGTGGGCGTGCGGGACGCCCGCCATGGGCGATCGCTCGCCCTTCCCAAACTCTCTCCCAGTTAAGGTCAACTGGAGTTCGCGCGAGGCCACCTCGGCATCATGATCGAACAACTCATAAAAATCGCCGAGGCGGAAGAACAGCAGCGCATCGGGATGCACGGCCTTGCATTGCAGGTATTGCCGGCGGACCGCGCTGCTCACTCCTGAGCGGTGCCCTGGCCAACAATCAAGGTGAGCTTGCCCAGACGAATCTCGTCACCTTCCTCTACCTGAGTGGGGGTGTGCGAGGGAAGTCTGGTCCCATTGACCAGCGTATAATTGGTGCTCATCAGATCCTCGATCAGCCAATGGCCACTCCGCCAGATCAGCCGGCAGTGGCGCCGCGAGACTCCTGCCTGCTGCGCCGCCTCAAGGCTGAGATCCACATCCGGGCGCACCCCCGAGCGCGAATCGGCACGACCGAGAATTACCTGTTCCTGGGCGGGCACGGCAATGCGCCGCCCCGAGGTCGTCAACAGGTAAAAAGTACTGGGGGGCACATCGGACTGCTCGGCTTCGGGCTCGTCCTCCCCCCGGTCGTCGAGAATAACCGTGTCGGGCCGATCATGGTTCGGCCCGTTCAGGACGGATGCGATGAGGGAAGCGGTTTGGTGGCGTGGCCGGACCGCGGTGAGCGGCGCCGAATCATCGAGCGTGCTCCCGCATTGGTCGCAAAACAACGCGCCCTCGATATTTTCATGCTGGCACTGCTCACATCGAGCCATGGCTACGACACACGCACAATCACTACGCTGATATTATCCACGCCGCCGTTGGCGTTCGCCTGATCGATCATCGCCTTGGCCGCTTCGTGGGGATCCTCAGTGGATTCAGCCATCCCTCGAATCTCCTCGTCGCGCACCATTTCCCACAGGCCATCCGAGCACAGAACCAGAATATCACCCTCTTGCAAACGCTGCATGGAAATATCTGGACTGGCGTCCGGGCGCGTTCCCAACGCATTGTAAATCAAGTTGCGTTGCGGGTGGGTATACACGTCGCTTTCGCTGATGATTCCCTGGCGGACCAAGCTGCCGACCAGGGAATGATCCTCGGTGAGGCTGCGAATGGCGCCATCACGAATCATATAGGTTCTGCTGTCGCCAATGTTCCCCACCAGGGCCAGCTTTCCCGCCAACATCACCACGGTGAGGGTAGAGCCCAGGCCGGCGGCGTCCGCGTGAATCTGGCCGTAATCGCGGATTCGTTGGTTGCACAATTGCATGGTGCCGGCGAGCACATCCACCATGGAGAGGTTTGGATTCTCCGCGTCAGGGGGAGGATCCTCCAGCCGCACCGTCACCGCGTCGGACGAATCCGCCTGGGCCATCCCCATGGTTCGTTCCAGGTATTGGCCCAGTTCCCCCAACACGGTGTCGATCGCGATCTGACTGGCAATCTCGCCCGCGCTCTGGCCCCCCATGCCGTCTGCCACCGCGTACAGGCCCACTGGACGCTCGGTCGCCACCAAGGTTGAGCACAGGACGCAATCCTCGTTCCGCGGGCGCCGCACGCCGTGGTCGGTAAGGGCAAACGCCTGGACCTGCATGATCCCCCGCAATTCCTGGGCTCGCTAGCACCCTTCGCTGGGTGCTTCCATCGCACGTGGTGTCATTATACCGTACGCCACGCCACCGTCCGTGGCCCGTTCAGGTACTATCATCAGGGATCTTCTCCCCTGGCGGACTCTGGAGGGAGGCGGCGGACGCAAGCTCGCCGCGGCTAACCGTGGCCGCTCCCAAACGCTGAACGACCAGGCCGGCCGCCAAATTCCCCAAGATCGCCGCCTCCATGAGAGTCGCGCCAGCTCCCAGGGCAAGGGTAGCTACCGCCGATACGGTGTCACCCGCTCCCGTGGCGTCCAAGACCTCGCTCACCTGGTGCGCGGCCAGTGCCTCGAAGAGGCCCTCCCGATTGAGCACAACCATTCCCAGGCTCCCGCGCGTGATCAGCAATCCCTCTGAATCCATCCGATCCAGAAGCTCCCGTCCTCCCTCGCGTAAGGCAGGAAGATCTGGCAACAGTCTCCCCAAGGCGGCCTCGGCCTCAGGCTGATTCGGCGTCGCCAACGACACGCCGCGGAACCGTGAGAGGTCGCCGTGCGCGTCCACGGTGGTCACGATCTGACGCCGACCAGTCCTCGCCAAACACAGATCGATCAACTCGGGATCGATCACCCCATGCTCGTAATCGGAGAGGATAAGTCCGCCCGCCCTGGCGAGCAAGTCACCAGCGGCGGTGAATAAGGCATCGCGCGAGGCGCCCTGAAGGGGGCTGGAGTCCGCCCGGTCGATCCGCACCATTTGCTGACGCACCACCTGGGCGCCGCCTCCTACCACGCGCGTTTTGGTCGAGGTCGGACGCTGGGCATCCACCACCAGCCCGCTGGTATTCACTCCCAGGGCCGCCAGCGCCTGCGCTAACTCGCGGCCGGACGGGTCGTCTCCGATAACCCCAACCACGCTCACCGCCGCGCCGAGCGCCCGGAGATTCACCGCGACGTTTGTCGCGCCCCCTGGCACCAAGCGCCTCCCGGTGTACTCAAGCACCACTACCGGAGCTTCGCGCGAGATGCGGCATGGGGTGCCGAAGATATACTCATCCGCCACCATGTCGCCCACTACCACGATATGTTGGCTGGGAAACGACTCCAGGATGGCGGCTACGCGGGCAGGGTCAAGCGGGGAGTGTGTCATCCCTGCCACTATACCCGATCCCACGCCGCCCGAGGCTATCCCAGATCCCCACTCGCCCCCAGGGCCAGGATCGCGGCCGCCAGTCCGGCGGTTTCCGAGCGAAGGATGGGGCCGCCCAGGCTCACGGGAACCAGCCCGTGGCGCTGGCCCAGTTGACGCTCCTCCTCGGTGAGGCCACCCTCGGGCCCGATGAAGAGGCGAACCACGGACCCTGGCGGCGTCACGGCGTCTCGTAATGACCGCTCCCGCTCACGTTCGTCCAGGAGCAGGCAGAGTTCACGCGCCGGATTGCAGCCGGCGATGGCCACCGAGAAGAGCTGGGCATCCACTACCTCGGGTAGGGTCGCCCGCTCGCTTTGCTCCGCCGCCTCCCGCGTGATAGCCTGGTACCGGGCCGCCCGGCCCAGGTAGTCGGCGCCCTGGGTACGTTGAAAGAGGACGGGGACGAAACCGGCCACCCCAACCTCGGTGCCCTTCTGGAGCAGCCAGGCAAAGCGATCTCCCCGGAGGGCGCTCTGATACAGCCAGACTTGCCGGCCAGGCACCGCGCGGCCGGGCCGGCGCTTCTGGGGCACCGCCCAGACCTCGTGGCCCTCCATCGCAAGAGTTGCCGTAATCTCGTCCCCGGAACCGTCACAGGCTACAATCGGATCGCCGGCCCGAAGCCGGAGTACGCGGCGGATCTGGTGCTGCTGCTCCGGGCTAAGGGAGATACGCTCCACCGAGACGGCCGCCGGGGCTACAAAGAATCGATGGGCCGCGAGGCGCGGCGCCGCGCCACCAAGGTCACCCATTCGTCCTCCGCCATCCGCTCGCTGATCGTGAATCCCACCGCCGCAAGGGCCGCTTCGACCTCGGAGGCGCGCTCCCGGATGATCCCCGACGCGATCAAGGTCGCGTGTGGCCGCGCGGCGGCCGCCAACGCCTCGGCGAGATTGATCAGGACGCTGGCTACGATGTTGGCCAGGATGAGATCGGCGACTGGCTGGTCGGGAGTGAGAAACACCTGTTCTCGGGGCGCATCGCCGAGATGAACCCGGCGGACTTCCACTCTCTCGGAGAGACCGTTGAGGGCCGCGTTGGCTGTCGCGGCTTCCACCGCCACCTCCGCGATATCGCGGGCAAGCACGCGCGCGGCCCCCAGCTTCGCCGCCGCCACCGCCAGAATTCCGCTCCCCGTGCCCTGGTCCAGCACGATCGAGCCGGGCTCGACCAGCCGTTCCAGAGCGGCCAGACACATGCGCGTCGTTTGGTGGATGCCGGTACCGAAGGCCATTCCCGGATCGATCTCGACCACCAGCACCCCCGGCTCGGGCGTCACCTGGCGCCAACTGGGCTTGATCAGAAGCCTACCCACCCTCAGCGGGTGGTAGTGTTCCTTCCAGGCATTGGCCCAATCCTCCTCGGCCATGCCACGCACCCGCAGGTCGCCAATCGGGGCCAGGCCGAAGGCGCTCAGATGCCAGATCCCTTCCCGAACCCGGATGAGACGGGCCTGCCCTTCCTCGGTATTGGGAAGATAGGTCTTGATCACGGCCGGGCGGTGGCTGTCGATCCCGAAATGCTCACCCTCGGGGTCGGTGAAGAAGGGCTGGTCAATCGCCACTCCGCCCTCGCCGTGCTGCTCGAATAAGGCACTGATCGCCTCCACGGCGGCCAGGTCAGCCACAACCGACACTTCGAGCCAGGTGATCACCCTCGGAGGCTATCCTTCACCTTGGAGAAGAACCCTTTGTCGTGATTGTCGGTTTGCTGCCGGGAGATCAGGGCCAATTCCTCGAAGAGTTCACGTTCCCGGTGCGAAAGACCGGTTGGCGTGCGGAGGGCCACGGTCACATACAGGTCGCCACGGCCCATGCTCCGTAGGCGGGGTACACCGTGGTCACGAAGCCGGAAGACCTTCCCGTGCTGGGTGCCCGCTGGAATGGTCAGCTTCTCCGTGCCGTCGATGGTCGGCACCTCTACCTGGTCACCCAAAGCCGCCTGCGGAAAACCGATCTGCAACTCAAAGTGCAGATCGGCGCCATCGCGCTTGAATTGAGGATGGGGGCGGACGGTCAGCACCACGTACAGGTTCCCCGCGATCCCCCCGCGCGGACCCGATTCCCCTTCGCCCGTGATCCGAATCTGCTGCTCGTTGTCGACTCCCGGCGGCACCTTCACCGAGATCTTCTTGATCGCATGGATCCGACCCTCGCCTCTACATTCCTTGCAGGGATTGGAGACGATCTTGCCTTCGCCGCGGCATTTCGCGCACTGAGTCACATTGACGAACTGGCCGAAAAATGATTGCTGTACCTTGCGGGTCTCGCCGGTGCCATTGCATTGCGGGCAGCGCTTCAATTCGGAGTTGGGTTCGGCCCCGTTGCCCGTACAGCGGGGGCAGGTCTCCCAGCGAGGAATCTCCAGGCTCTTTTCGGCCCCGAATACGGCCTCCTCGAACGAGATCGTCAGATCATAGCGGAGGTCCGCTCCGCGCTGTGGCCCCCGGCGCGAGCCGCCCGCCGAGCCGAAGATGTTGCCGAATTGCTCGAAGATGTCGGCGAACGAACCAAAGTTCCCAAAATTGCCAAAGTCGGCCCCGGCGCCATCCACGCCCGCGTGTCCGTATTGGTCGTAAAGCTGGCGCTTTTGCGGGTCGCTCAGGACTTCATACGCCTCGCCGATCTCCTTGAATGCCGCCTCCGCGCCCGGCTCGCGGCTAACGTCCGGGTGAAATTGTCGGGCCAACTTCCGGAAGGCGCGCTTTAACGTGGCGTCATCGGCCCCGCGCTGGATGCCGAGGACTTCATAATAGTCGCGCTTAGTCTGTGCCAACGTTCACCCCGCCCGCATTTTAGACATCCCGGCAGTCCTGGCCGGATCACCTCACGAGGGACCGGAGGGCCGCATCGAGAAAGTACCTACTTCTCCGATGCGGCCCGCTCCGTCCATCACAGCCGCGTGACGATCCCGTGTCGTCGCCGATCAGGGACCGCGACGGCTCTACACTTCCTTGAACTCACCCTCGACGGTGTTTTCGTCCGCGTGGTTGGTCGTCCCGCCGGATTCACCGTCCGGACCATGGCCGGAGTCGCCGGCGCCCGACCCGTCGAACCCGCCCGAGCCGTCAAAGCCGCCCGACTCCTGGCCGCCAGTCGCCCCGTAGATGGCCTGGCCGACGCCCTGCAGCACCTTCTTCAGACCCTCCGAGGCCTCCTTGATCCGGGACACATCCTCCGTCCTGAGCGCGGCCTCCACGTCACCGATGTTCTTCTCGATGTCCGCCTTGAGTTGCTCGTTGATGTGCTCCTTGTGCTCGTCCATGGTCTTGCGGGCACTATAGACCATGCTGTCGGCGGTATTCCGCACTTCCACTTCCTCACGCCGCCGCGCGTCGTCCGCCGCGTGGGTCTCGGCGTCGCGGACCATCCGCTCCACTTCCTCCTTGGCCAGCCCGCTGGAGGCAGTGATGGTGATCTTCTGCTCACGGCCGGTGCCCTTGTCCTTGGCCGAGACATGGACCACCCCGTTGGCGTCGATGTCGAACGCGACCTCGATTTGCGGGATCCCGCGGGGCGCCGGGGGAATTCCTTCCAGGTGGAATTTGCCCATGGTCTTGTTGTATTGGGCCAGCTCACGCTCGCCCTGGAGCACATGGATTTCCACGCTCGGTTGATTGTCCGAGGCGGTGGAGAATACCTGGCTCTTGCTGGTCGGAATCGTTGTGTTCCGCTCGATCAGCTTGGTGAATACGCCGCCCATGGTCTCGATCCCCAGGCTAAGCGGGGTCACGTCGAGTAGCAGCACGTCCTTCACCTCGCCGGACAGCACCCCCGCTTGAATGGCGGCGCCAATCGCCACCACTTCGTCGGGATTCACACCCCGGTTGGGCTCCTTGCCAAAGAGGTCCTTCACCATTGCCTGGACCGCCGGCATGCGGGTCTGACCACCCACCAGCACTACTTCATTGATGTCCGACGCCTTGAGCCCCGCATCCTTCAGTGCTTGCAGCACCGGTTGCTTGGAGCGCTCGATGAGCTCGCCCACCAGTTGCTCAAGCTTGGACCGCGTGAGGGTCATCACCAGGTGCTTGGGTCCACTGGCGTCCGCGGTCACGAACGGGAGATTGATCTCCGTGGTCATGGCGCTGCTCAATTCGATCTTGGCCTTCTCCGCCGCCTCCTTGAGGCGCTGCAGGGCCACGCGGTCCTCGCGGACATCGATTCCCTGCTCGCGACGGAACTCATCGGCGAGCCAGTTTATGATCCGTTGATCGAAGTCATCACCGCCCAGATGCGTATCGCCATTCGTGCTCTTGACCTCGAATACCCCGTCACCTAACTCGAGAATGGAAATATCGAAAGTGCCGCCGCCGAGATCGTAGACGGCGATTTTTTCGTCCTTCTTCTTATCCAAACCGTAGGCCAGGGCCGAGGCGGTCGGTTCATTGATGATCCGGAGAACTTCCAGACCGGCGATCTTGCCCGCGTCCTTGGTCGCCTCGCGCTGTGAGTTATTAAAGTAAGCCGGCACCGTGATCACGGCCTGGGTCACTTTACTGCCCAGGTATGCCTCGGCGTCCGCCTTGAGCTTCCCCAAAATCATGGCGCTGATCTCGGGAGCAGTGTATTGCTTCCCCATCACCTCCACGGCCACGTCACCATTGTTCCGGGCCACGACCTTATAGGGCACCAGCCGCTTGTCGCGATCCACGTCCGGGTCGTTGAACTTCCGGCCCATGAACCGCTTGACGCTGAATACCGTGTTCTCCGAGTTGGTGATCGCCTGGCGTTTCGCCACCTGGCCCACCAAACGCTCGCCGCCCTTCGTAAAGGCCACGACCGACGGAGTGGTTCTGTTCCCCTCCGCGTTCGGGATCACAACCGGCTCGCCGCCTTCCATAACCGCCACGCAGGAATTGGTGGTGCCAAGGTCTATTCCGATTACCTTACCCATCGCTCCCCTAGTCTCCTTCTCTGCATTATTCCGTGCTCGCTACGTGTTTGGCTACTTTTACCAGGGTTGGCCGCACGACTTTATCGTGGAGCATGTAGCCGCGCCGCAATTCCGCCACTACCTCGTCGTCCGCGAAATCCGAGCTTTCCTCCTGGATGATCGCTTCGTGCAGCATCGGGTCGAAACGAGCCCCTACGGCCTCGATCTGCCGGAGGCCCTGCTTCTCCAGCGTAGCGCGGAGAATACGGTCCACCAGAAGGAGCCCATCGGTCCAGGGAAGTCCCTGCACGGATTCAGGCATGGTGGCGAGCGCCCGATCCAAATCATCGAGTACCGGCAACAATTCCGACACCAGAAGCAAGGTCGCGAATTTTCCTTGCTGGTCGCGTTCCTGCTCATTGCGGCGTTTATAATTGGCGAAATCCGCCTGGGTGCGCTGCCAACGCACGTTTGCCTCTTCCGTTTTGGCCTGCTCTTGAGTTAATCGCTCGCCCACCAGGCGTTCCACCAGGGCAAGCTGCTCCTGACTCAAGGACGCGGCCACATCGTCGCCTTCCGCGGCGTGGGTTTCCTCCGACGCATGTGAGTCTCCATCATTCTGGGCACCCCGCCGATGCCACCGACGACGCGAGTCCGCGCCCTCGCGCGTCGCGGCCGCGGTCTCGGCTTCACCCCGGGTGTCTCCTGTCTCAGTGTCTTCAACCATAAAGCTCTCCCGCAAGCTCGGATAACAGCGCGGTCATATAACGTACCACCGCCACCGCCCGGCCGTATTCCATCCGGGTAGGGCCCAGGACCCCAAGCATTCCGGTCCCACCTCCCGCGGCGTCGTAGCGCGAGACAATCACGCTGAAAGGGCGCAATTCCTCGTGCTCACCCTCGCCGCCAATGAAGACCTGAACCCCATCCCTGGCCACCACCTGCGGCAGGAGGCGACGCAACAGGATGCCCTGCTGCAGCAGTTCCAGCATGCCGCGGATACTCTGACCGCGGTCCAACCGATCCAACCCCCGCCCAGGAACGCCGTAACTAAACTCGGCCTGTCCCAGGATATTGGCCAGCCCGTCGTAATAGACCATTGGCCATTGCTCTTGATTATGCTCGGTCATCAACTGGGCGACGGCCATGGCGGCGAGCCGCTCCACCTCATCCAGAAGACCAAACGCAATCCCGCTAATCGCCTCGGCGGTGTTCCCCTCCAACATTTTATTCAGGCGCCCAGCACAGGCGGACAACCCTTCCTGCGAGGTCGGAAGGGGAAGACTTAGCATATGCTGCTGCACGATGCCCCCATGCAGGACCAGCACAAGCAAGGCGACCGTATCCTGGATGGAAATAAGCTCCAGGTGCTTGACCCGTGTTTCCCTCGTACGGGGGGCAGTGATCAGAGAGGCGGATCGTGCGCTCTTGGCCAGGATAGCGGCCGAAAGACGCAGCCATTCCGCCAGATCCAGATGAACCTGATGGAATTGATGCGCGATCATGCGCTGCTCCTCCACCGGCACCCCTGGCTCCTCCATCAGTCCCTCGACGAAGTAGCGGTAGCCCCGATCGGTGGGCACACGGCCTCCCGAGGTATGGGGCTGCGCGAGGTAGCCCATATCCTCGAGCATGGCCAACTCGTTGCGAATAGTCGCCGCGCTCACGCCCAAGCCATACTCGTTCTCGATTTTGCCGCTGCTTACTGGCTGCGCGGTCTTCACGTATTCCTGGACCAC
The DNA here is from genome assembly GCA_036559345.1 of Chloroflexota bacterium. GTDB lineage: Bacteria > Chloroflexota > UBA5177 > JANWHV01 > JANWHV01 > JANWHV01. Next base: position 8,488 of record DATBTL010000617.1, on the reverse strand, counting down.
GACCTTGAGGATTGCTCGCCGCCGTTCAGTCAGGATGCCGATTCTCTTTGTCACTCGTCCTCAAGCCCTTAGCAGTCTCCCATTGCGAGTGCTAAGTGCCTGGAATCAGGGTAGCACTTGCAATGATCACTGTCAAGGAAGTTATTGGCAACGATACACGAATCGCCTCAGGAGCGGGCGCGCTCGGACTCCTTTACCTCGGACCAGACGGCGTCCAGCCCGGAAGGACCGAGGGCCGCGAGAGATAGGCCGCGCTGGACGCAGAGCGCCTCGACGGCGCCGAAGCGCCGGCGAAACTTGGCATTGGCTTTCCGAAGCGCCTCGTCGGCGTCCAACTCCAGATGCCGGCAGAGACTCACCATCACGAACAGGAGATCCCCCACCTCCTCCAGACGGTCCGTCTCGCCGGCCTCCCGTACCTCCCTAAGCTCCTCCTCAAGCTTGTCGTATACGCCGGCGATGCTTTCCCATTCGAAGCCGAGGGCAGCGGCCTTCCGCTGCATGTTCTGGGAGGCGATCAGGGCCGGCATGGCCAGGGGAACCCCGCTTAACGCGGATTCCGCGGGCAGCTTCTCCTCGACCTTCATCCGCTCCCAGTTCACCAACACCGCTCCCGCCGTCTCCAGACTCAGGTCGCCAAAAACGTGCGGGTGGCGACGGACCAGCTTGGTGGTGACGGCCTCGATCACCGAGGGTAGGTCGAGCGAGCCCTCTTCCTCGCCAATCTGCGCCAGCATTGAGACCAGAAGAAGGACGTCACCCAGCTCCTCGGCCATCGCGTCGGGATCTTCCTCGTCAATCGCCGCCACCGCCTCGTGGGCCTCCTCGAGCAGGTGTCCTTTTAAGCTATGGAGAGTCTGCTTCCGGTCCCAGGGACAGCCGTCCTCGGCCCGCAGCCTGGCGGTCAGGTAGGGCAGAGTCGCCAGGCCGCGCGGGTCCGCCAAGGGGTCCAGGGGCGGCACGTACAGAGTGGTCAAATGATCAAACCCCTCGGTGTGATCCAGTTCCGCCAGGCCGATTTCCCAGGATTGACTCAAGACCGTGCCGGCGGCCCGGATCACCTGGATCCGATGGGTCTCGGGATAGCGTTCCAGGAGCCAGAGTTTGCATGCCGTCGCCACGCGCCGGTTGTAGACCTGCGCGATCAGAATCGGTCGGCCAGCCGCGAGTACCCGAGGGGACAGGCCGGTCCAATTAGCGCCAAAGCTGCCCTCGCCCATTTCATCCAGGGCGGCGCCATCCACCAATTGCATGCCAGACGCCACCGGATCGAGAGTCAGAACGCGGGCCACCGGTTCAAGGAAGCTCAGGCCGTCCAGCACCTCCACCATGATGCCGGCGGCCGGCGCCCGCTCAAGCAGAAGGGCGACGCTCCGCTCACCCATCAGGGGATGGCCTGGCACGGCATAGACGACCGATCGGTCTTCCGCGCGGACCGCCGTCAGAACCGCCTCCGCGATTTCCTCATACAACGCATCGAAGCTGGCGGCCCGCTCATAAAGGTCGTCAAAGCCGCGCCACTCCCGCGCGGGCCCCAATCGTTCGCGCAAAATCGCCACCGTAGGGTGAACCTGGGTGCGCAGATAGATTACCCCGGCGGATTGGAGGCGCTCGTACACGCCAAGGGTTAGTTGCGACCAGTCCCCTGGTCCTAAACCTACTACCGAAAGGCGGAGAGGACGTTCCTCGCTTGCTTCATTCATCATGGGCTCCAAACAAACCACCGCCGTTTCCCCCGACCACCACCCTCAAGGCCCGCGTCACCGCGATGATACGGGCCGGCGTACTCCCGGCGACATCTCCGTCCATCTGCACCGGAATCGGGGCCTCGGATTCAATCTCGATATCGCTCGCCCGGCTCCGAAAAAGTGCCCCCGGTTCGACCGAAGCGGCGCGGAGCAGGGTGCCGACTTGCGGGATCCCCGCCCACAGGCGGTCACCACGGATCGCCAACACGTCCAACGCCCCATCGTCGGCAATCGCCTGGCGGATCGGCCGCCAGTTGCCGGCGTAGCGCCGCGTATTCCCAATGAGCAACACCAGGATATTCATCCGCGTTTCCCGCCCATCCAGGCGCAAGCGGATCGGGGTTCCCCGGTAGCCAAGGGCGACGTTGCTTGCCGCCATCGCGTAGGAAAAGCGGCCAAATCGTTTCTTCAGCCGTCCCGAGACGGCGGCGACCACGGCGGCGTCGAATCCGACGCTTGCCATCAGCAAAAAGTAACGGGAGCCTATCTGGCCAACGTCCACCCAGCGCTCGGAGCGCCGATCCAGGAGTGCCGCCAACCTCCCCGGATCGGAGGGAGTCTCGGTCTCGGAAGCCCATAGGTTGACCGTCCCCACCGGGAGCACCCCCAGGGTCACTCCACTCCCCACCAGCGGCTGTAATACTTCGTTGATCGTTCCATCTCCCCCCGCCGCCACGACCAGAGGGTAGCGATCCCGTACCGCCTCCAGGGCAATGGCCGTGGCATCGCCGCCGCGCTGGGTCGGCGCCACCTCGACCGTCCAGCCTCGCCGGCGGAGACGCGAGGCGACCTCGCCCACCAGCCGATGCGAGGATGCCCGACCCGACACTGGGTTGTGGACGATCAGGGCCCGCCGGGGCCGTTCGTCGACGAAAGCCGTCCGGTCCAACCCTCTAGGCTCCATAGCCGCGGGCCTGGAGAGCGGCGCGCGCCTCTCCCTCTTCATCCCAGGGCAGTGAGCGCCCTCCCACCAGCATGCTGCGTTCATGGCCCTTCCCGGCCAGCAGAACCACGTCCCCCGGTCCGGCCATGGAGATCGCGGTGAGAATCGCCTGCTTCCGGTCGCTGATCCGGAGGAAATCGGTCCCTTCCCGAGCGCCCTCCGCCATCGCGCCACGCGCGATCGCCTCCAGGATGTCGGCCGAGCCCTCACTCCGCGGATCCTCATCGGTGATCACGCTGAAATCAGCCAGGCGCGCCGCCGCCGCGCCCATCACCGGGCGCTTTTCCCGGTCACGATCTCCAGCGCTCCCAAAGACCACAAGCAACCGCGCCGTGACCAACGGGCGCAGGGTGGTCAGTACTTTCTCCAGGCTGGCGGCGGTGTGCGCGTAATCGACCACCACCAAAAATGGTTGCCCCAGGTCTACCCGGCGCATTCGCCCCGGTACCCCGGCGAACGACGGCAAATGGGGCAGCGCCTCCGGCAACGGGATACCCCGTCCATGGAGGATCGCCAACGCTCCCAAACAGTTATAGACATTGAACAGCCCCGGCAATCGGGTCCGCGCCCGGTAGGTGCGGCCCGCCACTTCCACCCCGAAAGACGAGCCGGCCGCGTCGCTCTGGACATCCACCCCGCGGATCATCGCCCCGGCGTCCAGACCGAAACTGACCACCTCCACCGGCGAGCCAGGGATCAGGCTAGCGCTCCCCTCGTCATCGCGATTGATCGCCGCGAATCGCGGTCCTTCCTTCCCCTCGTGCTCCATGAGGGCATCCAGGATCAGCGCCTTCGCCGCGATGTAGTCCTGGCGAGTCCCGTGAAACTCCAGGTGTTCGCTGGTGATGTTGGTAATCAGCGCCTCATCGAAGGCGCATCGGCGCACCCTTCCCAGGGCCAAGCCATGGCTGGTCGCCTCAAGCACCGCGTCCTGGATCCCATCCTCAACCATGGCGGCGAGACCGGCCTGCACCTCGGGCGCCTCCAGGGTCGATTGCCGGGCCCTATTATCCGCCCAGCGAGCACCAACCTTAAAGGCCACCGTACTCAACAAACCAGTCTTCCGGCCCAGGCCATCGAGTAGATGGGCCAGCAGGTACACACTGGTTGTCTTCCCATCGGTGCCGGTTACACCAGTTATGTGCAGGCGACGAGCCGGGAAATCGCGCCGCGCGGCGGCCAGATCCGCCAGGGCCAGACGCGTGGAGGGAACCAGCACGAAGGGCAGTCCAGTTACCGGGCGCTCCACCACCGCCGCCACCGCGCCCGCCGCCGCCGCGTCCTCGGCGTGAAGATGACCATCGCTCACCGTTCCCGGCACCGCGACAAAAAGATCGCCCAGTCCAACGGCGCGCGAGTCGTACCTGACCTCGAATACCGAGCTATCAGGGAAGTCGGAGGGGGGAACAATCCCCGCCTCCCGCAGCAGATCAGCCAGCCGCATCGACGCTCGCTCAGGCACCGGCGGGATTCCACGCGATCACGGCCGCCGCCAAGGCCGCTAGAATAACGGCGGCGCTTCCCAGGAGGGCCGCCACGGTCCCCGGGGACCGCTGATCGTCCAACACGCCGCCGGCCGGGACACCCTGGCTGGTCTTGGGCAACCTGGGACCTACCAGGACCGCCGCCACGATGCCCCCCAGAAGACCGCCCAGATGGGCCCAGCCATCAATGCCGCCCACCACGTTGGGGATGAGCAGGTTGATCACGGACAGCACCACCACCTGCCCGACCAGGGAGCGGGATGCCCGGCCAAAGATACGTCGATTGCGAAAGAAAAAGACTCCCAACGCCCCAAACACCCCAAAAATGGCGCCCGAAGCGCCCACCGCCAGGTCGTTCGAGGCGGCAACGCTGAAAATCGAGCCGCAGATTCCCGCGAAGAAGTAGACATAGAGGAAACGCGCCGGACCCACGCCTCGCTCGAATAGCGGCCCGACCGCGTAGAGCGAATAACTATTGACCGCCAGATGCAAAATGCCGGCATGCAGGAAAATCGGGGTGATCAGGCGCCACCATTGCCCCTGGTGAATGATCGCGTAGTCGTCCTTGGCCCCATAGCGATCGAGGGTGGGACTATTTTGCGAGCCGCCGTGAGTCTCCAGGAACAGGTACATGGCGACGTTGATCGCCAGCAGAGCATACACCACGAACACGGGGCGGCTGAACAAGAGTCGAAGGGCCTCCGCCGCCTGCCGTCGATCTCCTGGACGCCCTCCGCCCGCCAGCGGAGCCAGAAGGGCCCGAGGGTAGGTACTCAACCACCGTAATCGCACCGCCAACGATCCCTCTCCCCGGGCGATCGCCGCCCCGTAGGCCGCGCGCAGGGCCGCCGGACGGCGCCCTGGTGCCTCAAGACGAGCCAGCGCCGCCTCGTAACGCCACTGGCCGGGGGCCAGGGCGCGCGCCTGCTCCAGGACGCGGCGTGCCTCCTCCCACTGATCATGCTGGTAGAGGAGCAGGCCGAAATGGTAGTAGGCTGGCGCGAAGGTCTGGTCGGCCTGCATGGCCCTGCTGAAGGCATCCGCGGCGGCCTGGGGGTTGCCCGCTGCCTGGGCTACCAGCCCCAGCGCCAGATAGGCGCGCGCCTGGCTGGGATCCTCGGCCAGTACCGCGTTCGCCACCTCCGCCGCTTTCGGGAATTCGGCGCGCTCGGCCAGAGCCCAGGCCCGCAGTGCCTGGCCGGTGGCCGGATCCCACCCGCCGGCTCCCGACCGATTCAGCAGCCGAAGCGCTTCGTTGCCCCGCCCCCGCACGATCAGCAGATCGAGGTGGGACAGGTCGGATGAAGGCATGTTCATGGTCATCTACTCCGCTCTCCCATACGGCCCGATTCCGGTGCGCGCTTTGTAGGTCAGGGTACCGCATGGCTGGGCAAAAGGTGGCAACTCACGTGCCCATGGGGCGCAACGCCCCTCGGCTCACTTCCCATCGCTGCGCCGCGGCGGCGAACTGATCGGCTCCCGCCCCATCCGCGCTGGTGACGAAGGTCTGCTGCCCTTCGGACGCCGCCTTCAGGATCGCTTCTCGCCGTGGGGGATCCAGTTCCGAGGTGGCATCATCCAGCAGAAGGATGGGCTGCTCGCCGCTCTGGCCCCGCATGTAGGCCAGTTCGGCCAGCTTCATGGCCAGGGTAGCCGTCCGCTGCTGCCCACGCGAGCCAAAGGCCGTGGCATCGACCTCATTCACCCGGAAGGCAAGGTCATCGCGGTGCGGACCGGCCAGCGACAGCGCCGCCGCCAGTTCGCGGGGGCGCACCGCCGCCAGGCTCCGCCGCAATGCCTCGCGCGCGGCCAGCACGCCGCCTGCCGCCAGATCCTCGGCGGCCACCCCTCCCAGGGCCGGAATGTATTCCACCTGCATCCGTTCCTGCTCTCCACTAAGGACAAAATGCCACTCGGCCCCGATCCGGCCCAGATCGCCGGTCGCGGCGGCCCGCTGGCCCATGACCAGACCGCCATGTTCGCACACTTGATCGTCCCAATATTCGAGCGTGCTCGCCGGCTGGGCTCGCTCGCGGATCTGGCGCAGGAGGGCATTGCGCTGCACGATCACTCTGTTATAGCGGCTGAGGGCGCGAAAGTAGCCGGAGTCGAGTTGGCAAAGCATCACGTCCAGGAAACGCCGGCGCACCGAGGGAGACCCTGCCACCAGGTCAACATCGGTGGGAGAGAAAAACACCGCGTGGACCGCCCCCACGACCTCGCTCGCCTTCCGTTCCACCCCGTTCAGCTTGAACCGTTTCCGCGCCTGACCCTCCGGCCCCCCCTCGCGAATGACAATCTCCAGCGACTGCTCGGTGGCGCCGCGCTCCACCTGTCCCACCACCCGCGCAAAGGCAGTGGGGCTGAGCGGATCCCGCTCGGCCCAGGAGATCAGCTCGCTGTCGGTTCGGGTGCGTGAAGACTTCGTGGTGGCCAGCAGATAGATAGCCTCCAGCAGGTTGGTCTTCCCCTGGGCGTTCGCCCCGTGGAGGAGGATCAGCCCTGGCTGAAAGGCTACGTCAAGGGCGACGTAGTTCCGGTAGTGCCGCAAGGACAGATGGCGAAGCAGCACCCGGCTAGCGCGGCACGGTCACCGGCATGATCACATGGAGGAAGTCGGCTCCATCAACCGGGCGGAGCACTCCGGCCTGAGTGGGGCCCAGCAATTCGATTGCCGCCTGGGTGGAATTCATGGCCGCCAACGCGTCGGCCACGTACTTGCTATTGAAGCCGATCTTAATGCTGTCGCCCTCGACCACCCCATCCACCACGCTATCGTTGTCTCCCACGTCCTGAGTTTCCGCACTCACGCTCACCGTTCCCGCGCCCCCTTCGCCGGCGTCGATCGCCAGGCGAAGCAAACTGGAACCATCGCGAGCGAAGAAACCGGCAATCTTCACCGCCTTGAGGAGATCGGCGGTGTTCGCCACCACTCGCGTCTTGTATTCCTTGGGAATGATTTGCTTATAGTTCACGAACTGCTCACTCTGGAGGGTAGCCAGGAAATCCACGTTCTCCATGTGGAACAAGATTTGCCCGCGGTTCGGGGTGACCGTAATGGCGACCGGGCTATCGTCGTCGGGCAATACGCGCCCCAGTTCAGCAACAGTCTTGGCCGGAATCAGTACGCTAAAATCCGCCCCACAGGGCTTGGCCAGCCCGGCGGATCGGACCGATAACCGGTAGGCGTCCGACGAGGTCATGGTCACGTTCTCGCCCGCGAACGTTGTATAGATGCCGGTTAAAGGGCCGCGCGTGCTGTCGGTCGAGGCGGCGAACACCACCTGGTTGATCATGCCGCGGAGAACGCTGGCCCCGATCACCGCCGCCGGCTCGTCGGCGATATTGGGAATCAAGGGAAACTCATCGGCGTCGATCCCGCGGATGTTGGCCGAGAAGCGGGCGCTGCGAATGCGGGCCACGGTCGGGCTCTCGGGGGTGGTGACCTCTACCTGATCGTTCGGCAGTGAATTGATGAACTCGGTCAGCAAGCGGGACGGGAGCGTCACCGCGCCATCCTCGAAGATCATGGCCGGGATCCAGAGTGTGATCCCAACCTTCAGGTCGGTCGCCGACAGACGCAATCGCCCATCGTCGGTAGCCACCAGCACATTGCTCAGCACCGGCAAGGAACTGGCGGCCGCGGTACTGACCCCGCGATTCACCACTTGCAATCCACGGCTGAGGGCTTCCTGTGAACACGATAACTTCATTCACGCCCCTCCGCTGGGCCGTGTTGTTTCCGTACACCGAGCGGCGACACTTGCCGCTCATCCCACAGCCGCCCAGGTGGGGAACCCCTGCCCAGGAGCATGGACCGTTGAAGTAACGGGGAGTATGATACAGCTTGCGATGCTGCTCCACAAGGCACTAACTCACCAGTAGGAGGGTCCAATGTCGCTTCTGTTCCGTCATCCTCGACGCTACCTGACCGTACACTGGACCATCACCGGAGCCCTGGCGCTCGCGCTCCTGGCGCCCTGGTCCTCCCACCCGTCGCCGGGCGACACAATCACCCTGCTCACCGGCCAGGTAGTGCGGCTGGAGCCGGGCCATTCTCCAACTACGCCTTCCGACCTCCGCCTCTATACAGGGCCCAATGGCGACCAGTATACGTTTCCCGCGAGCTCTAGCCCCCGTATCTACAGTGCCGCGACAGGCCAATCTCTCGATCCCATGCTATTCGATATCTCCTACCTGGCCGCGCATGGTTTCGACGACCAGGCCAGCGGCACCATTCCGGTGATCGTGCAGTTCGCCAATCATGATCAGGCCGCGAAGGCCGTACACCAAGGAATGGTTGACACTGGAAT
>DATBTL010000616.1:0-6927 GCA_036559345.1 Chloroflexota bacterium | reverse complement strand
ACGTGACCGCGATATCACGGTATCAGACGTGAGGCGCGCCCTATGCGAAGATGTGGAATCCGCGTAGAAGGGCGGTGTGCGAGGCGTCGAGGACGGCAAGGGTGTATAAGAAGAATTCCTACCCACTCAGCCCGGTCGGGGCCTGCAAGATACCGGCACGCTCCACACGCGAGATAAACGCGCGAGGGTCTGGTGGTAGCTTGTCCGGAAAGAGGACAAGATTCCAGCGATCAAGCTTGTCAAGCAGCGCCACGGACGGCACAAGTAGGGCCTGCGCGTTGGTGATTCGCCGCGGATAGGTACCAACAGTCTGTGAGGTAGCCAGATCCAGGAAGCAGTGTGGCGCATTCCGCGGACCGATATCTTCCCACGCCTCGCTATCTCGCATGTCCAGAACCTGGGAAATAGTGAGCTGAAGCTGCCAGACAATGCGTTTAACGGGCACCCTGGCAAGAGCAGGATTCGTGTTCTCAACAAAGTGCCGCGCCCACTCCGCCAGGGCCACGCCAATGTCACCGGCCAGATATAGCGTAGGATTGCCCTTGACATTCCAGCGGTTGTCCGAGGCTCGTCCAGCATATCTGAAGTCCAGGACATCGGCATTCTTTGTGACCCCGCTCGGCAAATGCCGATACACCGTGCCGAACCAAGGAGCTATCCGGCTGATGAGCGGCATTTAGAATCCGAGACCTTCATACTCCGCGGCCAGAATTTCGATCACGCGCTCAATGTGGCCTGCCACGATCTCCTGCACGGGAGTACGGTTCCCCAGCGACCTGAGCGGCATCCGCATGAAGACAGGCAGCCCTTCCGCCCCGTACACCAGAGGGTCTGAAAATAGTCAAGCAGAACGGAGCTTGGGCAGGCGCGGGGCGCGAGCGAGCAATTGGCCGCCGAGACATGGGCCGCGGACAATGGGGCCAGGGGCGGCCACCATGGGGTGGACGTCTTATGCCTGCCGGTCGAAGATGCGGGCCTCTCGTTGAAGGGCGGCGTGCGAGGCATCGAGGACGGCATGAGTATGCATGAGGCTGGCCGCGGCACCCTGGGCCGATTGCCGGGCATTGAAGGAGTCGGTCAGTCGCGCGGTGTGGGACAGTGAGACCTGAGCGGCGATACTAGCCCCCCGATCGCTCATCATGAGCGAGTGGGAGGGGACGGAGGTTCCGCGGATCGGGCTCACATTGGAGCTTTCGTTGGGCTTCATGCCTTCGGGCCGCTGGGGCATTTGGACAGACATTCAATCACTCCTCCAGTCACATCAGAGCGCAATAACATCGTAGCAATTGCTACCCTCGGTATCTATGACCTGAATTGGCTACGGAACATGCACTAAGGCATCGCCCTACGAAACCTCGCCCGAGAATCTGGTACTCTTCCGGGTAAGAAAGAAATTTTGGGGGGTCAAGGCATGCGAATTTTTGGCGAGGATACGAAGTCGATTACCGACGTACGGGCGGATGTGCTTCTCCTAGGGCTATTCGAGGACGGGGCGGCCTCGCCGGACGAGACAACGCTTGATGATGCCCTGGGCGGGGTGATCGCGGCCATGCGAGACCGGAAAGAAGTACAGGGAAAAGCCGGCGAGGTCGTGGGCATCCATACGCTGGGGCGCGTATCCGCCTCTCGGGTGTTCGTGGTTGGGCTCGGCAAGCGCGAGGACTTTACTCCCGAGGCGGCCCGCCGGGCGGCCGGTCTAGCGACCAAGGCGGTACTCGGAACCAAGTATGCGTCGGCTGCCTTCGCCCTCTTCGGCGAGGGGCGGTTCGCCGGAGCGGACTTCGCGCGGGCGATCACCGAGGGAGTGCTGCTCGCGGCCTACCGTTTTGATCGCTACCGGAGCGGCGAACAGGAGCCGTCCCGGCTGGAGCAGGTCGCGCTTGTCCGTTCCGGTGCCCTGGACGCGCTCACCCAGGGGATCAAGTTGGGCGAGGTGATGGCCGCGGGCGCCAACTTCGCCCGCGATCTGGCGAACGAGCCACCGAACACCTTGACTCCCGCCGAACTGGCGGAGCGGGCGCGGGCCATGGGCACTTCGTTCGGGATGACAGTAGAGATCTTCGAACCCGAGGAGTTGCGCCGGCGAGGGATGGGAGCGCTTCTGGCGGTGGGTCAGGGCAGCGTGAATCCGCCCCGGTTGGTGGTGCTCCGCTACGAGGGCGACCCAGGGAGCGCCAAGCCGACCCTGGGACTGGTCGGGAAGGGGATTACCTTCGATACCGGCGGCATCTCCCTCAAGCCGGGGCAGGATATGCACACCATGAAAACGGACATGGGGGGCGCCGCCGCCATGCTGGGAGCGATGCAGGTGATTGGCGCCCTCCGTCCTCGCCTGAATGTCACCGCGATTGTCGCCACGGCCGAGAACATGCCGGATGGGAATGCATTCCGGCCCGGTGACATTCTGCGGGCCATGAACGGCAAGACGATTGAGATTCAGAATACGGACGCCGAGGGCCGCCTGGTTCTGGCCGACGCCCTGAGCTACGCGGTGGAATTGGGCCTGGCGCCGATCGTGGACGCCGCTACCCTTACCGGCGCGTGCAGTGTCGCGCTCGGGCCGTTTTACAGCGGCCTGTTCTCGAGCGACGACGCGGTCCGTGATCGGTTGCTCGCCGCCGCCCGGACCACCGGGGAGCGGCTCTGGCCCTTACCGCTGGATCCCGATTTCCGAGAGCTTCTGGAAAGCTCCTGCGCCGATCTGCGGAACATCGGGGGCCGCGAAGGCGGGGCGATCACCGCCGCCATGTTCCTGAAGGAGTTTACCGGTTCCCAACCGTGGGCGCACCTGGATATCGCGCCCACCGCCTTCGCCGATAGTGCCAGCGCCTATTACGCCAAGGGCCTCGCCACCGGGCATCCGGTGCGTACCCTGGCCCAACTCGCGCTTGATCTGGCGGAAGCCTAGAAGGAGGCTACGCCTCGGGGCGAACAATGGAGGAGCGATTACAAAAGGTGTTGGCGCGGAGCGGGGTAGCCTCGCGCCGCGCGGTCGAGCAGTTAATCGTCGAGGGACGGGTCGCGATCAATGGGAGGACGGTGCGGGAGCTTGGCACTCGCGCCGACCTGGTGCGTGATACGGTCACGGTGGACGGCGAGCGGATACGCCGGACCGAGCAACCGAGGTATCTGCTGTTACACAAACCGCCCGGCTACGTCACCACCCGCAGCGATCCGGAGGGGCGGCCCACCGTGTATGATCTGCTCCCCGACATCCCCGGCCTGTTTAGCGTGGGCCGCCTGGACAGGGAGACCGAGGGATTGCTCATCCTGACCACCGATGGGGACTGGGCGGACCAAATCGCCCACCCCAGGCACGCGGTCGAACGCGAATACGAAGTGAGGGTCGCGGGCCCAGTGCCTCCAGGAGGCATGGAACGGCTGCGCCAGGGCATTATGCTCGATGGAAGGCTCGCGCGCCCCGTGGCGGCCAGTGAGAAGCGCCCGGAGGGCAACAGCGCCGTGCTGTCCGTGGTGATGGTGGAAGGCAGACGCCGGGAAGTGCGGTTGTTGTGCGCCGGCGCGGGGATTCCCGTGAAGCGGCTGATCCGCCGGCGCTTCGGGAACTTACTCCTTGGTTGGTTAGGGCAGGGCCATTGGCGGAACCTTACCCAACAGGAGGTGACCAGCCTCCTATCGCGGCGAGCCCGGCCTGACGAAGGTGGCGCCGCGTCGCGCCCCGGTCGCCGCCCGCCGCGTGACCGGGGAAGCGCGGGAACCGGCGACCAATGAGCGACCCGGTCAGCATCGCCATTGATGGGCCGGTCGCCTCGGGAAAATCCACCATTGGCCGCGACCTGGCGCGCGCCCTGGCCTCCCTGTACCTGGACACCGGGGTGATGTATCGAGGATTGACTTTCCTGGCCCTGGAACGGGGCGTGGATCCCTCGGACGAGTTGGCCGTCACGGGCCTGGCCCAGACCGTCCGCTTTTCTTTTCCCGAGCTAGGCCAGGCTGACGCGGTTAATCCTCCGCTGTTGGCGGATGGCATCGACATTACCGCCGGCCTCCGCGGCCCGGACGTGGATCGGCAGGTGTCGGTGGTTTCTCGTTACCCTGGGGTCCGCGCGGCCATGGCGCGGCAGCAGCGGGCGATCGCGCGGACGCGGTCGGTGGTGATGGTGGGGCGGGACATTGGTACCGAGGTCCTTCCCGATGCCACGGTGAAATTCTTCGTGACGGCCGGCGCCGAGGAACGGGCGCGGCGGCGCAACAGCGAGCGGCGGGCAGCCGGGATCGACGAACGGTTGGAGGATACACTTGCCGAACTGCTCCGGCGTGACCGCCTCGATTCCTCGCGCGCCGTGGCTCCGCTGCGGCAGGCTTCGGATGCCGTGCTGGTGGATACCAGTGCCTTGACCAGTGAGCAGGTGCTGGCGCGGGTGCTGGCATTGGTAAAAGAACGGCTGGGGAGCCGCGCGCCTTGAAGACGTTTTACGAGGCCAACCGCGTACCCTTGCGCCTGCTCTTCACCTTGCTGGGCCGCGTACGGGCCGAGAACCTTTCTCGCTTACCTCGAAAGGGCGGGGTTGTCCTGGTCAGCAACCACCTGACCATGCTTGATCCCGTATTGCTCGGTTGCTTGCTGCCGCGCCAGTTGCACTTCATGGCCAAGGAGGAATTGTTCGGTGTCCCGGCACTCGGTTTGTACCTCCGTCTGGCCGGTAGCTTCCCGATCCGCCGGGGAGCGCCGGATCGCGAGGGCTTGCGGCGGGCGGAGGAGTTGCTCCGGGCGGGCGAGGTGATCATGATCTTTCCCGAAGGCCATCGGAGCCGGGCCACTGGAGCCCAGGAAGCGCGAACCGGCGCCGTTCTCCTGGCAGCGCGAACCAACAGCCCAATCGTGCCGGCGGCCATTACCGGCACCGAGCGCCTCCGTCTTCACCAGCCGCCGGCGGAGATCGCGCGGGGATTCCTCAGTCGACCCGAGATTAGAATGCGGCTCGGAGAGCCGTTCGCGGTGGCTCGGGGCGGCGGGAGCTCCGCCCGCAAGGCCGCCGCCGATCAGGTGATGCGCCGGATAACCGCGTTGCTACCGGCCGAGTATCACGGGATCTACGCCGAACCATAACGAGATCGCCTGGGGCTTGCGGCGTACATGCTTGGAAAGGTGCGCCAGCCTCACTCCTGATCGAACACCCGCTTCCAAAACACCATGATGGCGATGAACAACACCGTCAAGAGCACGAAGCCGATGAACCAGTTGCCGGCATCGCTTGCGTTAGGGGTGGCGGCGCGGGACATAAAGTAGACCGTCATGCCCAACCAGAGCGGAATGCACACCACCCCCACCGTTTGGCCGATAAACCCTTTGAACATCACCAACCACTCTCCCCATTACCATACCGAGTCATTTCGACATAACCACGGAGACTGTTATACTGTCGTGTGGCGTCTTGAGAGACACCGCGTGTCCTCCGCCGCCCTGACCTGATTTCTGTTTGTTCCCAGTCTAGCAGTTTCTCGGACGTGTGATAAGTATGTCTTTTGTACCGGTGGTCAATCCGCGGGCTCAGCGGGCCGGGCACCCGGGCACGGTGCTCGATGTGTTGCCCGGCAGCCTGGCGGAACAGGCCAAAATCGTGGCCGGTGACGTGGTGTTCTCGATCAATGGGCATCCGCTCCGCGACCCCATCGATTACCGCTTTTACGCCGCCGAGGACAAAGTGATCCTCGACCTCCGGCGCGGCGATCTCGCGCGCTCGGTGCGGGTCCGCAAGCACCCGGACGAGGATCTGGGGATCGTCCTGCCCGAACTCACCCTGGAGGACATTAGCGAGTGCGACAATCACTGTCCATTTTGCTTCGTCACCCAGCTCCCCAAGGGAATGCGCTCTACTCTGCACATTAAAGATGATGATTATCGTTTCTCCTTTCTCAATGCCAGCTTCGTCACCTTGACCAATTTGACCGACGAGGACTGGGCGCGGATTGGCGAGCAGCGGCTCTCGCCGCTCTATCTCTCGGTTCACAGCACGAACCCCGTGCTGCGGGCCCGTTTGTTGGGGAATAAGCGCGCACCCGATATTCTGGAGCAGATAGACCGCCTGAATGCCTTGGGGATAGCCGTTCACACCCAACTGGTGCTCTGCCCAGGGATTAACGATACCGATGACCTGCACACGACCACTCGCGATCTTCTCGACCGCTACCCGATGGTCCGGACTATTTCCGCCGTCCCGGTGGGCCTTACTCGTATCCGCACCGAACGGACCGCGTCCTCGCGGAACCCCTTACGCCGGTTTCGCCCTGACGAGGCTCTGAGAGTAATTCGTGAGTTGCAGCCGTATCAAAAGGCCAACCGTGAGAGGTTGGGCGAGCCCATTGTCTTTCTCTCCGATGAATTCTATTTGATGGCCAGGCGTCAGGTGCCGCCGCGTTCGCACTACACCGATTCATCGATCCTCGACAACGGGGTAGGGATGGTCAGGATGATGCTGGATGCCTGGCGCAGCCTAAAGCGGCGCTTGCCGGCCGCTCTGCCGGCGCCGCGGCACTTAACGTTGGTTTGCGGTACGCTCATCCATCCGGTCCTGGCCCGGATCGCCGGTGAATTGAGCGCCATTCCCAATTTGCGGGTGGATCTGGTGCCGGTCGAGAATCGATTATTCGGGAGCGAGGTCACGGTATCTGGCCTGATCTGCGGCGCCGATCTGCTGGAGCGGTTGGGCGAGGAGCGATTGGGCGACATAGTAGTGCTGCCGCGGGTGATGTTCGACCGCTCCGGCGAGGTAACCCTGGACGATATGACGGTGGCGCGCATTGCCGAGCAACTTGGGCGCCCCATCCACCTGGCCGAGGGGATCGGCGATTTGGAAAGGCTGATCGCATGAGCGAATTGCCGATAGTGGCCCTGGTGGGACGGCCGAACGTGGGCAAGTCCACCCTTTTCAATCGCTTGGTTGGCCGGGCCCAGGCCATCGTGCA
>DATBTL010000615.1:0-6741 GCA_036559345.1 Chloroflexota bacterium | reverse complement strand
GAGGAGGCCGGCCCGTTCAAGATCGGCCACCACGTTTTCACGGGCCTCGAAGCGATCCTGCCCCGCGTACGGCCCCGCCTCGGCGGTCATCCGCGCGTCGAAGCCGATCACCTGTACCTGGGGAAGTTTGTGCCGTTGGCCAATCGCGAAGTCGGTTGGATCGTGCGCGGGCGTCACCTTGACCGCGCCAGTGCCGAACTCGGGCTCCACGGCCCGATCGGCTACGATGGGAATCCGCCGATGGAGAAGGGGGAGCAGGAGGTCATGCCCCACCAGGTCCGCGTACCGGGCATCGTCCGGGTGGACGGCCACGGCGGTATCGCCGAGCATGGTTTCGGGCCGCGTGGTGGCTACCGTGACGAAGCGGCCATCGGGTGAGCCGCCGCCTTTGGGAGCGAGAGGGTAGCGGATATAGTACAGTTTGCCCAGTCGTTCCTCATGCTCCACCTCCAGATCAGAGACGGCGCTGGCGCAGCGTGGGCACCAATTAATCATCCGCGCCGCGCGATACAATAGTCCTTCATCCCACAGACGAACAAATACCTCGCGGACGGCCCGAGACAACCCAGCATCCAGGGTAAAGCGCTCGCGCTCCCAATCGCACGAGGCGCCGAGCATCCGCAGTTGTTGCACAATGGTGCTGCCGTACTGTTCTTTCCAGGCCCACACCCGCTCGATGAACGCCTCGCGGCCAAGGTCGTGGCGGCTGATGCCCTCGCGGGCCAGAAGATCCTCCACCACTTTCTGGGTAGCGATCCCGGCGTGATCGGTGCCGGGAACCCAGAGGGTAGGTTCGCCCCGCATCCGGTGATAGCGGATCATGACGTCCTCGATCGTGGCGAAGAGGGCGTGGCCGAGGTGCAATTCGCCGGTAACGTTAGGGGGAGGGATGCTGATCACGAATGGCCGGGCGCCGATCCTGGGCCGGGGCTTGAAGTAGCCGCCCTCCTCCCAAAATCGGTAGCGATCCGCCTCCACGGCCTGAAAATCGAACTGTTTGGACAACTCTGGGCTCTGCATGCACTCCTCCACGAGTGTGCCGGTACGAAGCGGGCCATTGAACGGCCGGGCGGAGCCTGCCGTGGTGCCGGGCGCCGGATGGCTAGCCGCGCGGTTCCCCGACGTCCCCGCCCGAGGATGCGCGCGCCTCCCGGCTTACCACCGGTTCTCGCGCCTCCGCGGGGTCGAGCCGATCGCCGTCGATCACATCCCCATCCTCGGGTTCAAAGAGTTCCCGTTCGGCCGGTTGAGGAACTTGGTCGGCGTGGTTCCGCTCACCCGGCTCCGCCGCCTCCTCCTGAGGTTCCCGCAGCCAACTCAACGGCACCCGACGTGGGTGAATATCGATCCCCAGGGACTGCACGCGCAACACGACCGCTTGCGTGGCGCGGGCTATATCGGTGGCGACCCGAGGTTGAATGCTGGCCCGCGGCGACATGGCTAACTCGCGGAGGGCCAGAATCGGCTCCGCCGTATCATACACATCGGGCGAAAGCAGGGCTCGCCAGATCAATTCCTGCACCAGGAAGGTGAGCGGCAGGTCGGTGCCGTTCGATGTGCCCGCCATCCGCTCGGCTTCGGAGAAGTGACGATACACGGCGCGCAAGGCATCCTCGACCTCATTGCCGGCCAGAATGGCCATCTTCCGGGGATCAGTGCTACTGGCCAGGATACGGTTCACCACGTCGTCCGTAGCCGTACACGGATCAAGGTGGCTTTGCAAGCGGCCGGCCCGCCGCAGGGCGTCCTCGGCCAGTCGCTCCTGCCGCCGGGCATCGCTGCCCGCGCCGGAGTTCCGGGCCGCCTCTATGCCGCCGGTCCCCACGATGAGCGCGTACAACACCGCCAGGAGCAGGAGAGTACCCAGATCGAACACCTTCCCGGCGACGAGATGAAGGAGGAGCAAGACCACCACCACGCCGCAGACCACCGAGCGGGTCATCAAGTAGCGGCGTAGTTGCGGCAGCAAGTCCCCCCCAGTGATCGGCCGCGGCGCCGTGCCCCCGGTTTGGGGAAGCGAAACGGCAGCGGGATCCGGTTGGTCCGAATGCTGCACGATAGGACCCTCCTCATGTAGCTGAGAGTATCACCAGTTTCCCGGCACGCCGGGGATCAATTACGGCAAGGTAGCATCGGAGCGGCGACTCCGCAAGAACAGCGGGCTCGCGGCTCTAAATCCGGTTCTGGGATCTGAGGATACAGGATGCGCGCGGGCAGCGTACATTATGCTACCGGGGCCGGAGTAGACCGCGGCAGCGCGGTCAACCGTTCGCGGGCCAGGCGATTCTCCGGATCGAAGGCCAGAATGCAATGGAAGAGCATCTCCGCGTTGGTGGAATCACCGTCCGCCAGCGCTAGATCCGCGCGGGCCCGCAGGTAGGCGATCACATCCTCAAGGGAGAAGTCTGTCTGCTGGGCCAGCGGGTCGAGTAACTCGTGGGCTGCGGTTAGGTTCTGGCGGGCGGTCTCAAGGGCCGCTAAATTGGCGCGGGCCAACACGTAGTCGCCAGACAGTTCCAGGGCTCGCCGGAAGTGCTGCTCTCCTTCATCCATTCGATTGGACAGCATGAGCGCCGTACCCAGATTATGCTCCGCCTCTCTTGAGGTCGGTTCCAGCTCCAGCACCTGGGCATAGATCTCGGCTGCCCGTGCGGGATCGTTCGCTTCCTGCGCCTTATGGCCCTCGGTGAGCAGGGAATTGACCTTCTCGCTATAGGCAGTGGCGGCAGGTTTCCGCAGCCTTATGGCGGGCAAGAGCCACTCATGTCGGCGCCCGCCCACCCACACCGAAGCCGGTTCCTTGGCATCCGCGAGGCCGTGCCCGCGGAGAGAAATATGCGCGTAAAGGCGCTCGTAGTCGGTGAGATTCCGGGAGGTCGCGAAGCGAGTTACCGCTCCAACGGCCGGAACGGGGAGGCACAGCAACAGCTCCACCGTAAGCCGCGCGTTCACGCTGGCGGTAAGCAGCGGTTCACAGAGCGCCTCGGGCGCCCGGGGAAAGTCCGCCACGAGGGCAGCCAGATCGGCCTGGCTGGGATCGGCCTGGCCGTCCGTAAAGGCGGCTTCAAGTCGCTCACGCGGCACCAATTCGATGGCGTTCAGATACGGGAAATGCCCGTCGAGCGTGGGCGGCTCTTCCTGGCGGCCCAGTATATCGCTGAAACCTCGCACCTGCGCCATCCCCTCGCGCGCCAGATTCCGCCAAGCGGCGCGGGTGATTTCCGGCTTGCCAAGATTGGCCGCGGCCGCCCCCAGCACGTAACGAGCGCCGTGGCTGAGCGTCTCCCCCGCGTCAAAGGCCGGGTACAGGTGGTCGAATGCCTCTTGATCTCGGCCAACGACCGCCGCGCCGCGCCCGAGGTCGCCTGCATCGGCGCCATATGCTCCTGGATCGGCAACCATCGCCTCCACGATGGCCTCGGCCTCGGCCTGCCGGCCGCACGCCGTGAAGATACGGGCCAGAGTGAGATGGAGCATGGGATCAGGCGCCTCGGCGAGCCGAATACCTTCCTCGCACGCCTCAATGGCCTTCGGAAGGTCATTCTCGGCAAAACGGAGGACAGCAAGGTTATTCCAGACAAACGGCCATTTAGGCGCGGCCTTGGTCGCCTCGACCGCCCTCAGCATGGCCCGCTCGTCATCGTCGATACGCAAGGCTCGCAGGCTCTGCTCGATGAGCAAGATCGCCCGCTCGGCATCCTCGGCGCTTACTGGATGTTTGCCGACCAGTTCACGGACCATGTTCTCGCCCGCGTCGCCAATGGTGACGCAGATCCGCCGCTGGTCATCGGTCGTGGCGACCCGGAGGCAGGCACGGGCGCTCTGGGCGCCATGGATCGTGTAGCCCGCCATGGTGTTGGCTACCGCCAGACTCCGGAGTAACTCAGGATCACCATCCATCCCGAAGCGGGCCGCCATATCGAAGCGACGCACCGCCTCCTCCGCTTGGTTCAATTGCAGCAGCAGCGATCCCATGATCGCGTGGGACGATGGATTCACCGGATCGTTCTCGATCAAGGCTTGGGCTGCTCGTAGGGCTTCGGGAAATTGCCGATCGCGCATCAGTTGCTGAATGAAGCGCATGAGGCCGGCCCTCTCTTGCGAGGGGCGATCGGCCTGAGCCTGAGGATGTGGGGCGCGGTTCTTCTTTCCCACCGGAGTGGAGTTCCTTTCGCATACGTGCCTGGAAACGCAATGGGTAGTCTAGCATACTGAGGCTTTGGCGCCATGAGGGCACTGATTCGCGTTTACAATGGTTGCTGTACACTCCGAGTGGGGTCATCCTGCTTACGGAGTCCCCGGAACCCTAACGCTCGCACAGGAGGAGGAATGGTTGAAGGAACCGGGTTGCGCCGTGCCGGCGCGCACCCACGGGGGACGCGCCCGCAAGTGAAGGTACAGGATCCGCCGGCCCCGCTACCGGACAACGCTCGGCAGGGATCCTCGCCGGCAAATACGTCACTGCGCGTGATCCCGCTTGGCGGCGTGGGCGAGGTGGGGAAGAACTGCACCTTGCTGCAATACGGGCGCGACCTGGTATTGATCGATGCCGGCGTCGCCTTCCCCGAGGATGAGTTGCTGGGAATCGATCTGATCATTCCCGATACTCGCTATATCAAGGATCATATCGACCAGTTGCGGGGCATCGTGATCACCCATGGGCATGAGGACCATATCGGCGCCCTGGCCTTCGTGGTCGCATCCCTGGAGAGCCCAACTCCAATCCCAATCTACGGCTCGCCCCTGGCCCTTGGCCTGGCGGAAGCTCGCTTGATCGAGCGGAATGCTCGCCATCTGGTTGATCTCCGGGCCGTGGATCCGAGAAAGTGGCTGCGCCTGGGCGGCCTGCAAATTGAGTTCGTGGCGGTTGGCCACAGCATTCCCGATGCCTATTGCGTGGTTATTCACTCTCCGGTTGGCCCGGTGATCTACACCGGCGACTGGAAATTCGCCGGCATGCCCGAGAGTAGCGTGAATCGGCTTCGCGAGCTGGGCGACCAGGGGGTCGCTGCCCTGTTAGCCGACTGTGTGCGGGTGGAGAGTCCCGGACGCACGGGGCCCGAGAGCGTGGTCACGGATTCCCTGGCGGAGATCCTCAAACACGCCCCTGGGCGGGTGATCGTCACCACCTTCGCCAGCAACATTGATCGGGTGGCCAACGTGGTGAACTCGGCCCACAAGTTGGGCCGGGCCTCGGTCTTGGTGGGGCGGTCCATCGAACGGAATCTCAGCGTGGCCCACGAGTTGGGGTACATCGACGTTCCCGAGGGGAGCATTATCCGCGCCGACGACATGAAACGCTGGCGGCCGGAGCAACTGGTGCTGATCACCACCGGGAGTCAGGGAGAACCGGCGGCGGCGCTCTCTCGGATCGCGGCGGGCGAGCACCGGCAAATCCGGATCATTCAGGGTGACACGGTGGTGATGGCGGCTACCCCGGTACCGGGCAACGAGGAGACGGTGGCCCGCACGATCGACAACCTCTTCCGCGCCGGCGCCGACGTGCTCTACCCCAGTATCACCCCGGGCATCCATGTGTCTGGGCACGCGGCGCGCGAGGAACACCGAGAATTATTGGCCTTGGTTCGTCCTCGATACGCGGCTCCTTTCCATGGTGAGTA
The DNA here is from genome assembly GCA_036559345.1 of Chloroflexota bacterium. GTDB lineage: Bacteria > Chloroflexota > UBA5177 > JANWHV01 > JANWHV01 > JANWHV01. The sequence continues at coordinate 1,120 of DATBTL010000615.1, read as the reverse complement.
CCGGATGATGGTGCATTTCAGACGGCTGGCCATGGAACAAGGGATTCCCGAGGAAAATGTGCTGATGCCCGGCCTGGGTGACATCCTGGACCTTGGAGTGCAGCGAGCCCGCATTCATGGCCAGGTGCCGCATGGCTCGATCCTGGTCGATGGCCTTACCGTGGGCAAGGTGAACAGCGTGGTGCTCCGTGATCGGCGGGCGCTAGCGGCGGATGGGCTGATGATCGCGGTGGTGGTGGTGGAGCGGAGCACCGGGCGCCCGGTTTCCAATCCTGAGATCATCGCCCGCGGGCTTCCGCAAGAGATCGATGAGCTCCTTACGGGGGCGCAGGAGCGAGTGCTGCGGGTGCTGCAGCGGCTTCGGCGGGGCGAAGTGGAATACAGGCTGCTAGGCGATTTGATCAAGGAGGCGGTGGGCGCCTATGTGCAGCAGCAGATCGGCTTGCGCCCAATGGTCCTCCCGGTGATCACCGAGATATAGCGCGGCGCGGCTGGACGATACATCAAACCCCTGGAGAAGCCACCACTCCAGGGGTTTGTTTGCTTTGACGTAGCGCCGTGGCGTTACTGGCCGCGTTAGCGGTAGCTGCCGCTGCCGCTGCCGCTGTAGCTGCGTTGCTTCGAGAAGCAGTCGCTGCAATAGACCGGCTTGTCATTGCGCGGAACGAACGGAACCTGCGCGGGCTGGCCGCACGAAGAGCAGGTCACCGTCGTCATCTCGCGGCTGCCGCTCGACCGAGAGCCGCCGCCCATACCACCACTGGAGCGACGAGCAGACCGGCAGCTCGGGCAGCGGCCCGGCTCGTTTTGCAGCCCCTTGGATGCGAAAAACTCCTGCTCGCCAGCGCTGAAAACGAACTCTCCACCACAATCCCGACAGACGAGGGTCTTATCCTGATACATGAACGCCTCTGAATCCCTTGAACTTTGAGTTAACCACTTGGCAAGGATGCACGTCGAGCAAGCTGCCCGGTGAGCCTAGCCGCTGGCTGCGGGATTCATCGAGGTGTGGCGGCTCGACGAGTCGGGAGGCGTCCCGGATTGCATCTTCGGGGATGCTAACCTTAACCGGGGCCAGTATACAGCATCGCGCGAGGGTACGCAATAGGCACCCATGAGG
>DATBTL010000614.1:0-17248 GCA_036559345.1 Chloroflexota bacterium | reverse complement strand
CCGCCACCTTCTCGATCAGGGCGTAGGTCTCGGGGAATAGCAGCCCGGTATCGAGATAAAAGACGGGAAGACGGGGCTCCAGGGCCAGGGCAATGTCCAGCAGCACCATCCCGGTGGGGCCGCCGAAGGAGCAGGCCAGGGCCATGTGCGTGCCGTAGGTGTCCAGGGCCCAGCGCAGCACATCCTCGGGAGAACCGCCCTCAAGCCGTTCCGCTATTCCACGGAGCTGGTCCGGCAAGACCGCCGTGGCGCTCATCGTACTGTGTCCATGGGGGCGCTCCTTTTCCGTATCCGGCGAACGGCCAGCCGGTTGGAACCATCACTACCGTCAGGATGTCTGGATCAGATCGGGTTCCGATCCGTCTTATCCATAATCCCTATCGGATATATGCGTAAGAGGATAGTAGACAATCAGGTCGCGACTGTCAAGCCTTGGTGTAGGGGTATACAAAGCCTGGAGAATTAGGAGCACGCCGGCGGAATCATGTATCGCAATTCGCCAATAGCAGCAACGTAGGGACGGTGTCCACGAAGCTGGTCGGCATCACCTCGACACACGCGAGGTGCACCCGGTGGCCTGTCGCTGCTTGACGCTCGCTCCGGCGGGAGAGTACCCTGAGGCGGTTCGGCGGGCTGGACTGACCAGGCGTTGTACCGCCGGTAGTGGGGAGGCGCGACAATGAGGGTCGGATTGCTCGGACTGGGCGTGATGGGCGCCGGGATGGCTGGGAAACTGCTGGATCACGGTCACGTCCTGACCGTCTACAACCGGACCCGCTCTCGGGCCGAGGCGCTGGCCGGACGTGGAGCGCGGGTGGCCGACACGCCCCGTGCAGCCGCCGAGGGAGCCGAGGCGATCATTACCATGGTCTCGAATGATGAGGCCCTGCGCGAGGTGGCCGAGGGTACGGACGGATTCCTGGCCGGCCTGAGTACGGGCGCGCTGCTGTTGCAGATGAGCACGATTGGCCCCGACACCACCGACTGGCTGGCCGACCGGGCGGCGGAGCGCGGCGCCTCCATGGTGGACGGTCCGGTGCTGGGAAGTCTGCCGGAAGCGGCCGAGGGGAGACTGTGGGTGCTCGCCGGAGCCGACGCGGCGGTACTCGAACGGGCCCAACCGGTGCTGTCCAGCGTCAGCCAGACGGTCTATCACATCGGGGGGATTGGCCAGGGTACGCGGATCAAGCTGTGCTCCAACCTGGTAGGCGGGGGTGTGGTGGCCGCGCTGGCCGAGGGGATGGCCTTGCTGGACGCCGAAGGGATCGATCCCAACCTCTACATCCGCATTCTCCAGGAAACCAATCTCCCCTCCCGTCTCTGGCTGGGGCGGGCCAATCTGATCGCCAAACGCGACTTCGCGCCTCGCTTTAGTCTCGACAACATGGCCAAGGATCTCAGACTTGCCCTGGAGCTGGGGCGGGCTCATGGTCTCTCGCTCATCCAAACCGAAGCCAGCCACGCGAGCTTGCAACGAGGCGCGGCCACCGTGGGGGGCGACCGGGACATGGCGGCCTGCTTTGAAGGAGCTCGGCGGACGGGGAACGGCGCGGATCCCTCGTGATTCGTTCACTCCCTGACCGATCCGCTTGACGTTCCCTCTACCGTATCGGTACGGTACCTTCAGGCGTTTTTGTTCCGGCTACCAGGCGGGAACGAAGGCACGCACCGGTGCTTGTTCAGACAAGCCGGCGCCATCAAGGTTCATCTTCAGGCTGAAGGGGTCGCCAAGGGTGGCGGCCAGAGTATGGCGGCCGCCACGGGGTGGGTTCGCCGGAAGGAGAAAGCCGATGATCTCCAGCAATGACGCGCGATCCAGCATCCAGCCCAACAGCCGTCGCGGCAACGGCAACGGACGGGCCGCCGCCGCGATTTCTCTTGGTGATCTGGCGGCGGGACGGAAAGCCGCTTCTTCCGGGTTGGCAAGCCTAGCCCACCTCCCTCAGAATGGACAGGCCGGCCAGACGGCGGAGCACATCGCGGACCAGATTCGCCAGGGCGCCTGGCAAATAGGGGATCAACTCCCCTCGGAACGCGACCTGTGTCTGCAACTAGGGGTTGGTCGAACCTCCGTGCGCGACGCCCTCCGAATGCTCGCGGCCCAGGGCGTCGTGGCCACCCGAGCCGGCCAGGGAACTTTCGTGGCCGCCGCCAAGGCCGCGCGAACGCCATCGCCGTATGCTGACTGGAACCGAAGGCACGATTACACCATCGAGGATGTGGTCGACATGCGGCGCCTGCTCGAAGGGCGGGCCGCCGAATTGGCGGTACACCGAGCCACCACTACCGACCTGGCACGGCTGCGGGCCGCGATCGACGACCTGGGCGCCGCCTGCAAACGGAACGACCTTAACGGCATGGTGGACGCCGATACCTGCTTCCACGAGGCGTTCACTCACGCGGCCGGAAACCGCCTCCTGGCCCGCTTGATGCACACGATCATGGGCGTGCTCGTGGAAAGCCGCCGGATCAGTCTGGGAGTACCAGGGCGCGGCGCCCAGGTTCTGACCCGCCACCGTGAGATCCTGGCCGCCATGGAAGCGCGCGATCTCCAGCGCGCCGTCACCGCCGTCCACGCCCACGTAGACGACCTGCGGGGCCTGGGGGTCAAGCCGCCGATCATCCCGGAGCTATAGCGGCATCGCCTACTTCCCGGCCTACCCGCCCTCCACTCAACTAGTTCCCCACGGGAGCTTGACTCGAGTAATCAGAAAGGTGCGCCTTCGGGTGCAATTGGGCACATGGCGCACATGTCCGCTCAGCGAGCGCCTATTATTTCGGGGAAACCCCCGTGCGCGGGTAGGCGGCTCAGGTGTAGACTGGCACCAGCGAGGAACCGTGAGTGAGGGATTGAGTCGGGTGGGGAGGTGAGCGTCATGCAGTTGACTCATCGGATCGCGCTCGCGCCCACCCCGGACCAGGAACGGTACTTCCGTCAGGCGAGCGGCTGCGCCCGCTTCACGTGGAACTTCGCCCTCGCGGAGTGGAACCGGCAGTACGCGGCGGGGGAGCGGCCCACCGCTGCCCGGCTCAAAAAGCAATTCAACGCGGTGAAATACCAGCAGTACCCCTGGCTCGCGGGCATGCACCGGGACGCCCACGCTCAACCCTTCACCTACCTTGCTCGCGCCTGGGCCAGGTACTTCGCCGCGCTGCGCGAGGGGGCGTGCCCAGCCCCAGAGGATCGGGTCGAGCGACGCCGCTTGCGAAAAGCGGGGGTGAAGCTGGCCTATCCGCCCGTCTTTAAGAAGAAGGGCAAGGCGCGGGACAGCTTCTACATCGCAAACGATAAGTTCACGCTGAGCCAGGCGGGCGGATCGGCGGGGGAGAGCACGGACGGTGGGAACCCGACTGGCGAGCCAACCATCCGCTTGCCCAAGGTCGGGGCCGTGCGGCTGACCGAGCGGCTGCGCTTTCCCGGCAAGGTGCTCGGGGCAACCGTCTCGCGAACCGCCGACCGCTGGTTCGTGGCGATCCAGGTGGGCGTGCCGGCTCAGGTTGCGACTCGTCGCCGGACTGCGGATGGGGTGGAGGGCGTGGACTTGGGGATCACGGCGGCGGTCACCCTGGCCAGCGGCGAGATCATTCGCTCCCCCAAGCCCCTCAAGAGCGCCCTGCGCCGAGTCCAGATTCGCGGCCACCGCCTCTCCCGCAAACTGGAAGCGGCCAAGCGATCGGTCGGCATCGCCAAGGGCGCCCGTCTCCCGAAAGGAACCCGGCTGCCCGAGTCGAACAACCGCCGCGCGGCGAGTATCCGCGCTGACTTCACCCACAAGCTGACTACGAGCCTCTGTCGCGAGAACCAAGCGCTGGGCATCGAGGACTTGCATGTGGCCGGGATGTTGGCCAACCATCACCTCGCGCGAGCTATCAGCGACATCGGCTTTGGCGAGATCCGCCGCCAACTGATCTACAAGGCCCAGCGGTATGGCACGGCTATCGTGGTGGTGGATCGGTGGTATCCCTCCAGTACAACCTGTTCGGTCTGTGGGGCGAAATGCCCCGACATGGATCTGGCGACGCGGATCTGGCGCTGCGAAGGGTGCAAGACCACGCACGACCGGGATGTGAACTCGGCGCGAAACCTGCGACGGCTGGCCACCGAGACGGCTCTACCCGTGGCGAACCGGACGGTAACGGACGGTACTCCTCCAGCGCGTGCGCTGGCGAGAGGCGGGAAAGTCACGCCCGTCAGCGATGAAGTCCCAGTAGGACCTTCAGGGCGGGAACTGGAATGCGCGCACGTTTGCACACATTCCTGAAAGCAGCGCGGCACGCTACACTAGTACAGCTTGGTGCAACTCGAGCAGCGGTTGTAGGAGCACCGGGTACCCCTACCGGGAACCGCCTTAACTTCCGCCTTCGGTGTACTAGCTATGCCGACTGGCGCCAACGATGGGGAGTGGATGCACACCGGTGAAACGCGAGCAGATCGTGGCCCTGGTCAACCGGAAGGGCGGCTCCGGGAAGTCGACCACTACCCTTAATCTGGCGGGCGCCCTGGTGGATCTCGGGCTCCGGGTGCTGGTGGTGGACCTCGACCCCCAGGCATCGCTTACCCGCCTGCTCACCGCCGAACCGGTGGAACGGGGGATCGGGACCTGCATCTCCGCCCCCGGCCAGTTGGCCGCCGATCTGATCCGCGATACCGACGCGGGGATCGATCTGCTGCCCGGCGACCGTTCCATCGAATCGGCGGCCCTGGCCCTCCACGATTCGCCCTCCGGCTTCCTCCGCCTCCGCCGGATCCTGGCCCCGATCGCCGGCTACGGGGCGGTTCTGCTGGATACGCCTCCGGCCCTGGGATTCGCCCTGTCCAGCGCCATCCTGGCCGCCGGCTGGGCCGTGCTCCCCACCGCCACCACGCAGCAGGACATCGATGCCCTGATCGATACCCTGGCGGCGATCGAGGAATTGGCGGCCGATGAGTTGACCTGCGCCCAGCGGCTGGCCATCGTCCCCAACGGTATTCACCGTGATCTCCCCGACCAGGGGGGTCTCGCCGCGCTCCAGGCGGCCTTTGGCGATCTGGTGAGCCAGCCGGTCCCCCATGCCTCGGCGATCAAGCGGGCCCTCAATCGCCGGCTGCCTCTGTCCCGCACCGAGCCGCGGGCGGCCCCCATGGCCGCTTATCGGGTGCTGGGGGCGCGGGTGGCCTCGGCGGTGCGGGGAGGGACGCAGGGGAAACTGTTCGCGGAGGGCGCCCATGCCGGGACCTAGAAAACGCGAGGCGGAGGTGGCGGTGGTCCGATCCGCCCAGCCGCGGAGTACCGCCGCCGCCGTCTCTGGAGCCACCGAACGCCGGCTGGCCGGGGCCCTGGAGGTGCCAATCGAGCAAGTGGCGCCCGACCCCGCGCAGCCGCGGCGGGACTGGGACCACGACGATGGCCGGCAACGGCTCCATGAGTTGGCCGATTCGATCCGCGAGTTCGGCCTCCTGCAGCCCTTGTTGGTGCGCGAGGAAGGGACACTCCCCGACGGCAGGCAGGGATATCGGATCATAGCCGGCGCTCGTCGCCGAGCCGCCGCCGAACAAGCCGGGCTTACCATGCTGCCCGTGGTGGTGCGGGGGGCCGAACAGGCCCGCATTCGGGTGCTGCAACTGATCGAGAATCTGCAACGGCAGAACCTGAGTTGGTTGGATGAAGCCCGTGCCTACCAGGAATTGATCGATACCGAGGCTCTTACCCCACCAACCCTGGCCGCCCGCCTCCACATTTCCGCTCAGCATGTGCGCGACCGGCTCCGCGTGCTGGCCGATCAGGTGCTGGCCGACGCGGTGGAGCGACGGCAGATCTCGGCCACCGCCGCCCGCGACATCAAGCAGCTTCCCGACGAAGAGGTGATGGCCTTCCGCAATCGTGTCCTGGCGGGGGAGCGGCTGCAAACCAACGACATCGCGGCCGCCCGCGCCCGTCTGGCGGCGGCCGGGGTGATCAATCCCCGGCGCAAGGGCTCGCGGGACGCGGAGCATCCCGTGACCATGACGGATGCCCCGGTACCGGCGGCGCGCGCCCCGCGGATCGACGCGAGCGATCCAGCTCCACCCATAGCTGGCGGGCCTATCACGGAGCGGCCAGAGGCGGCGCCGATCAGGGCCGAGGATGGTCACACGGGAGAGGACACGGCCACCGAAGGACCAAACGCGGGGGAGCGGAAACAAACGACGTTTGTTTCCGCTCCCCTGCTCGCTCCCCAGGAGGCGGAGGCGGCGCAAGCTGAGATTGGCCAATTGGTGGCCGGATTGAGCGGGCCGGAGCGGCGGCGGATCGCCCGCCTCCTCGAATTGGCGGCCCGCCTGGGCTGGACGATCGAGGAACTGGCGCGGAGACTGTAGGAGGTGACGCATGGGCAAAGATCTCGTTTCCGGCCTCGGCGCCATCCTTCCCTGGTCCAGTCCGCCGGAGGATAAGGGTCCGACTGAAGGGAACCATCGGCTCACCGCCCTCACCGGCGGCCTGCTCATCCCCCTCCTGGCGCTCATCTTCCTCACCGGCCTGTTCATGGATGCCTGGTGGCATATCCACTACGCCGTGGGCTTCGTGCTCATTCCGGTGGTTGTTCTCAAGCTGGCCAGCACCGGCTACCGCGCCTTGCGTTACTACACGGGCAATCCAACCTACCGGGCGGCTGGACCCCCTGATCTCCTACCCCGGCTGCTCGCGCCACTCCTGGCGATCTCCGTGATCATCGCGCTGGCTACCGGGGTGGCACTCTATGTCCAGCACACTCGCGGCGGCGTGCTCAGCACCCTCCACACCGACTCGGCAGTGTGTAGCGCCATCCTCATCGGCCTTCATCTCCTTACCTACGTCCCCGATGCCCTGGCCGCCGTGCTCCGCGAACCGCGGGTCCATCTCTCGCGTCCCGCCTCGCTCCGGGTGGTTGCCGCCGGCGTGGCCCTGGTCTTTGGGATCATCCTGGCGACCCTCACCTATAGTTCGGGCGTGTGGCCGGCACGACCCCATGATCGAGGGAATGGAAGCGGTGTCTCCTTGATTTCCCCCGATGGCCTCACCGCGATGGCTGGATCGATCCCAACCTGTATCATGCTATTATGAGGTCGCGGCAAGACGAGCAAGCAAGGCGGCTTGCGGACGTGGCAGGCGAGCAGAGAGGGCACATGGTGATAGATCGAGCGGATGGGGCGGATCAGGCGGCGACTACAGTCATGATTGTCGACGATGATCCGACCATCGTCGAGGTGCTGCGCGCCGCTCTTGAAGACGACGGGTACCAAGTCCTCACGGCGGTGAACGGCGCCGCGATCCCCCTCGCGCGCCAGGCCCAGCCGCGAGTGATCCTGCTCGACATCATGATGCCTGGGATGGACGGCGTGGAGGTCAGCAAACGGCTGCGCGCCGACCCCGCCACCGCGGACATTCCCATCGTCGTGATGTCCGCGACCAGCAACCTGACGGCGATGGCCGGCCGGATGGCAGTCGACGATCGCCTGCCCAAGCCCTTTGATCTTGATGACGTCACCGCCGTTGTCGCGCGCTGGACGCGGATCCGATAAGGCGCGGGTGGACACGACCCGTACCGCCTATGCCGGCCCACTCAAGGCCCGCTCCAACGTCTGGAGCAGGAGGTCCAGATCGAACGGCTTGTCGAGCGCATAACAGCGCGGGGCCTCCAGGCTCGGAGCGCGCGCCCGTAGTTGTACCGCGTCGGCGGACCAGATGACGACCGGCATGGTCGCCAACACCGGGTCGGCCCGGATGCGATCGAGGATACGCCATCCACTCCCCTGGCCCTGCAAGTGGAGGTCGAGCAGGATAACATCGGGCTGGAGCATCCGCAAGCGGGGCAGCAGGGCGACCGCCAGAGTCGGGGCCATCCCGTGCGGCTCGTAGCCCTCGTCGCTGAGTAGATCATGAACCACCGCGCGCAGCGTTGCATCGTCGTCCACGATGGCGATCCGTTGGGTCATGGCGCTTCTCCCCCAGCACGGTTCTCCCGCTCGACCCGCCCCCCGGCTTCGGTTCCCCAGGCGCCACTCGGCGCGGCCAGGGGGAGACGGAACCAGAAGGTGGCGCCCGACCCCGGCACGCTCTCCACCCCCGTCTGGCCGCCATGCCGCTCGATGATGCCGCGACTGATGTAGAGGCCCAAGCCGAGCCCCACACTGGAGCCACTCCGGTGCCCGGTGCCGGCCACCCGATAGAAGCGACCCCAGATAGGCTCTTGTTCAGCTACCGGGATCCCCGGTCCTCCGTCACGCACCCAGACCCGCGCCATGCCGCCATTCACGGTTACTCCAACCGTGACCGGCTGCTCCTCGGTCGAGTACTTGAGGGCGTTGTCCAGGTAGTGATCCACGACCTGACCCAGCCGCTCCCCGTCCGCGTCCACGAGGACCGGTGCCGGTGGCAGTTCCCGCGTAATGAGGCGCGCTGGGTCGAGCAGGCTTCGCTCCTCGATGGTCCGCGCCACCAGGGAGACCAGGTCGCATGGCGCCAGCCGAAGCTGCAGGCGCCCCGCTTGGATGCGCGAGAGATCCAGAAGGTCGTCCACCAGGCTGGCGAGGACGCCATTCTGGCGGAGCGCGCGCTCCAGGAACGGGGATAGGCGGGACAGGGCCGCCTCACCCTCCGAAGGGTCGCCATCCGGAGGGTCGCCCGCGCCGCCGGTCGCCCGCGCCAGTCGGCGCTTCATGATTTGCAAGCTTCCGCCGAGGCCCGTAAGGGGTGTGCGCAGTTCGTGACTGGCGACACTGAGAAACTCGTCCATGCGCCGGGTGGCCTCCCGCAGCGCCAGCGCGCTGGCCCGCGCTTCCTCCCGTTCGCGCAGCAGGCGCTCGCGCTCGAGCACCAGGGCGGCCAGCGTGGCGACCGCCTCGACCAGCGTGATGTCCTCCCGCGCGAGCGCCTCGTCGCCGCGCCCGTACTCCGCGGACAGCAGGCCCACCAGGGTTGAGCCAACGCGCATAGGTGCGACCAGATACCGCCCGATCTCGAACGGGTTCGCCATCTCCCGTTGCTCGGGCCGCGTGGTGTCGACGCGCACCGTCTCGCCCGCCCGCCAGCGGGCCATGAGCGCCCTGAACAACGGGGTGTGCCACGGCCAGTGGGTGATCCGATCGCGCCACTGCTCCGTCTGCTCGGGAGACAGCCCGACACACTCCAGCGGGCGTAGTTCGTTCTCGGGAGTCACGGCGATCAGATTCAGGCCGCGGCAGCCCAGCACCTCGCGCATCAACACACCGAGCCGGTGAGTCACGGATGGTCCCGAGACCGCGGGGTCGTCGGCCTCGTCTGGAACCCGCATCAAGACCCGCGCCACCTTGAGCAGGGCATCCAGCGCCTCGCGCGTGCGCCGCTCCAGCCGGCGCCGCTCGGTCACGTCGCGGTCCACGATCACGCCGCCCACGATCCGCCCCTCCGAGTCGCGGATCGGCGCCCCACTGACACTGAGCAGCACGTCCTGCCCGTCGGGTTGGCGTACCAATGTATCGACCGCCACCTCGCCGGTGAGCACCTCGCCGCGCAACACACGGGAGACCGGCCACTCCTCGCGCGCCAGCGGCCGCCCCTCGGCATCGCGCGGCAACGCCTGGCGCACCCGCTCACCGAAGGGCAGATCCCGGTAACCCGCCTGGGTGGACCAGGCATTGGCGGTGTGCGCGGCGGCGTTGGCCCGGATCAGTCGGCCGTCGCGGTCGTAGACCAGGACGCCATCCGTAATGGCATCGAAGGTCGCGGCAAGCGTGGCGGCCCGCTCCGCCGCCTCCGCCCGCGCCTGTCGCTCCCGGTGCAACAGGGTGTCACGCTCCTCCTCGGCCCGCGCGCGGGCCGTGATGTCGGCCGAGACACCGATTACCCCGGTCACCGTTCCCTCCGCGTCGCGGGTCGGCATCCAGCGGGTCTCGAAGACCAGGTCCCGGAAGCGCTCGATGGTGGTGGCCGGCTCCCCCGCCAGCACCCGGCGCATCGTGGCCACGCTTTCGGGCAAGTGCCCGTAAAGGGTGAAATACGACTGGCCCACATGTCCGTCGGGCGTGATGCCCAGAGCCTCCAGACCCAGGCCACGCGAGAGGGTGAAGATACCGGCGCGATCCACCGCGAAGAGGACGATGGGCGCGTTGGCGACGATGGCGCGCAGTTGCTCCTCGTGGGCCAGGCGGGCCGCCTCGCTGGCCCGCAGCGCCGCCTCGGTCTCTTCCTTCGCCGTGACGTCGGCGCCGAACGCGGCCCATCTCCACGCCCGACCATCGGAATCGGGGAGAGGCAGCGCCTGCACGAGAAGCGTGCGGTACGTCCCATCCGCTCTTCGCAGACGGTAGACGCTCTCGTACCGCTCCCGCGCGGTCAGCGCCTCGGTCCACTCCTGGCGTACGCGCTCCCGATCGTCGGGATGGATCGCCTCCAGCCAGCCCCAGCCTCGCGCCTCCCCGAGACTCTGGCCGGTGTAGAGTCGCCAACTCTGCTCCGCGTCGATCAGGCCGTCCGCCGTGACCGTCCAGAGCAGATGCCCCGCCTGCCGCACGAGCCGGTGATAGGAATCCGCCGTGGGCGCCTCGGGCGCGCCCAACGGTCGCGCGTCCTCAGAGGCCGGCGGGGTGAGAGATCCATCTCCAGCCCGTGATCCCACCATGGCATCCGCCATCACGGTCTCCTGGCCGCGCTTCGAGGACACGCGCCGCCCACCATGCCACCCTCGCCGCGGATCGGGCTGTAGGAGAAGGTGAAGTAATACTCCTCGCGCAAGCCTTGCGGCCAGCTCTCGGCGGGGACGATGGGCGTAGCCGACCAGTCGAGCGCGTGCATGAACGCGCCCATCTCACCGCCGCCCGGCAGCATCTCCACCGCGCCAGTGGGCCATGCCTGGTCGCTCATGCTCGTCGGTATGCCTCCCTCCGCCATATGTCCGGTTCCCGCTTCTCCAGCCTGCCCAGCCCAGCCGATCGCCGCGTCTAGAGTACCGGATCGGTTCGCGCGGCCATCGGGCGCTGCCGGCGATCCGGATTGGTCCGCGCACGAACGCGTCGCGCGGCTGATCGGTGTCGGCAGCGGGATCAGGGCGATATGTCATGTCACGTCCGAATAACCAGCGACGGGGATTAGAGTCTCCATCTCTGTTGTAAATATCCCGGCGCGACATACAGCTTACCGCGTTTACGTATCGGATGGAAACTTGAGTTGCCCGCCCAGGCGGCTGCCTTGCTTGACGATCGCCCGGTCGATCACGATCCGTTTGATATCCTTGCTCCAGTCGATCCCCCGTGGACGTGCAGTTCAACATACTGATTGGCTTCCTGACCACGTACCCCCTTGTCGCCGTGCATTTGCGCGACGATCGCGGTAAGCTTTTCCGGCGCCATGTCGGCGATTACCCCTTCAAGGTGCTCGCGCGTGCCAATATTTTGCACCGTGGAGCCTTCCGCCTTGGGGGCGCTGGACACGTTCCCCTCCCGGACATCGAAGCCGGATTAGGTATCGCGTTGGCTATAGGTGGAGCGACCGTTCACCTCATCGTTCAGCTTAAAGTACGAGTGCCCATATTGCTCGGCCCCGCCGCTGACCGCCTCCCCGAGATTGGCCGAGGCGTAGACCGGACGGTCCTCCTTCTTCCCCGACCCGCGACACCACCTTCCCCTGCTTGAAATACTCATCCGTGGAGACCAACTCACGGAGGCCGTCCAGCCCGTTTCCCCCACCCGCGCGCGCGGCGACGATCTTCGCCACCGCGGGGTCGCTGGCCCGGGGGGCCAGTACCGAGTCGATCAAATCCAGGGCCTGCTGCCGTGTGAGCGCGTCGCCATCGATGCGCCGCGGATTGGCCTGTACGAACACCTCAAGCAGCGGTGCGGTGGCGACGCCGGCAAACTGCCCACTGTCGAGCCACTTGAGAAAGTGGGCCCGCCACTCCGCGTTCTGGGAGATAGCCAACCGAATCGGCGGGGCGGCGAGACGCCTGTTTGGCCGAGGAAGAAGGGGAGGGGGTGGATGATGGCTTGGTCTGATGGATACGGACACGCTGCTTGGAATCCGAGCCCGACATGACACGACTCCTGTCTCCCACGCGGGGTACGCGAGCCCAGGCGCGCGAGTCGTCGCCGCACTGCGCTCTACGCAGGAGCGCCAACCGCGAGGGCTCCAGAGTCTAGTCTAGGTCAGTCGAGGGCTTCACACAAGATCCCTGCTTCAGCGTCGCTGCTCCCGCTTCCGGGCCGCTCCCCGCGGCGGCCACTGCTTCGACTCGATCCGGCTTCGGAGGAATCCCCCCGGCTGCTCCAGTCCCTTCCCCGCCTCACCCCGTACGTAGGCCAGCCAGCCGCGGAGGCGTTGGACCTCCTCGGGGTCGTCGCTATGGAAGCGATCCACCAGATCGGTGGTGAAGTAGGCGGCCAGGGCCTCGTCAAGGGAAAAGGCCCCCAGTTCCCGATGAACCAGTTCAAGATCGCGGCGGAGGGCCCCATGATAGGCGCGCTTCCGCTCCTCCTCGGCGGTCCACTCCTCGCCGCCCATGCCCAGGAATTGCTCGGCGGAGTAATAGCATTCGCTGCTTACTCGGAGGCCCCAGTTGGCCTCGGTGGCCAGAATGTCGCGACAGACCAGATCGCGGAGCCGGACTACACGGGCGCCATCACCCTGTTCGGGTTCGAGCAGCACCTCGTCCTCGGCCAGCGGGTAGGCGAGAATATCCCGATCCGTTTCGAGCCCACCACCAAGCGGTTGGTGGGGCGAGGTTAGAGGGGAGGTGGTTTGTGTGAATCCTTCCATGATCTGATCCTTCGGGTTCCCCTCCAGATCCAGCCCGGTGCTCCCGGAGGGCCGGCCAGGTTCACGGGAGAGCGTCCCCAGGACCGGGGGGGAACCATCCCCGTGCCCGGGACGACCATGCCGGTCTTCCCCGTGACCGTCCTGGTCCGAGATGACACTGGCCGGTTCTCCCATGGACCCCCCTGGTTCTCCCATGATACTGGGGGGTGTCAGCAAGGACTCCCCCAGTCTCGTGATGGGTGGGGGCGGTTCAGGGACGGACTGGGGGATCAGGCGCTCCAGGAGGCGCGCCCAATCCTCCCGGTTCTTGAGCGGCGCCTTCTTCCGTCGGAGCGGCTCCCAGCCCTGGGGGAGCAGGGCCAACACCCGCTCGATCGCCTCGGCGGCGGCGGCTCCCCGCTGTTGGTGAGCGTTCGCCAGCGCGGCCAGGCCCTCCTCGATCGGCAAGGGCTCCAGCAAATAATAGACATTATTGCTGTTGCCGCCGTCCTCCCGTTCGGTGCGGCGGACATAGATCAGCTGGAGATCGGTCAAAAGGGCGATGGCGCGGACCACCGTCCCCTTCCCTTTCCCCCAGTGGCGGGCCAGGCGGGCCAGCGAGGGCCAGCAATACTGGCTTTTGTTGGCCATGCAGGACAGCGAGCTATAGATAGTGAAGGTATCGGCGCCCAGGAGCGGTCCATAGTCGTCGATGATCGTATCGTGGACCCAAAAGCGCTCGTTGGTGCGCAGATCGCGCACCACGATCCCCGCCTCGGCCAACGGCGTCTCATCGTCCGGATCGACGTCCACCGGCCCGACTCCGCGCAGGCCCGCCGGAAGCCGCGCGCGATCACTCATACCTGTTCCCTCCCCAAGCTCGACGTGATTCCGGTCGGGTTCTTGCGCACCTTTCCGTTCGCGCGAGGCTTGACACAGACCAGGGAGCAGCCATAAGATAGGACACAGAGAGAAACCTCCCACCGTTACTTCCCGTAGCGGCAGGCCGGAATCTCGATGTCCGTACCTTCTGGTGATGCACCCAGAGTTCCAATCCATGGCATCACTGGACAGATAAACTGCTCTTTCAGGAAACCTCCGAGCATTCGCGGTGCATCGGGGGTTTTTTGTTGGCCCCTGCCTGGCGGGCAGGGAGACCATGAGCAGGCGGCAACCACGGCCGCGCGGTCTCACGGTCGAACCCGCGTTAGGGTGAAGGGCCGTGCGGAAGATCCATTATTCTCATCTGTGCCTTCTCCTTATAATCCGGCAGGGACAGGCTTGGAATCTATCGAGCGGATTCACGCGACATGATGCACGCGGCTGACGCTCTTCTCGGCGCCGCGCAAGGTGATCACCTCGTCCATTTCCCTGGCTACCACTCCCACGTCCATGAACAGAAACGCGGATTGCCCATCCAGGGCTCGGACCGCCTCCTGGCGATGGCGATAGACGAAGACATCCCCGTTCAGGCCGACCAGGCTCAACTCGCGCAAGGGATCGCTGCTATACTCTTGCAGCTTCCCCACCGCCTTCCGAATCATTTGCAGGGTCACGCCCTGGTCCTTCAGCCGCATCACCACGCGGATGCGCACCAGATCATCAAAACTGTACCGGCGTTTGACGCTGGCATGGCCGCTGGGTTGGAGGAAGCCCTCCCAGGCCCAGTGGTCGAGTTGGCGCGCGGTCGCCCCGGTCAATCGACGCACCTGCCCCGTGGTGAATTGATCCATTCCCCCTGCCCTTCTTTCCGCCGGTCGTCCGTTGCCGTACACAACATGCATGTTGTGATCGATTATAGGGATCAGTATACTGCCCGTCAAAGAGTTATGCACCAGCCTGTTGCGGTATCCTGGTTGTCTACGACATCGGGAGTTGCCGCCTGTCGCCCGCTTCCCGGCTGGGAGAGCGCCGCGGTGGCGAAATCCTCCCGCGCGATTTCGGCTGTAGGCAAGGAGTAAGGAACGATGGCCGCGCCTGATCTGTCGTCCGTCCAACCGGCACGGGTGATTGCCGATCTCCGGGAATTGGCTGCCTTGACCGGGGGGCCGGATGGGGCCCGCCGCGTCTGCTGGACGCCGGAATGGCAAAAAGCCCGCGCCTGGGAAAAAACCAAGCTGGCCGAGATTCCCTCCTGCCGGGTAGAGATCGACGAGGCGGGGAACCTCTGGGCCACCTTACCTGGAGCCCGTCCCGACGTAGTGGTGGTCGGATCGCATATCGACTCCGTCCCCCACGGCGGCTGGCTCGACGGTTGCCTGGGTGTTACCTCTGCCATGGAGGTTCTGCGCCAGTACGCGGGGACGACCATCCCGCCCGTAACCTTGCGCCTGGTCGATTGGGCCGACGAGGAAGGGTCGCGCTTTGGCCGGAGCCTTCTCGGGTCCACCGCCGCCGTGGGGAGACTGGCGGCGGACGAAGTACGGGGGCTGAAGGATCGGGATGGGATCGGGCTTCCCGAGGCGCTGGCCTCGTGCGGGACCGATCTTGACACCATGGGCCAGGCAACAGGGCAGCTTGCCCAGGTGAAGGCGTATCTGGAACTGCATATCGAGCAGGGGCCGGTGCTGGAACAGATGGGCCTGCCGCTGGGGGCGGTGCAAGGCACGTTTGGGGTGGAACGCCATGCCCTGCGCTTCGTCGGCAGCACCAGCCACGCCGGATCCACCCCCATGCATCTCCGCCACGACGCCTTCCTCTCCGCCGCCCGCCTGGCGCTGGCGGCACGGGAGATCGCCAAAAAGCATGGCGGGGTCACCACCACCGGGTCCGCGGTGTGCGAGCCGGGAATCGTGACCGCGATCGCCGGGGTCTGTACCCTGCTGGTGGATCAGCGCGCGTTGGATGCCGGTTCCCTGGCCGCCATGTGGGCCGAGGTGCGCGAGGCGGCTGGCCGGATCGCGGCGGAAGAGGGGACGACCGTCAGTTGGGAGCCCCTGTTCCAGATCGAGCCGATTCCCTTCCACCCCACCCTGATTGGCTTCGCCGAGGAGGCAATTCGCGAGGTGGCGGGCACCGTCCATTCGCTGCCCAGCGGCCCCTTGCACGACGCGGCCAACCTGGCCCGACTCTGTCCCACTACGATGATGTTCTGCTCCAGCATCAACGGGATCAGTCACAGTCCGCTGGAGGATACCCCGGAGGAGCATCTGGTCCTGGCGGTCGAGGCATTCAGCCGGCTGGCCCACAAGACGATCGCCTGGGTCGCGGCAAAGTAGGGCCGATGAGGACGAACACGGGATGGCTTTCTTTGCCCACAGGTCCTCTCCAGAGGCGAGCGGGCCGGGTAGGGGCGCACATCGGTGCGTCCGCCCATGGATTTCATGGCGGGCTACCTCTTCCTGGGAGCGCGAGACACCCGCAAGCGGGTACCCGGCTCGCCCCCGTAGTTGTACCTGGTAGACGATCCTGTCGTCGCGCTTGGCTGCCCTGGCGTTGGGGCGCCAGTGCGAGCAAGGATGCTCGCGCTCCCAAGGTGGTATCTCCTTGGCGTACGTAACGACGATACAACATGTCGTGCTCTATAGGACAAACAATTCGGCAGCCAAACGTTCGTTTGCTCGATGAGAACTTGAGGTGACAGACATCGTTCGATCCATCGATCCCTCGACCATAGCCTCGGTGATCGAGGCGAACATCAACGCCTACCTGCTTTCATTCGCCCGGATCCCCGGCTCCCACCTCCGCCAGGATTCCCAGTGCGCCTGGGTCGATTCCGGCATTGCCGACTCCACCTTCAACTCGGTGGTGCTCGCGCGGTTCAGTCCCGAATCGGTAGCCGCGGAGATCGAAACAATCCTCGCGCACTTCCGCGCCCGATCCCTTCCCTTTACCTGGCACATCGGCCCCGGCTCCGGCCCGCCCGACCTTGGCGATCGTCTCCTGGCCCATGGCCTGAACCATGACGAGGATGAGCCGGGGATGGCGGTCGATCTCGACCGAGCGCGCGATGACTTCGCGATCCCGTCCGGCCTGGAGATCACGCCCGTACGCGACCAATCCGATCTGCGCGAGTGGGTGAATGTCTGGCTCTTCGGCGCTCCCCCTCACATACGCGAGATCTACTTCGGGGCCTTGCGCCAGCGGGGGCTGGGCGACGATCTTCCCTGGCACTATTATCTCGGCCGAGTGGCCGGGAGGCCGGTGGCGATCTCCGAGTTGTTTATGGGCGAAGGAGTGGCGAGCGTGCAGTACGTGGTCACCGTGCCCGAGGTACGGCGCCGGGGGATCGGCGCCGCCCTGACCCAGCATGTGACACGGGAGGCGCGGGCGCGCGGCTACAGGGTAGCGGTCCTGACCGCCTCACCATCCGGGATCGGGATCTATCGGCGGATGGGATTCAAGGCATACTGCTGGTTCCACCGCTACACCTGGGATCCGCCGAGCGAGGCCAGTCCAACCCCGACCGCCGGCTGAGCTCGGCCGGCAGGGATGGAGGCGACCGTGTTCGCCTGGGCGCGGCGCCCAATTCAGCCTGGGACGAAAGGCGGTGAACGAGGCGGCCGTGGTCCACTTGGGCGTGGGCCGCGCCCAAGGTATGCCGC
>DATBTL010000613.1:0-4648 GCA_036559345.1 Chloroflexota bacterium | reverse complement strand
TCGGTGGGGGGCACGGGCGGCTGTCCGTTCGCCCCCCGCGCCACCGGCAATATCGCCACCGAAGATCTTGTCTATCTGCTCCACGGCATGGGCTACCAGACCGGCATCAACCTGGAGGCCATGATTGCCTGTACGGAATGGCTGTCCGGGCAACTCGGGAAACCACTACCGGGCCAGGTCTATCAAGCCGGTGTGTTCGCGCCGGTGGCTGGCTGAGAGGGGAGTGCCGACCCCCTGAACAGTGACACGCGGCTCGTCGGGGGTATTTCTACTTTGTTCAGCGCTGTCCCCTCTTACGAGGCGCCGAACAACCGCAGCACCTCGAAGGTGATCGCGCCCGCGGCGGCGGCGGCCGGCAGGGTCAGCACCCAGGCGATGAGGATCGAGCCGGCCACGCCCCAGCGTACGGCCCCAGGATTGCGGGTTGAACCGACCCCGACCACGGCGCTGGAGACCACCTGCGTAGTGCTCACCGGCAGCCCTAACAGCGAGGAGGTCAGGAGAATGCTCGCCGATGCCGTCTCGGCGGCGAAACCGTTAATCGGCTCCAGGCGGATAATCCGCTGTCCCATCGTGCGGATGATCCGCCAGCCGCCGCTATAGGTGCCCAGGGCGATGGCGGTGGCTGACAGCAGGATGACCCAGGGCTGCACCACGAAGCGCGTCTGATCGTGTCCCGCCACCAGCACGAGGGTAATCACTCCCATGGTCTTCTGAGCGTCGTTGGCCCCGTGACTGAACGAGACGAAGGCGGCGGAGACCACCTGCAAACGGCGAAAAACGCGGTTCACCTTCGCCGGCTTCCAGGAGTGAAACATCCAGTAGAGCGCCAACATGATCAGGAAGCCGAGGACGAAGCCGGCCAATGGCGATACCAGCGCGGGCTCAACCACTTTGTGCCAGATATTGAGCCATTGGACGTAGCTCTGGCCGTGCGCGGCCAGCATGGCCCCGATCAGTCCCCCAATCAAGGCGTGTGAGGAGGAACTGGGAAGACCAAGCCGCCAGGTGGTCAGATTCCAGACGATGGCCCCGATCAAGGCGGCTCCGACCAGCGGCAAGGTGATGACCTGGGTCTCCACGATCCCCTTGCCCACGGTGGTCGCGACCGCCGTGGTCAGGAAGGCGCCCGCGAGATTCATCACCGCCGACATGGCCAGGGCCCGCCGTGGTGAGAGGGCGCGCGTGGAAATCGTGGTGGCAATCGCGTTGGCCGCGTCATGGAAGCCGTTGGTGAAGTCGAAGCCCAGCGCCACCGCGATAATCAGGACAACGCCGAATTGCTCAGTCAAGCGCCCACACCACACGTCTCCCCGCGAGGAACTGAGTATCCCCGCCATCTCCAGTATCACGTCCGCGGAACAGGGGCGGATTAAGCGATCTTTAAACGGAGGTTAAATCCATGTTAAAGATTTTTGCCAGCGGCCTTGACTGGAACCAGGAGCACCCCAATACACTGACCATGCCGCGGCCCGCGCTGGGATGGGAAGAGGCGTTATAGGAAGTTCCGGCACTCCTGGGGTCGGAGTCCTCGGGCGCGACGGTCGCGGGGTGAGCGGGCAAGGGGAAGGAGAACGGGTGATGCGGAGACTACGGGTGGGAGTGATCGGCTGCGGACTGATCGCGCAGGTGATGCACCTGCCGTTTCTGCGTGAGATGGGGGACCGATTCCGGATCGCGGCTCTCTGCGACCTTTCCCGCGAGACGGTCGCTATCCTGGGAGACGCCTATGATGTCCCCCATCGCCATACGCGCTGGCAGGAGTTGCTGACCGAGGATCTTGACGCCGTCCTGATCTGCACCTCGGGATCCCATGCCCAGCCGGCAATCGCGGCGGCCCGCGCGGGACGCCATGTCTTCGTCGAGAAGCCGATGTGCTTTTCGCCGCGGGAGGCGGACGCCATGATCGAAGCCGCCTCCGTCGCCGGTGTGACTCTCATGGTCGGCAACATGAAGCGCTTCGACCCCGCCTATGAACGGGCCCGCCCCCTGATTGCCGGAATGGCCGATCTGCGGCTGGCTCGTATCACCACTCTGGAAGCGCCATTCCTGCCCTATGTCGAGCACTATCCCTTGGTACGTCGGGACGACGTGGCGGCGGAGACCCTGGCCGGCCTACGAGCGGAGAGCGAGGTTCTCATCGAGGAGTCCCTGGGCGCGGATGCATCGCCGCCGGTCCGTCGCCTCTATGCTGACGTCCTCCTGGATACCTTGATCCATGAGGTCAACGCGATGCGCGGTCTACTCGGCGAACCCGAGGAGGTTGCGAGCGCGGAGGCCTGGATGGGCACGGAAGGGCTGACCGCTGTCTTCCGCTACCCTGGTGACGCCCGCTGCGTGATGACCTGGGTGAACCTGCCCGCGCTGCGCAATTACAGCATGGAACTGGCCTTCTATAGTCCGACCGATCGTGTAACGCTCCGCTATCCTTCGCCCTTCCTGCGCCACGCGCCGACCTCGCTGCTCGTGGAGGGGACCGAGGACGGCGCGCACTGCGAGACCACGGTTACCGTTTCCTATCAGGAGGCATTCAGGCGAGAACTTGAGCACTTTCACGCCTGTGTGATGGAAAATCGCGTACCGCTGACCTCAGGGCAGGAGGGGCGGCAGGATCTGGTGGTGCTGCTGGCAATCGCGAGGGCCGTGGCGACCGGGCGACCCCAGCCGATCGCCCTACCCGCGCCCCGGCGTGATCTGGAGTCCGCTTAGGGTACACCTGCCATGGCATCGCGGTGATGATCACCACGCTCGTGTTCAGTGTGCTGGGACAGGACGTGTGAGGCCAGAGCATCCGCCTAACATGCGTGATGACGGCCTTGAGTCCGTGCTGTGCGGGGTCACCCTCCATGATGCGTTGGGGGCCGTGACCTATGCCAACGGCCATGCCCTCGCGATTCTTGGTCTATCCTGGGATCAACTCAATGGCCGCACTCCCCTCACGGCGCCGGGGCAGTTGACACGGGGGGATGGTTCCACCCTCCCAGGCGAGGAGCATCCGGTGATGGAGGCGCTTTATGGCGGGACAGGGCGGCGCGGGATGATTGTCGGCATGCACACCCCGCAAGATGGGTACCGCCGGCTCCAGATGGACGCGGTGCCGGCCAAGGGCCCCGCAGGCGCGGTGGAGTGCGTGGTATGCAGCTTTCTCCCTCTCCCAGATCCCTATCACGGAGGAGTGAAGGGAGACGACGCGACGGCGCGAGCCCATGTGATGTCCGAGGAGTTACTCTCGCTGCGCCATGAACAGGTACTGCTCGCCGAGGCGATGGGCGGCTCCCTTGTCCTTGAATCGACCGGTCCCCAGGGCACGAGCTTCCGCTTGCCTCTCCCCGGGTGAGAGTGAAGGTGACGAGCGATCTCGCGCGGCGTGGTGGATTCGGAGAATAATCAGGTGCGCGTTTCCCACGCCATCGGCGCGAACCTGCCGGCGTGTACACTATCGACCAGAATGGGACCATTACCGGGCCATGTGGCGGAGGCGTGGGCCGGCGCGACATGATCAAGTGGAAGCGGCAAGGGGAGGGATCGAATGGCCGAGGAAGTAGATGTGGTGATCATTGGCGGCGGGATCGCCGGGGCAAGCACGGCGTATTTCCTCGCCGATCTGGGGGTTCGGAATGTCCTGGTGCTCGAACGATCCAGTGTCGCCGCCGGGGCCAGTGGGCGGGCCAGCGGTCTGGTGGTTTTCTGCGAGGCGAATCATCCTGGCCAGGCGGCGCTCCTCAAGGCATCCGCCGACTTCTACGCGGCCTGGCCGGAGCGGATCGGCGGCGGGCCGGCGATTATCCCGGTCGGCGCCCTCATGCCGGCCGGTCCGGCCGACCTGGGCTCGCTGGAGCATGAGGTCGACATTATGCGGGCGGCAGGGCACGATACTCGCCTGCTGACTCCCACCGAGGCCGCGCGGTTGGCGCCCGCCTGGACGTTCGCTGATGTCGCCGGGGCGGCCTATTCCCCCGGCTCGGGCTACATCGATCCCCCGATGGTCACCACCGCGATCATGAACCGGGCGCGGGCCCTGGGCGTACGCGTCTATCAGGGCGCCGAGGTCCAGGCCATTGAGTGCGCGGGCGGTCGGGTATCCGGGGTAGTTTCCAACCGCGGCCCGATCAAGGCGCCAGTGGTGGTTATCGCGGCCGGCGCCTGGAGCGCGCCCCTGGGCAAGCTGGTGGGCGCGAAGCTGGAGGTGTGGCCGGCCCGGAGTTTAGTGGCGCACCTCAAGCCCCCCGCCGATATGCCGTATCCGTTTCCGGCCAGCGGCGATGACCACAACCATGTGTACTTTCGGCCCGAGCCCGGTGGCCTGGTGCTGGCGGCCGACGAGGGCTCTGGGGGCGTTCCCGACCAGCCGCCGGCTGATCCGGATCACTTCGACCCCACGATGCCGGAGTGGTATGGCCGCTGGGTGCGCCAACAATTAGCGAAGCGCATCCCGGCCATGCGAAAGTCGGAGGTCGTGGGCGGCCATGCCGGGGTGCTGCCAAAGGGCCCCGATGGCTACCCGCTCCTGGGAGCGATGGCGGAAGCCCAGGGATTGTATTGCGTATGCGACACCGGCGGTAACGGGATGACCGCCGGCCCCGGCCTTGGCCGGGCTCTGGCTGAATTGATCGTGCAAGGGCGTACCTTTGTCGACATTCATCCCTTC
>DATBTL010000612.1:0-4685 GCA_036559345.1 Chloroflexota bacterium | reverse complement strand
CGATTAAAGTCGGCGAATCGCTTAAAAACTTCCCAGACAGTCCGCACGTCAGGGCTAGCGAAGTTAACCCCGGCTTGCTCAAGCATCGTTTTGAGAAATGATGTCGCCACGCCCAAAGGCGGTACCCCTCTGGACGGTCTCATCGCGGGCGTGGTCCGAGTCCTGAATAGTACTGGCTCTCAGGAGGGTCTCATTCAGGGTGATGGGGACGAGCTATGCCGCCATGATGTGGTCCTGGGTCTCACGGCGATTCTCAGTGTCTATCCGCACCGGGTCGAGTATGGGGGTAACATCCGAGCATGGGTGGCGAATCCAGAGACGCGAGCCCCGGTAATGAGGCTCGTGGAGCATCATCTTGGAGCTTACCTCATCGCGCATCCCGCTCAGGCGCGCGAAGTCGTGCAGCGCTGTCTCGCGCGGCGAGAGTACATGGACAGGACAGTCCTATCGCAGCACGACCGCGGCCGCTCCGGTCAATCTGGCGGGGCGGCATGCGCGCATATCTCAGGCTTGGCTTGTTCGCGACGAGCAAGGATTGCGCGAAAGGAGCCCAAAGGAGGGTACACCCCTTTCAGAGAGAAAGGGCACGGCGGCGCGCTCTGTCCTGTAATGAATTGTCCTCAATGCCACCTAACTTCTCACCGGGGTAAAGGACGCGGCGCGTACCCAACCCTCCACCTCGGCCGCCGGCAATGGGCGGCTCACATGGTAGCCCTGGGCGACGTTGCAGCGCATGGCGCCGAGCAACTCATAGGTCCGCTGGCTCTCCACGCCTTCCGCTACCACGTCCAGCCCGAGCGCGTGCGCCAAGGCGGTGACCGAGCGTACGATCATGCGGTCCGTGCGCATCCCGCCCGTGCCCTGAGCGCTCAGATTTAGCACGAATGCCTTGTCGATCTTGAGTTCGTTGACCGGCAGTTGCTTGAGGTAGCCCAGGGCTGAATGCCCGGTGCCGAAATCGTCGATGGCGAGCTTAAGACCAAGGGCGCTCAGCCGGGTCAGCACCTCCATCGCCGCCGCGGGGTCCGCCATCAGGAGGCTCTCCGTGATTTCCAGGGTCAGCATGGAGGCCGGCATCCCCGTCCGGGCAAGGAGGCTGGAGACCAGCTCGGGAAGATTGGGATCCTGTACGTTGCGCATGGATAGGTTTACGGCGATCGGCAGGCGCAGCCCAGCCGCCATCCATTTCCGGCAATCGTGCAGGGCGCGGTCAAGCACCCACTGGGTCAGAGGGCCGATCAGGCCGGTCTCCTCCGCCAGGGGAATGAATTGATCGGGAGTGATCAGACCGAGCTCGGGATGGCGCCAGCGTACCAGCGCCTCGACGCCGCATACCTTCCCGGTTTCGAGGCGGATCTTCGGTTGATAGTAGAGGCAGAGACCGTCCTGTAGGATCGCCTGCTGCAATCCACCCGCCAGTTGCAAAAGGCGGGGACTATGATGGTCCTCATCCGGCGCATAGAGCACATGCCCACTGTGACGACCCTTGGCCACATACATTGCTACGTCCGCGCAACGAAGGAGCATGTTGGCATCCTGCCCATGGTCGGGCGCCAGGGCCACGCCGATGCTGCCTCCGACGCGGAGGGCATGACCATCGAGCAAATACGGCGCCGCGAAGATGAGTGAGCAGCGTTGCGCCAGGGACGCCGCGCCCTCGGCGTCGACGCCGGGCAGTACCACGGCGAACTCGTCGCCGCCCAGACGAATCAGACTGCCGGCCCCAGCCAATGCTTCCCGCAGGCGCGTCGTGACCTGCTGCAAGAGCAAATCACCGGCGTGATGGCCCAGCGTGTCATTCACCTGTTTGAAGCGGTCCAGGTCGAGGAGGAGGAGGGCCAGTTGCGGGACGCCGCGCGGCCCAGGCCGGAGCGCCTTGAGCAAGCTCTCGTGAAGAAGGGTGCGGTTAGGAAGGCCGGTGAGCGGATCGGTGGTGGCGACCAATTGGAGATGCTCGTTCATCGAGGTCAACTGTTGATTGGCCAGGGAAAGCGCCGCGTTGCTGAGGGTCGTGCCGCCGAGCCTGGTCATGGCCCCGGCATGTCGCCACATGGCCAGGGCAAGCAGCACGGCGACGCCGAGCACGAGGCCGAGCCGCACCCACGGCGAATGGGGCTCCATCCAGAGCCCAACCAGGGCCAATCCCGAACTGGCCCCGAGGATGTAGGGGAGGATCATCCACCAGCGGGTTGCCGCGGCGGGCGTGGCGATACCGGATTCGCCGGTGCCGGCGCCGGATAACGCCAGGCCACGCTCGGACCCCACCAGGCGGAGGCGGAGGCCACGGCGCCCCGGGCGCTCCTGAGGCGGATGGGAATAGGGCGCGGACGCGGGCCGGATATGTGGCGCCTTGGCCGGAGTTTCCGGGGGGACCAAGGCGACCGTCGGGCCGGGCACGGTCGCCAGATGTGTCCTGGGCGTACCCGCGTAGTCCGCGTCCCGGACCAGGACCCGACGTAATCCGTTTCGATTGCTGTCAACTGCCACGCGACCGGACCTCCAGCATGAGTGTGCATCAGCATCACTACTCGCAGTTTACGCTCCATTGGGCGCGAATCCACGTACCCATTCGGGTAACACCTCCGGCCTACATGGGTTACTACCCCTTGATCTCGGGACCGCGCTATCTCCGCAATCCGGCATCATCTCGATGATCGCCAGACGCCAGATCGTGGCCCCAGGAATGGATCCTTAAGTTTGGCGTGTTATTATTAGTAGATAGTGCTCTCCTCCTAAGCCACGCCAGCGCCCGTGACCGCACTCTCTCGGGCGACCTTTCCCGCGGCCTACCGAGGTCGGCGCGTCATCCCCAGGAACCGCGACGCATACTGCCGCCTGGCACCACACACCCGGCATGTGATCCCGTCATCGCGATGACGGAGGAAAGCCTTGGCGTCACTGGCCGTCTCCTGGGTGGCAATGGATCGCCGGCTGTTTGCCGGCCCAGGCAGGGGAGGTGGGATCTATGCTGAAACACTCGGTGTTTAACCCGGTTTCGCCTCAAGCTCTGGCCATTTCCAATCTCTTCATCTTCATCATGATCGTCTCCGTGGTGATTCTCCTGATCATCGTGGGAGTACTTGCCTACACCTGTACCCACTTCCGCTACCACCCAGGTCAGGCGGACCCGCCGCAAACGTTTGGGCTCACGCGGCTGGAGATCACCTGGACCGTCATCCCTTTTGTGCTCCTGGTAATCGTCTTCGCGGCGACGATGAAGACCGTATCGATCTCCGCTCCCCCCGACGACAACGCTCTTGCCGGTCGTACTCCCGACATGACCATCGTGGCCCATCAGTGGTGGTGGGAAGTGCGCTATGCGTCGGGCGTGGTGACGGCGAACGAGATTCACATACCGGTCGGAAAGCGGATGTTGGTGGCGCTACAGTCCGCTGACGTGATTCATAGCCTGTGGGTGCCGCAAATCAACGGCAAGACCGATTCGGTCCCGGGCCAGACCAATGTAGTCTATATGGAGGCCGACCGAGCCGGCACCTATCAGTCAGCCTGCGTGGAGTATTGCGGCGACGGGCACTCTCGAATGAGGGCGCTGGTGATCGCGCAGCCCCTTGCCCAGTATCAAGCGTGGGAACGGCAACAATTGGCCACGCCGCCCGCGCCGACCGGCCTGGCTGCCGAGGGGGCCAAGCTGTACCAGCAATTCGGCTGCCAGAGTTGTCACGCGGCATCAATCGGCCCCGATCTGACGCATTTCGGCAGCAGAGGCACCCTGGCCGCGGCGACGCTGACCAATACCCCTGCCCACCTGGATGAATGGCTGCATGATCCGCAGGCCGTCAAGCCGGGGGCCAACATGCCCAATTTCCAGCTCAGCACGAAGGAGACGCGGATGCTCACGGCATACCTGGAGAGCCTGAAATGAGTGTTATTCCGACCACCAGACCGGAAAAGACGCCGCTTGTTCCCGATCTTGCCGAGCCGTTGCCCTGGCTGTATAAGGACGATGGGCTGATCAGTTGGGTCGGATCGACCGATCACAAACAGATCGGCATCATGTACATGCTCACCACCCTCGTCTTCTTTCTGATAGGAGGGGTGGAGGCGCTGATCATGCGCCTGCAACTCGGCGCGCCGGACAATCATCTCGTATCGCCGCAAGTCTACGATCAACTCTTCACGATGCATGGCACCACGATGATTTTCCTGGTGCTCATGCCGCTGCTGATCGGCTTCGCGCTCTACTTCGTACCCTTGATGATCGGGGCCAACGACATCGCGTACCCTCGCTTCAACGCCCTGGGATACTGGGTCTTCCTCTTTGGCGGGCTGCTGCTCTACGCCAGCTTCTACGCCGGCGGCGCCCCGGACGCAGGATGGTTCGCCTACGCGCCGTTGTCGTCAGACTTCAAGTTCACCTCTACCACGGGTATGGACTACTGGGGGGTGGGGCTGCTGACCACCGGCATCGGGACGCTCGGCGCCGCGGTCAACCTGCTGGTCACGATCCTGACCATGCGCGCGCCGGGAATGTCCATGCGGCGGGTGCCGCTCTTCGTCTGGATGGTCTTTATCAATTCCATCCTGCTGCTGGTCGCCATCCCCGCGCTCAACGCCACGATCGCCATGTTGCTCTTTGACCGGCTGCTGCATGCCCACTTTTTCGATGCCGCCGCCGGCGGCCAACCGCTGCTCTACCAACACGCCTTCTGGTCCTTCGGCCACCC
>DATBTL010000611.1:0-3218 GCA_036559345.1 Chloroflexota bacterium | reverse complement strand
TGACGCTGGCGTCGAGCGAGGCCCGGATCAAGCCCACCGCGCCGGCCCCCACCGTGAGGCGCCCATTGTCCAGGCAGCTCATGGCGATCTTGAACCCTTCGCCCTCCTCGCCCAGGATGTTGGCTCGGGGCACCCGCACGTCTTGCATGGCGAAGCCGCCGGTGTTCCCGGCCCGGATCCCCGCTTTGTTGTGCAGGCCGTAACTCTTGAAGCCGGGGCCGGCCTCGGCCCGCTCCACGATGAAGGCGGTGATTCCCCGGTGCTTCTTCTCTTTGTCGGTGTAGGCGAAGACCAGGAAGGTGTCGGCCACGTCGGCGGCCGAGATCCAGATCTTTTCTCCATTGAGAATGTAGTGATCGCCGTCGCGGCGGGCGGTCGCGTTCATCCCCGCCACGTCGGAGCCCGCCTCGGGGCCAGTGAGGCCGAAGGCGCCGAAGCGCTCTCCCTTGGCCAGGGGGACCAGATACCGTTGCTTCTGCTCCTCGGTGCCCCACTGGTAGATGCCGCCGCTACAGAGCCCCACATGGACGGAGATGATCACGCGGAGCGAGGTGTCGACGTATTCCAGTTCCTCGCAGGCCAGGGCCAGGCTGATGTAATCCATCCCAGAGCCCCCATAGCGCTCTGGGAAGCAGATGCCGGTCAGGCCCATGTTGGCGAGCTAACCGAAGGTGCTGGGATCGTAGTGCTGGGCAATGTCGTTTTCCTGGATGACCGGAGCCAGATCGCGGGCCGCGAACTCCCGCGTGGTCCGCGCTAACATCTTATGCTCGTCGGTCAATTCAAAGTCCATCATGGGATGCTGTTCTCTTTCCGGGGGCGCGTGTGGATAACCCCTTTGTCTCCCGCGCCGCTCCAGTATACCGCGCCCACCGGCCCCGTCGCCCATCGGGATTGTCCATTAAGGGATTGCCGCCCACGCTATTTGCTGGTAAGGTGATCCCCGTAATGGTGTCCGCGCCCGCCGCTCTCCGTCCCATCCCCGCTAACACCGCGACCATTTGGGAACGACGCTTGAGCCGGTTGGTGTTTGGCTTGATCGTCTTCTCCTTGATGATCGATTGGTCGCTGCTCCATACCTGGAATAGCGTCAACAAAGGATTCTACGCCTCGGATTGGCTGAACTCGTATCAGGCCGCCGAACAGGTGCGCGCCGGGAGCAATCCATACGAGTACGCGGGAGTATACCTCAGCTCACCAACCTTTTTACTGCTCGTGCGAAGCCTGCTTTTCCTCGGCTATCCGCTGTCCCGATGGCTGTGGAGCGTGGCTTCGGTCGCTATGCTGCTGGGGGCCGGCCGCTTGATCGTGGGGTCGCTGGTTCCCCGACCGGCCGGCGTACCGTATGTCCGGGGTATCTTTCTCATTCTGGCCTTCAGCCCGACTATTTTGCTGATCCCAACCTCCGCCAACACGACGGCGGAGGTCGTGCTGGGCTATGCCCTGGCCCTCTGGTGCTTCACCCGGAGCCACGAAGCGAGAGGCGGCGCGGCCCTGGCCTTAACCGTTTTGATCAAGCCGCACCTGGCGTTCCTCATGTTTCCCCTTCTCGTGTATAAGCGGCGCTGGCGGGCCGCTGGCGCCTATGCCCTCACGGTCGCGGGTGCCACCTTGCTCTCCCTGGCGGTGCTCGGCCCAAGTACCTTCGGCGGCTTTTTCGCGATCCTCAACAGCACTGAAAGCGGCGCCAACTCCCTTGGTTTGTGGCTGCGGGATATTCCCGGCTTGCATGCCATGTTCTTGCAAATCTGGCCCGGCAGCGTCCTGGCGAGCGGAGTCGCCTATGGGCTCGGCGGCCTGTTGCTCGCGGGAGCGGCCTGGTACTGGCGTGGACCCTGGGCGCCAGGGCATCCTCAGTTCCTTGCCGGCTGGGCCATGCTGCCGATGGTGGATTTGTTGGCGGTGACCTACGCGCACAGCGACGATCTGGTGCTCCTGATCATTCCGGCCATCGTCCTCTATGGATTTCTAGTCGATCCACTCACCAGGCCGAGGATGAAGCGGTGGATTGTCCTCATTCTCCTCGCCCTCTATCTTTCTCCCACGATGGTTGTCTACTTCCGTCTCCACTTCGTCGCTCCGGTCATGCTCGCCGCCCTGGTCGTTTTGTGGTGGCTGGCGCCTCCCGTGCAA
Source organism: Chloroflexota bacterium (assembly GCA_036559345.1). Taxonomy (GTDB): domain Bacteria; phylum Chloroflexota; class UBA5177; order JANWHV01; family JANWHV01; genus JANWHV01. The sequence goes on along the minus strand of DATBTL010000611.1, from coordinate 1,085 downwards.
CCCGGCTCACCGCGCGCTTACGACCGCTCGGGCAGCAGCGTATAGTCCGGGAAGTTCCCGTACAGCCGCTCACCCGCCGGCCCCTGGGTGACGGCACGGACGAGATACTCCCCGCCCACGAAGCACCCCTTCCAGGATTCCCCGATCCCTCCGAACGGCTCCTCGCGGTCGCCCCGCGAACGCACCTTGTTCACTCCCACCTTGAAGCCGCGCAACTCACCGGCGATTCGTTGGGCGATCCGCTGATCGTCGCAGGCGATCGAGGAGACCAAGCTGCCATTGGAGACGTTCATCTCGGCCACCAGTTCCTCGATACTGTCCACGATCACAATCGTGTCCACCGGCCCAAAGGGTTCTTTATGATAGAGGGCGCAGTTGCGCGGCACGTTGATCAGGGCGGCCGGCGCGATGTAGGTTGAGGTGTCCTGCCCGGGAAAGAAGAGTGACTCGTCCAGCGTGCCCTCATAGATACCGATCGCTCCCTTCCCGATCGCCTCGCTGTAGAGGACGCGAAGGTTCTCGACCGCCTTGCCGTTGATCAGGGGGCCGAAATCGAGAATGGGCGGCGCGCTTTCGCCGTCCTTCGCCAGCAAGGGATGACCGATGCGCAGCGACCCCAGCACGGGAAGGTACATATCGAGAAAGCGCGGAAAGAGCTCGCGCTGGATCACGTAGCGGGGATAGGAGGTGCAGCGCTGTTTCCCGTATTCAAAGCCCTTCTTGATTTGCGCGGCCAGGGTTGGCCAATCCGAGAAGTCCCAGATGCCGTAGGCGTTAACCCCCTCCATCTCCAGCATGTACCGCTTCTCGCGGTCGTAGAGGCTGGCCGCGATATCTCGCCCATTGGTCTTGCCGCCCACGAAGGAGAGGCAGGCGATGGCCTCGTTCCGGACCAGGGCCTCGCTCAGTTGACCACCCGAGCCGCTGACCAGGGAGACCGGCAATCCACATTGGCGGGCCAGCCCCAACGCCAGGGTCAGGGCGCACAGGCCGCCGTCACTGGGGGTCTTGGCGATTACCGCGTTGCCGGCCAGCATCTGCACCAGCATCGCATGGACCAGCACGGAGAGCGGGTAATTCCACGA
>DATBTL010000610.1:0-11633 GCA_036559345.1 Chloroflexota bacterium | reverse complement strand
CGCGCACATCATTCTCACCCGGACGATCTTTGGCCGGCGGACCTTCGCGGTGGGAAGCAATCTGGAGGGCTCTCGCCTGGCGGGCGTGCCGGTGACCTCACACATTATCTGGGTCTATGTCCTCTGTGGGTTCATGTCCGGCCTGGCCGGGATTTTCGACCTGGCTCGCTTCCAGACCGTGGATATCAGCGGCCACAGCCTGGACAATCTCAACGCCATCGCCGCCGTGGTGATCGGCGGGACCAGTCTGTTCGGCGGTACCGGCTCGATCGTGGGCACGGTAATTGGCGCCTTTATCCCCACCGTCCTCCGCTACGGTTTCACCATCCAGGGCGTTTCCTCGTTCTGGCAAGACGTAGCGGTCGGGACTATTATTATTCTGGCCGTGCTGGTTGACCAAATACGACGGCAACGGACCACCTAGAGATCGCGATGTGAAAGGAGGTGAGGCGAACTAAGGCGGTCGAATACGGATTCTATCCGGGCGGGTATCCCGACCAGTTGTCGAAAATGGACTACGAAAGAGAGTGCAGCATGTTGAAACGTGCGATCATTGGCGGTATTTTCAGTGCCGCGATCATAGGCTCGGGGATGCCGGGTCTACATGCGAGGGTGCATGCGGCCGCGCTCCATAAGTCGTACAAAATCGTGCTCATCGCCGGTATCGCCTCCGACGCTTTCTACATCACCATGAGCCACGGCGCCACGGCCGAGGCGAAGGCGGAAGGGGCGTCGCTTCAGTTCACTGGCTCACCGGCGGCGTTCAGCCCAGGCACCCAGTTGCCCTATCTCAACGCCGCCATCGCTCAGCACCCCGACCTGATCCTGATTGCCCCCACGGACAAAGTAGCGCTCCAGGCCCCAATCGCGCGGGCAGTCAAGGCTGGAATCCCGGTCATCCTGGTTGACACCACCCTCCAGAAGCCATCCATTGCCGTGACCACCATCTCGTCCGACAACATCGCCGGTGGGGTGGCGGCGGCCGATGCATTGGCCGCGGCGATCGGGAAAAAAGGTTTGGTGGCAGGGATCAGTACCACCCCCGGGGTAAGCACCACCGACCAGCGGGTGCAGGGATTCAACCAAGAGTTGAAGAAGTTCCCTGGAATCAGTGCCCTTCCGACGGTCTACGCCACGGACGACGCCACGAAAGCGGGCGGCATCCTCAAAGGCATGGTGGCCGCGCATCGCGACCTGGCTGGTGTCTTTGCCATGAACGTGGTCACCGGCGACGGTGTGCTGGCGGGGGCGAAAGAGTCGGGAGTGGCCGGTAAGATCAAGCTGGTGGAGTTCGACGCCGAGCCCGTGCAGGTCCAGGCGGTCAAGAACGGCCAGATCACGGCCCTGATCGCGCAGGCTCCCTACACGATCGGCCAGATGGGGGTGAAGCTTGGGATCGAGTACCTGAACGGCAACCACCACCTGAAGGCTCACTATGGCACCGGTGAGGCCATTATCACCAAGGCCAACGTGAACAGCGCCGCGGTGAAGAACTACCTCTACTCCAAGTAGGATCAACACGTCACTTTAGGGAAGGGGTCGGGCCATCATGGCCCGACCTCTTCCCTCTTTTTTGTTCCCTCAACGGGCGTGTCACGAGACAGGAGCGCCCCTCCATCCTGTTCCTCGGCCAGAGACGCCGGGATACCCGACCGATAACTGGGATACCGGGGGGAAACCCGCAAATCTCGCCAGAGGCGCGAGCCATCCACGCGTAGGTTGGCGGTAAAGAGCCCGATCACGTTGGCATCGACAGCGGGCCCGTGACCGCGGCTCAGAAGGGCCCGCGCTCGTCCCTGCCCGTGGGCCCGCCAGGCGGACCGGTGAGTTGGGGCCGGGGCGCCGAGTGATTCGGCCAGAAAGCCGTAGTATGCAATCAGGGGCGATGGCTCGTAATCCACCGCGTTGTAGACCGAACCTGGCGGCGGAGCGGCGCCCAGCGCGATCAGCGCCGTTACCAGGTCATCCACCTGAATCCGGCTGCTCCAGTTCAGACCGGAACCGATCAGACGGAAGCGGCCCTGGCGGATCAACTCGCTGGAGAGCCGCCCAGGGCCATAAATTGCTCCACAGCGCACCACCGTGGCCGAGACGCCCCGTGTGCCGCGGGCCGCGTCTCTCAATGTTTCCTCCGCTTCCAGAGCGATCCGCCCCAGGTCGGTGATGGGCCGGCAGGGTGACTCCTCGTCCAGGAGCATCCCCTTCCCATCCCCATACACCACGGCGTTGCTGGTGAGAATGATCCGGGGAGGCACTCCCTGTCCCGCCAGCACCTGATCAAGCAGATTCCGGGTTCCCCCCACCAGCACGCGGCACACCTCCGCCGAACCGCCGGTTAGGGCGCCTACGAGGTGGTAGATCACGTCGATGCCGGCGGCGATCCCAGCCAGACTCACCGGATCGGTAATGTCGCCGATTACCACGCGCGCGCCCGCCTCCCGCAGTCCCGGCGCCTGCCAAGGCCGACGCACCAGGGCTCGTACCTGATGTCCCTCGGCCAGCAGGCGTCGGGCCAGCCGTCCTCCGGTGTACCCTCCGGCCCCGGTCACCAGGACTCGCATGGCGTGACCCTCACTCCGGCCTCAGCGAGAAAACGAACAAGCGTTCGGACACCAATTCGCGGCGCCCGAGAATGCTGACTCGCCATCCTGGCGCGGTCGCCAGCTTGCGCGTAAACGGGGCCTCGGTGGAGGCGCCAATCAGCACCTCGCCACCGGGTAGGAGGTGCTCCCGAGCGTCTTCGAGAAAACGCCAGAGCACCGCGCAACCTTCGCCGGCCGCCCAGGCCCGGTCGGCCATGTCGCGTGGGGCCCGCGCGTAGAAGGGAGGATTGAAGGTCAGCAGATCGAAGCGCTCGCCCGCTACCGGTGCGAAGAGGTCGCCCTGACAGATGGCCACCCGGCCGGCCACTCCGTGGGCTATGGCGTTTTCGGCGGCGCAACGGACGGCCAGCGGGTTGATGTCAATCGCGGTCACCCCGGCCCCCCGCTTCGCCAGGGCGATGGCCAGGGCGCCGGACCCGGTCCCCATATCCAGGGCCCGTGAGCCGGGCGCCATGGGGCGGCGGGCCAGGACCCGGAGGAAAAGCGCGGTGGCGAAAAAGAATTCAGGATGGAACACACCCGGGGGAATCTGGAGGGCCAGGCCCTCGACGTGGGCAAGGTCCGGACGCCTATACCGCCGCGCTTGCAGGAGTCGGAAGCGCCAGCGAAACCAGCGGCGCGCGAGGCGGGCGGTGAGTCCGGTGCGGCGCGCGAGTGAGTCTCTCAAAAGCCCTCCACCTGGGGATGCCGGTAGCGGGCCCGCGCCAGGGCCGCCCGCAGTTCCAGCGGCTTCCTATAGATCTGGAAGCGGTAGCGGGGAGTACTGATCGTTCGCAGGAGCGCCCGCTGCACCCGGGTCAGCTTGATGTCGGTGTACGAGGGGAAGTGGGCGTTGAGCACCGTCTCGAAGTCGCGGACAAGGGCGATATCGGCGGTGGTCAGCCAGGGGGTGGCCGGGTCGCGCATCCCCGAGAAGCGGATCCAGCGTTCGGTGACCCACTCCTCCAGGGTCGTGGGATAGGCGAACCCCTGGGCCACCGCTTCCTCATACAGATCGCCGCCGGGCATGGGAGTGTAGAGATAGAGCGAGACCTCGCACAGCGGCGAAACCTGCTTCAATTGGCGGATGAACGCGATGCTGTCCACAATATCACGATGGGGATTCCTCGGGTTCCCCAATACGAAACTGAACTCCGGAATGACCCCATAGTGTTGGCACCGCCGAGCAATGGCGATTGTATCGTGGATCTTCAGCGGATCCTTGCGCATCTGTTTCAAGGCTTCCTGGGAGCCTGACTCGGCGCCCATGAACACCGATTTCAGCCCAGCGTCTCGCATGGCCTCCCAGGTGCGGTCGCTATATTTGAGCAGCGTATCCACCCGGCCCTCGCCCCACCAGGCAAGGCCCATGCCGGCGACGCGCTGGGAAAACTCCAGGGTACGCGCCTCCTGGGTGAAGAAGTTGTTATCGTAGAATTCCACCGCGTCGACGCCATAGGTATCTTGCAGATGGAGAAGGGTGCCGTGCATGCGTTCGGGCGTCTCGGCCAGCCAGGCTCGGCCAAAAACGCGGATCACGGCGCAGAAACTACAGGGGAAGGGACAGGACACGCTGGAATGGTGGCAGACCGTGCGTTTTCCCATGAAGGTGCGGCCAAGATAGCGTTCCATCGGCAAGCGATGATAGGGGAAGCGCGGCAGTGTGTTGGGGTCGGCAAGGGGACGCGGAGGCGTATGACAAATGGCCGCCCCTTCCCGGTACCAGATTCCCCATACCTTATTCAGCGATCCGCCATTCTCCAGCACCTCAAGGAGGTGCGGCAGGGTATGTTCTCCCTGGCCCTGGACCACGTAATCGACATAGCCCGAATTGAGGCACACTTCCGGATGCATGGAAGGAAAATAGCCGCCCCACACCACCGTGAGGGCGGGGAAACGTGCCTTGAGGGCGCGGCAATGGGGCACGGCGCTGGCCAGTTGCGGCCCCGGCATGACCGTACAGAGGAGATAGTGCGGACCCTTGCCCGCCTCGACGATCTCCGCGATAGAGCGCTCGGGATCGGCATCTAGGTTGCCGTCCACTATCTCATACGCGCGGGCGCCTTCCAGGAGCGCCGCCAGCGCCAGGAGGGACATAGGGATCCGTGCCTTTGATATGGCTGCCCGCGGATTGTAGAGGATCAGCACCGGCCGCCTTCTTTCTCACCCAGTACCAGGGGCATGGTCGCCAGTTCCGGGCGATGGAACGCGCGGCGAATCCAGCGCCTTGCCTCGCCGCCGGCGGCGCGGAACGGACCATGCACCGGAATCTCTTGATAGCGAAGACCGGCCAGGGCGAAGGTACGCCGCAGGTCGGCGCGTACCAGGAAGCACGGTCCAACGGCCCTGGCTCCATCGCTGCCGAAGCGTTCTCGCTGCTCGGCCAGATGCCGCGCCACGACCGCTTCCCCGCCGCTGGCGGTCTCATAGAGCGGGGTGTCGACCAGCATGATCGCCCCGCCCGGAGCCAGGACCCGCGCGGCCTCGCGGACGGCGCGAGTCACGGAGCGTGCATAGTGGAGCGAGGCTGCCGCCACCACGACATCGAACTGCTGGTCCACAAACGGCAAGCGTTCCATCGATGCCTGTATACAAAGGAAACTCGACTCGCGCCCGCCCGCTCCTGGGCTGATCGCTAGCTGCGATGCCATGCCCAACCCGTGTCGGTGACTCCGGCAGATATCAGTCGCTACCACCTGATAACCGAGAGCGTGCAGACACGAGGAAAGCCAGCCGGTTCCCGCGCCCAGTTCCAGAATGTTCAGAGTATCGCCTTCAAGTGATGTACGTATCCGCAAGATCGCGAGTAGGCGGTCATACGCATCGCGGCGGTGCCGCCACAAAGCCGTCAGGCTCCGGGTGCAGGTATCGGGCGGGAGATCAGGGAGGGCGCGAACGGTGTCGAGCGGAAACGCTAATCCTTCCCCTTCACGTACCTTTTCATAGTGCTCAAGGAACGGTTCCGCCTCCCAGAGATCACCCTCCACCATCAGGCAGGGAAGGCCATTCAGGACAGAATAGATCGTGTGACAGGCGGGACAGGCGAAGTGGGCTTCCCGCCTCGCGGCAGGGGGAATGCCGTTAGGCTGCCAGGCAGCGGGCGGCACCGCCATGGGATCGGGCAGGGGGTGTTCGCAGGCAGGGCATCGGTACCGGATCGGCCGGCCACCTGAAACCGGTTTCGGTATGGTTGGCAAGGGAAGGGTGTCGGCGGTCACCGTCGCTCCAGTTCGATCAGAAAGTGGTCCCCCAGTCCGCGGAGGATCGGCAGCCCGGCCAGCCCGGCGTCCAGGGTTTCCGCGAGCCGCCAGGAGTGGGGAAAGCGGTCATGCAGATGAGCCAGGTAGGGCGGCGGCAGGGTCAGCAGGAGGGCCCGACAGCCGACGACGCGGAAGGCTGGCTGGAAGGGGCGGGCGAAAGCGCGGGGCGTGTAGTAGTACGTAGTGACCCGATCGGGGAGGGCAGGCGAAACGGTGCCCTCGGCAGTCCCAGGCCAGCGCCGAGTGGCGCGCCGCCAATCCCCGTGCGAGGCGTACCAGGCGAACTCAAAAGGATGATACCGGTTGATGGCCGAGATCAGTACGCGGCCCTTTGGGCGAATCAGTGCCGCCAAGCCCTCGGCTACCGCATCCAGATCCGGTTCACAGTTGAGCGGACCGAAGCTGGAGTACGCGCCGGAAAACGCGCCCGGTCCGTAGAGGCACAGGAGAGAGCGGAGGTCCGCCGCGCCCAGCCGGTGGAAGGTTACGTGACCACGTACCCCCTGATCGCGGCACCGGGTTTCGGCCAGCGCGAGCATCCCCGGCGCGATGTCGATCGCCGTCACGCGTACACCGGTCCGCGCCAAGGCGGCCGCCTCGATCCCGGTACCGCAACCAATCTCCAGCACCCGCTCTTCGCCATGCCAGAGGCCGGCGAGGCGACGGAGCATGAGCCGCCTGACGTGGGAAACCGCCGGATTGGTCTCGGTTTCCTGGTCGTAGCGCGGAGCCACGGCGCTGAAGGCGGCGGCCGCCCTGTCACGGAGATCAACCATTGTGTGAGAATTCGGGGCCCCTGGTGGGAAGGGTCCGTGGGCGGCGGTCACGCCGGGCACGCGCCGCCTTGAAGGAATGATAGGCTACCTTGGCGAGGTCCACTGGTACCTTCCGGTCGAGGCGGGTGCGTCGCTTCAGGCGCAGCCGGGCCTGCAGGCGTTGAATGGTGGCGGCATAGAAGCGCGTGGAATAGGCGGCATTGAAGAGCACCCGATTCTCGTTCCCGCTCTGCCATTGCTGAGCCTGGACCGGGATCTGGGCCTTTACCTTCTCGTAAAACCCGGTGCCTTCCAACGGGTAGGCAACGCTGAAGCCGACCATTTCCGGCACAATCTCCATCAGCATCCGCTCGGTCAGGCGAATGTCACCAATGTCCTCGGGCGGATACCCGAGCATCATGAAAAAGCCGCGCTCGATTCCGGCGGCCTTCAGCATGGCGGCGGCGGCCCGAATCTCTTCCACCTTGGTGTCCTTTTGCATGGCGTCGAGGACGCGCTGCGAGCCCGACTCGGCGCCAAAATACACGCGGAAACAGCCGATTTCCTTGAGTTCGGCCAGCATTTGCGGGGTAAGCAGGTCGGCCCGAGAGAGACACTCGAACGGCATCGCGGCGTCTTCCGCCAGCACCGCCTCGCGCCAGGCGGTGACCCACGAACGCTTGACCCCAAGCAAATCGTCGGCGACCCATAGGCGCTCTGGTAGATAGGTCTCGCGCAACCAGCGCATCTCGCGCGCCACATCGCCAGGGTCGCGCGCGCGAAACGTTTTCCCATAGACGCCCTTGCTGCACCAGTTACAGCGGAATGGGCAGCCCCGGCTGGTCAGCAGGTGAACCGACGAATAGCCGTGCCGAGCTCGCCAGGCCGCCAAATACGGAGTGAAGTCCATTAAGTCGCGGGCCGGCCAGGGTAAGCCATCCAGATCCTGGATCTTTTCCCGCGCCCGAGTGATTTTGAGGATGCCCTCTCGCAGAAACGCGATCCCCCGCACGTCCTCCACGGGCACCATCCCTCGGCCGCTGAGCGAATCCAACAATTCGCGGGCCGTGTACTCTCCCTCACCCATGACCACGTAGTCGGCCCCGAAGTCGCGGAGATAGGTCTCGGGCACGATGCTGGGATCCGGCCCTCCGGCAATCACCGTACAGCCCATGGCCTTCAAGGCCCGGATCTGTTCCCGCGCCGTGGCCCGGCCAATGATCAGGGCGCTGACTCCGACAAAGCGGGGCGCCGATGCCCGCACGGTCTCCAGGAGCGCGGCTTCATTGGTCTGAAATACCGAATCGAAGAAGGCCACGTCGTAGCCATGTTGACGAAGGTAGGCCGCGACGTAAAGCGGACCGAGGGCGGGGTATGGACGCATGGTGATCTGCTCGTGGTGGTCATTGCTGATGTGATAGGCGTTGGTAAAGAGAATGTCGGGCATCTTACGCTCCCTCAGTCCGGCTAAGTAGGTGATCGTAGGCGGAGAGGATCCGCGTTCGATGGCCATCAAAGTGGCCCTTACATTGTTCGCTGGTGAGGGAGATCTCCGGCGAGATCACGCCGAGGGCGCGAAGCCGCGCGATCTTCCGGGTCCGTTCCCAGCGCTCCAGCCGATCACCCAGCCGGCCGCCAAGGGCGCGTTCCAGTGCCTTTTTCAGGCGACCGGCCCCCGGAAGGAGGCGGTCGATTGGACCGGTGAAGGGATAGGAGTTCGGCAACAGATCCCCGACGGCGGAGTTGCGGTCCCATAAGTCCTGGTAGGCCGCGCGGCCATAAAGCGGGACCAACTGGGCCAGTTCATGCGCGTCGTAGACGCTCATCTCCGGAAGGGCCAGGCTGTCCTCCGACACCACGTAATTGGGACAGAGCCGGTCGCCGAATCGCCGGGCGAACCGGGCCACCGCGACCGCGCCCAATCGGCACAGCCACACCCGGCCGCGGGCGGCAACGATCATCAAGTCCGTATCGCCGTCGCCGGCTGGGTCCACCGCCTTCGATCCGGTAAGGCCAATCATCCGGACGAACGGAAGGTATTTCAGGATAGTTAGGTAGACGCGGAGCCGGCGGTCGGCTGGTCGGCTTGGGGGTCCGAGGACAGGTGCGAACGAGGGTCTCCGGCCGAGGCCGGGTTGCAGGAACGACGGCCGAGGCCGGGTGTGACCCCCTTCATCGGCATGTGCGGCGCCGGCGGAAGCCATGGGGATCGTGGTTCCCTGAACGGACCGGAGCCACCGCGCTCGCGCATGGGGAGTGGCAGGGTAGCGCTGCGCGTCCAGGCGCTGCCACGCGGCCCGCACATCCTCCAGTGTGGCCGATTCTCCATGCAAGTAGCGGTGCAACTCAAAGAGGGAAGGCGTGTAGTCAAAGAGGGAAAAGTAGGCGACAGTCTGAAGAATCGCCCATTCAATCCGGCCTCCAGCGCGATCTCGTGCCGGCGCGGGCGCGGCCTGGGCCATGAACCATCCCTCTTTGACGCCTTCGCCCGGCCACCCCACGGGAGAGGACCAAGATAACCTTTGCATGGATGAGTATACGTGCGCCGGTTACGCCACGGCCCGCTTGTCGGCGGAAGGTACGAACTCTATGCTCAAGCCAAGGGGATAGCCGGGCCGGCGCACTCCCTGCATGATGACGGGAGATCCATGGGAGGAGTGGCGATGGCACGGGACGATCGCTCGGTGGTTCTCTACCACAGCCCTGACGTGGATGTGCTTCCTTTCGCCGCGTCCCTGGCCAGTTTGAATGCGATCCGCGTCCCGCTCGCCTCCATGACCCCGCCGAGCGAGCGCATGGCGACCGCGACGGTCTACCTCATGAGCCTAAGGTACTGGTCGACATGCCCCCCGGAGTCGGTGGCGAGGTGGGTAGACCATCTCCAGGATCCGGACACGGCGGTGCTGATCGCGGGGCCGCCGGGAAATCAACTGCCGGCCCCACTCCAGAACGAGGAACTTTCCGCCCAGTTCCTCGAGCTTCCGGTAACGGCGGGAACGCTGAAACTGGCGATCCGCGGCGCATTGACCGCGATTCGGTACAGGATCCAATTGGCCACCCTGAGCGAGCAGCTCGAACAGCGGTCGCGCGAACTCCGCGAGGCGCATCGGGCACCCGGCTAATGCGTGTCGGCTGGATCGTGCCAGGCTTCCAGGGCAATGGCGACGAGCCGGGGATCCCCGCGCTCACCTCGTTAGCAGTGGAACTTCGCGGGGTGATGGATGTGCGGGTATTCACCGTCCGCTTCCCCCCACGGGACAGCGAATATGAGATTCAGGGTATCCCGGTCACCAGCTTTGGTGCCGCGCCTAGATCGGGAAACCGGTTTCGCTGGCGCGCCGCCTCCGCGCGACGATGGCTCCGGGTACTCTCCGCCGTGCGGGCCGCGCACCGCCGCGCGCCCTTCGATACCTTGCATGGCTTCTGGGCCACCGAGGCGGGAATGCTGGCGTCCTTCGCGGGGAGGCTGCTTGGCATCCCGGTGACCGCAAGCATCTGCGGCGGCGAACTGGCCTCCGCGCGGCAAGCGGGCTACGGGAACCGGCTGCATCGCTGGGAGCGCGCCCAGGTAGGGTTCAGTCTTCAGATGGCTGCGGCGATTGGCGTGGGTTCGGACGATTCGCGTTCTCGGTTGGCCGCTCGCTACCCCTGGTTGGTGGCCAAGATCCGCGACCTGCCGCTCGGCTTCGACCCTCGCTTCTTTACCCCGACCGCCACTCCGGTCAACACCGAAACCGTGGTCTGCGTTGCCTCCTGGTCTCCGGTCAAGGACCATCTCCTCCTTCTGGATGGATTTCACATCCTGTCGCGACGGCGACCTTCGGCCCGCTTGCTCCTGGTGGGCGAACGCACCGACGGCGCCGAGGCAGTCGCCGCCATCGACAAGCGTGGCTTGGCCGGCGGGGTCCGACCCCTGGGCTACCTCCCACCGCGAGAAGTGGCGGCGGTGTTCGCGGGGGCACAGCTTAGCGTGATCACCTCCTGGCACGAAGCGGAATGCCTGGCCGTGGTGGAGTCGCTGGCCAGCGGTACGCCGGTTGTGGCCACTCCGGTGGGGATCGCCCGCCAGCTCTTACGCGATCCGATGTTGGGGACAATTGTTGCCTCCCGCACGCCTGAGGCGATGGCCGACGCCGTGGAGTATATGCTGCGGCGTACCAAGGATGAGCAGCGGCACATGCGGCTGGCGAGAGCGGCGGCGGTGGAGCACCTGACGATGGATCGGGTGGCCGCGAGGTTCGCCGCGCATTACCGAGAGTTGGCGGGAGGGAGACGCGGCGGCCACTGGGCATACCGCGGACGAACGGAGAAGGTTTCGAATCACGGAAACACGGAAGGTACCGAGGACACGGAGGACGCGCGGGGCTGACGCCGTGGTAGGCTGGTAGGGAGCCGGAGCCGGCACTTGATCACAGGTTGGGAGCGCATGATGAGTTCAGCCACCACTGTCGTATGTGACCTGGCCCCTGATGCCGAGGCAATCCTGGCCGTCAGGGATGGCCTGATCGCCTACAATCGTACCAAGGCGGAGGACGATCATTTCCAGCCAGTGACCATCGTCCTGCGGGATCCAGAGGGCCATGTCGTCGGCGGTCTGCTGGGGGCGACCTATTGGGGCTGGCTGGTGGTCGAGATTCTGTGGGTGGCCGAGGGCTTCCGCGGACAGGGCCGCGGGCGTACCCTGCTGGCCATGGCAGAGCAGGAAGCGCTGCGGCGCGGCTGCCGCCACGCGCATCTGGATACGATGATCTTCCAGGCACGGGCCTTCTATGAGCACGCGGGCTATACGGTCTTCGGCACCCAACGTGATCTTCCATTGGGGCATAGCCGATACTTCATGTTGAAGACCGTGGACCGGGGCAGCGAATAAATAGGGGCTGCCGCTAGTCGATAGCTGGACGATCTCAGAGGCCCCACGGGCACCGGAAAAGAGCTACCCTGATTGGTAAGGAGGACGAACCTATGGTTGCCGAACCGGCGTCGGGCCAGATCGATCGCTGGCGGATGACGGTTGAGGAGTGGCGGGCGCTCGAGCG
>DATBTL010000609.1:0-2819 GCA_036559345.1 Chloroflexota bacterium | reverse complement strand
CGGTGGCGTCGATAGCACCGGCGCCCACCCGCTCCGTGACCTTTGGGCCTACTCTCCGGCGGCAAACGCATGGACCGCGCGCGCGGTTGGACCAAGCGCGCGATTCGGGGCGTCCGCTGCCTGGGATTCCGCCGACCAGATCCTGCTGGTCTATGGCGGCCAGACTGGTTCGGGAAGCGGCGCAATCTACTCGGGTGACCTCTGGGCCTACCGGCCGGCGGCCAATTCATGGACCGTGCTAAGTGGATCGGGCGTTCCGAACTCTCCAGCGGCGCGCTCGCACACGGTAGCCGTCTGGGACGGGAACGCGAACCGGCTGCTGGTCTTTTCCGGGGAGGTGTCCGAGAACCCATTTCAAGGGACGAATGACGTCTGGTCATTTACTCCCACCGGGGGCGGCACCGGAGGTTTCTGGACCCAGCTCAACGCCGATAATTCGGCCTGCACTGTTACCTGCCCCTTACCTCGTTACGCGGCGGAGGGCGCCTGGGATACCAGTGCCGGTGTCCTCCGCGTGTTCGGTGGGCAAAATGCGGCCCAAAGCGTGCTGAGCGACTCCTGGAGCTGGGTTCCATCCGGGAACTCCGGCGCGTGGGTGGTGGAGAACAGTCCAAACCAACCGGCCGGGCGGGCCGAATCCGCCGTGGGATATGATGCTCAACATGGGGCGATGGTGGTTGGGCCTGGGCTCAGCCTCGCCAATGGGAATGTGAATGATGCTTGGGCCAATCTCCCAAATCAGGGAGGCTGGCAGCCGCTTCCCATCGCCGCCTCACCCGCCCCGCCGACCCGCCATCTTGCCCAATGGGTGTGGGATGACGCAGACAGTACATTTCTCCTGTTTGGCGGGCGGGTTCCCGGTACGTCGGGCGCCAACGATCTGTGGGCTCTCGCGCCGACAGGCCCCGTTCCCACGCCGATCGCCCAGCCTACCTCACTGGTATCCGCCGGTCTAGACGAAGGCTGGGCGGTTGATAACAACGAAAATCCCCTGGTGACGCCAGCCCAGATCGCCTCCACCACGAACGTCGGCGCCAGGATGGTCCGAGTGAATTTTAGACTCGGAAATGCCGTTGATTGGTCGAATAGCGCCCTGTTGGCCGCCTATGACACGATCGTGAATAACTACCTCGCGGCCGGTGTCCAGGTGGAGGGCCTGATCACCAATGAGGCAACCCATGGATCACAGACCGATTGGACGGCGAACAATCGCGAGGTCAGCGGCGGCAATGGCGACAATCCCTACATTACCACCGCATACGTTCAGAACGCGGTCAAGCCGTTACTAGCGCACTTTTCCAATCGAGTGACGGTCTGGGAGTTATGGAACGAGCCGAACGCCTACCAGTCATGTAACGGCTCCGCATGCACCGGTGGATCGTTCATCTACCCCTCGAACTTCGCCGCGCTTTTGGTCGATTCCTACACAGCGATCAAGGATCCGGCCCCGCTTGGCCTGGGTCTCTCCGGCATGACGATAGTTTCGGGCGGCCTGCTTGGTCATAGCATCGGCGGCGCCCTGACCAGCGCGAACGCGGGCGCGGCCTATCTCAAAAATACCTTCACCATGGGAATAAACACGATTGGCTCCTGGGCGGCATTCGCCTCTAGTCACGGCGGACGGTATCCACTCGATGGAATCGGGCAACATCTCTACGTGGATCAGAACCTGCTGACTACCACGACCGATCTCGCGACCTATTACGGATGGGTGCGGGGCGCGGCGGCGCCTTTCGGGATCACCCAGCCCACGTACCTCACGGAGGGGGCATGGAGCACGGCTAACGTGCCACAAAACATCCAGGCAGCCAACCTTGATCTGCTCTTCGGCGCCAGCAGAGCCGAGGGCTACGTTCCCGCCATGATCTGGTTTGAACTTCAGGATGTACCGCAGAACAACCTGTACTTCGGGCTCACCGACTCGAACCTAGCACCGAAACAGTCCTATGCCCACTATCAGGCCCAGACGTCGGCCGCGCCCTCACCCCCTACCTCGACCGCCACCAACACCCCGACGACCACGTCCACTAGCACTGCCTCCCCGACCAGTACGGCCTCTGGGGCGCCTGCCTCCGCGACCGCGACCGGTTCGCCCACCACGATCGCCGCCACCGGCAGCTTGGTCGGCAGCGCCGTTCTGCCATCTTCCCGAATCGATCTGACCGCCGAGGGCACCACCGATTGGGCCCATTGGGGCCTCACTTCTCCGGCCGGCTTCGACCATAAAGCCAACGGCACCGCCCAGATCCCCACCTTCAGCCAGATCAATGGGGGGGCATTGGGCCAGACCAGCCTTCCCGCGATCTTCAGTTGGAGTGACGGCTCCCCCGACACAGCCTCCACCGGCACCAGCACCGCCGCGAGCGTGAGCGGGAACGGGCGGGGTTTCGGGCTCACTCTCCCCGCCGACCTCACCCCCCGGACTCTGCACCTCTATGTGGCGGTCTCCTCCGGGCAGGCCAATCTCGCCGCCTCGCTCAGCGATAGCAGCGCTTCTCCGTACTCCGATTCCTCAATGGCCAGCTTCTTCGGCAACCGGATTCAGGAATATACCCTCACCTATCACGCGGCGTCACCCAACCAGTCCCTGCGAATTGCCTTCACTCTGCTCAACAATTACGGCGCTGGCACGATCTCGCTGGCCGCCGCCACCCTGGCCGGCGTCGGTCCTCCGGCAGCCACCAGCACCGTCTCCGCGAGTTCCACCCCCGCGGTTCCATCGAGTACACCCACCGCCACGAATACAGCCGGCGGTCCCACCACGACTAACACCGCAACTAGCACCCCGACCGCTACTAGTACGCCCACGGCAGTCAACA
>DATBTL010000608.1:0-2402 GCA_036559345.1 Chloroflexota bacterium | reverse complement strand
TGGTGCCTTGCCCCTTATCTTCCCGCCGGCCCACCTCCCGCGCGTAATGGAATTGATTCGCGAGGGCGCGGCAACGGCTGGACGGGATCCTGGCGAGATCGATATTGCCCCCTGCTTCTGGTTCTCGCTGGCCGACGATCGATCCGCCGCTCAGGACGCCATGCGGCGGATGATCGCCAGCTACGGGGTCTATCTGCGCGACGAGATGCTGGGGTCGATTGGGCTCACCCAGGCCGAATTGGCGCCGCTTGGGGAACGATGGCACGCGGGCGACCACGCAGGGGCCGAGGCGATGGTGGCGGGCCGGATGTTCGATCTGGCGGTGGTGGGCTCGGCGGACGACGTGATGCCGGCTCTGGAGCGGTTGGTGGCGCAGGGGGTGACTCAGATCAACGTCGGGCCGCCGCTGGGGCCGGATCCCCGGCGGACTATTGCCTTGCTGGGTGAGCGGATTCTTCCCGCCTTCGCGGGCCGTTGACCGGCCGGCGCTTCATGTGGTAACGTTGCCTCCACGTCCGCGCTGACCGACATTCTTTCTCTTCTGAAAGTAGTTCCTCGGCGACGAATGTATCGGATGAGGGCAGGCTGGGGACACGAAGAAGTGTTTCCCACCTCGACCGGCTCCCTCGCCGCGCGTTCCAGACGGGCCGTCGTGACCATTCCTTATCGTGTACATAGGAAGGATCTCGAGTATGTCTCAACCAAGGAAGCTCGGCGTCAAGATGGTTCCCCGGTCGCTCGCCGTGGGAACCCTTCTCCTGGCCTTTCTCGCCCGTCCCGCGATGGCGGCGCCCCGCGCCGACACCTCCGCGAAGGATACGCTGGTCGCGGCCATGTACTTCGACGGCAAGAGTCTCGATCCGGGGCGCCAGTTCGAGAACATGGGCAATGCCGCCGTGCACGCGATGTACGACACGCTGGTCACTTTTGCCCATGGCTCGCTGACCACCGCCGTGCCCGACCTCGCCACTTCGTGGAAAATCAGCAACGCGGGGACCGTGTATACCTTTACCCTCCGCTCGGGAGTGAAGTTCAGCAGCGGCAACCCCCTCACCTCGGCCGATGTGGTGTGGTCGCTCAAGCGCGTGCAAAACCTCCAGGGGAACCCTTCGTTCCTCCTGAACAACATGGCGTCCGTTATCGCTCCCAGCTCGACCACGGTCCGCCTTACCCTGAAGCATGCCGATCCCGCGATCATGTTCATCCTTCCCAATCCCTCGCTCAGCGTGCTCGACAGCAAGACGGTGATCGCTCAGGGCGGAACTGACGCGGCGAATGCCGCCAAGACCGACAAAGCGGAGTCCTATCTGAACGCCCATTCCGCCGGCAGCGGCCCCTATCAGCTGACCGGCTACCAGCCCGGCAACAGCATCTCCTTCGCCGCGAATCCCACGTATTGGGGCGCGGCTCCCAAGGTGCCCAAGATGCTCCTGCTCAACCAACAGGCGCCGACCGAAAAGTTGACCCTGGAGAAGGGCGATACGGATCTGGGGCTGAATCTCTCCCCGAATCAACTCTCGTCGCTCAAGGGGAGCAGTAATCTGAGCGCCTATAGCCTCAGTTCCCCGGTCATGTTTTTCCTCCTCCTCAACATGAGCGCGCCGGTTGGCGGACCCACCGCCAACAACAACGTCCGGCAGGCGATCCGCTATGCCCTGGATTACGCGGGGATCGCCCAGTTGGCCGGGCAGGGATCGGTGCAGCCCGCGGGGATTGTGCCGGTGCAGTTCCTTGGCGCTCTCCCATTGAGCGCGGCCCCCAAGCAGAGCGTCGCTAAGGCGAAGACGTTGCTGGCCAAAGCCAGTTTCCCGAACGGCTTTACCGCTACCCTCGAATATCCGAGCGACATCACGGTCAATGGTCAGGACTTTGGCCTATTCGCCCAAAAGGTCCAGTCCGACCTGGCGGCGGTTGGGATCACGATCAAACTGGCGCCCAAGCCGGTGGCCGTGGCCCTGCCCAGTTACCGGGCCGGCAAGGAGCAAATCGGCCTCTGGGAGTGGGGCCCGGACTACCCGGATCCGAGCGACTACCTGAACTTCCTGCCCGGTCAATTGGTGGGCTTGCGGGCCAATTGGCAAGCGGGCGCCGATGCGCAGCTGGGCACATGGATGACTCAGGCGTCGACTACCGCGGATAACGCCAAGCGCATTGCTATCTACCACAATATCCAGAGCCGACTCAACGCGATTGGCCCCTTCATTCCCCTGTTCCAGCCGGCCCAGATCGTGGCCACCCAGAAAACGATCACCGGATTCCACTTCAACGCGATCTGGCAAACGGACTTCAACCTGATCGGCAAGTAGGAGAAAGCGCAGGCAGGCGGATCGAGACTGGTTCCCGGTCCGCCTGCCGGCCATTCGTGATGCCGGTTTCATTTCTGATCCGCCGCTTGTTCCTCC
>DATBTL010000607.1:0-1916 GCA_036559345.1 Chloroflexota bacterium | reverse complement strand
GTGTGGGATGCCGGCGGTGCCGTTCAGGGCGGCTCCCTCGGTAGTAAGGGGCACCTTGGCCGCCGTTTGACCAACGAGGAAATTGAAGCGGCGCGGCATGAATGGCACAGCGAGGACTAATGCTCGACAGCGGAGCGGTACTCGCGGTGTTGCGCCGTGACCGCCGGGTACGCGCCCTCCTGGACGTCGCGTGGCAGGAAGGTGTTCCGGTAGTCATCCCTCCCATGGTCGTCGCCGCGTCTCTCTCCCGCCACCATCCTCACGTCCGACCCGGATGACATTGGGCAATTGGCCTTCAGTGCGCCGGGAGTACGTATAATTGCGATTTGAGGCAGACCGCTCCGTGAATACTTCAGGCTAGCCGTACCGCTCGACCAGCACTTTTGGCTGGCCTTGCGACAGATAGCGGCCTACCGCCCACGCCTGGCCTGCCCCAGGAACCGCGGCTACCCCGAAGAGCATGTTTGACTGCACTCCGGTGGAGGGGCCGGTCGTGTCGGGGTTGGGACTGGGGACCATATGCCAGGCCGCCCCATCCCAGTGCTCAGCGAGGGTCCGCGTTGCCCCGCCGGCCGCGTTGTAATACAGGTAGTAGATGCCAACGGCCCAGATATCGGCGGCCGAGGCTGCCGAGACATCGTACAAAATGGCGGTGTTCTCGCCCCCGCTCGAGGTGAGCGGCGGTTTGGCGGTAGGAACCACCCTCCAGCCCGATCCGTTATAGTGCTCGGCGATCGTGGTGAACTCGTCACCCACGGCCCATACATCATGGGCTGAAATGGCGATCACCCGTGAGAGAAGATTGAAGGTGGTGGTTATGCCGGTCGGTGCGGAGGCGCGCTGCCAGGCCACGCCGTTCCACTGTAAAACGAATCTGGCCCTGTAGGTGCCGCTGGTATTGTTGTAGCCGCCCACCGCCCAGGCGTGATTGGCGGAGACGGCGGCGACCCCTCCGAGGCCGTTGTTATAGGTCCCCACGTTGGGGCTCGGCACGACACTCCAGCCCGTACCGTCATAGCGCAGGATCAACGTACGATTGAGATGCGTCCGGGGATCGGTTGTATCTCCGACCGCCCAGAGTTGGTGGGTGCCGGGAACGACCGTCACGGCGCCCAGCCCGTTGTTCCCGGTGCCGACGTTCGGACTGTGCATGCGCGTCCACGCCGTGCCGTCGTAGTGGAGAATCAGGGTGCGTAGGCCGCTATTGGCACGTGTGTAATAGGTGCCAACAGCCCAGATATCGCGTGGGGAGACCGCGGCAAGGCTATAAAGGAAATTGGCGTATTTGCCCGCGGTGGGGCTGCCGACCACACTCCACCTTGACCCGTCGAAGTGCTCGATCAGGGTGCGCGCCGCCTGCGCGCCGTACGCGCCCACGGCCCAGACATTGTCATGGGAGAGCGCGGTCACGTTGAACAGCTCGCTGCCGCCGGAAACCGCTGGACTGGCGACGACGCGCCAGGCTCCATGCACCGGGGCCGCGTGCGAGGCTGGCGCGGTCGCCGCGCCGGCCGCCAACCCGCCAAGCAACATCAATCGCGATACGACGACCGGAATCTTCATGCCTTCCTCTCCAGCGCCCCGCTTAGGCGCTCAGATGGGTTCGCAGTTCCTCGGCCTCCTGCCGGTACCGTGCCACGCGTTCCTTGTTTCCCATCTCCTGGTAGATGGAGGCCAACCGCTCCAGCTCCCGAATAGCCTCGGGCAGCATCCGCTCCTCGCGATACAAAGTCATCGCCCGTTCGATCAGCGGGATCGCCTCCTCGCGCTTCTCATGCCGCCAGAGCGAGCGGGCCATGGCGTAACAAGCGCGGGCGATCCCGGCTTGGTCATCGGCTGCCTCACGCAATGCCAGGGCCTGCAGGTATAGGGCGTCCGCTTCCTCCAGCTTCCCCTGCTCGTCCAGCACGTCGGCG
>DATBTL010000606.1:0-4136 GCA_036559345.1 Chloroflexota bacterium | reverse complement strand
GCTTTGGCGATCAGCCGCTCGTTCGTTGCTCCATGTGGCTTTCCTTTCGATCCGCCTCATCGGTGCCGGAGGCGGACATACTCTCCAAACTTCCGGACACCCGGCCCCCAAACGGAAGCGCCGCCGGCGTGGCGAAATGGGCTCAGCCCGCCGAGGCCGCCGGTAAGCGGGCTGGCACCTGGAGGTGCGCGACTCCGATTCGCGTGTCCGACACGCCGTAATAGACGTTCATGCGCCCGTTCCCAAGGTCGTCAATGCCGGTGGGAAACACCGCCCCACCCGCTACGTCCCCCCCCAGCTCCTCGGCCGTCTCCGGTTCCAGGATCGGCCGCGGCGAGCGGTAGCGTACGATCCGTGGATCGAAGGTATCCAGGATCAGCGCCCCGGCGCTGTAGCGAAGCGGCTTCCGCGGGTCTCCCGGTGACACCGGGTGTTCTTGTACTCCGTGGTAGATGACCAGCCAGCCGAACGGGGTAAGAACCGGTGGCGTCCCGGCGCCGATGTACAGATCATCCCAGGTGCTCTCGGGTTCGATCAGCACATGATGCCGGCGCATGTCGCACAGAGCGGCGCGGTTTCGCCGTGCCGCCTCCAGGGGGGAATACGAGATCCAGATCGCGGGCCGAGGATCGGTAATCCCGTTCGGGATGTGGTCGCCATATACTGGGCGATGCAATAGGGCGATCGCCTTGGTACCGTCCGGGCCATTGACCGGGGCGGGGAAAAGTACGCCGTCCTTATTGTAGTAATCGTCGAAGTTCACCCGGTAGAGAGGATCGGTACGAGGCTCGAAGTCCACCAACCCCAGCCGTTCCCACGACCGGAGGTCGGTGGAACAGGCCAGGGCCAGGCGCGCTCCCGCGAGACCCCAGGCGCAATACGTCATCACGTAGAGATTCAGGGCGTCGATGAAGGTGATGCGAGGATCCTCGCAGCCGCCCGCGTGCTCCTTGGGCCTCAGTTCGTACGGTTCCGTGGGATCCAGCGCTACACCCTCCCGAACCACGCTCGCGGGATCGCCCTGACCGTTCAGCAGCACGCGCGCCCGGATGATCCGTGACCGATCATGCCGGTCCACCACGCGAGGGAACAGCCATAGCGCCCGGTCGCGATCGCGCGCCACCCCCGGATTCAGGACGCCGTTGGCCTCCTCGGGCCGCGCCGCATCGGCGTACATGACGATCCCGAGCCTATGCAACTGGAACGGAACCGCCTCCTGCTCGTCTCCTTGCGCCGAGAAACTCTCGCTCCGTCCCAGGCTACATGCCTGGTCCATTCGTGGCTTCCTCTTCTTCATTGCTTGAATCATCACTTGCCTGGCGAAGCAGCCGGCCGAGCAGCAAGCCCAAAACGAGCGCCATGCCGCCCACCCAGACTGGATGACGCTTGGCGAAAGCAAGAGCGGCCGACGGAAGGGGCGCGCTCGCGTTTTTCGCGTGGGCCGTGATCTGACTGGTTCCCTCCTTCGCCTGATCCACAACCTGACTGGCGGTTTTTTTGGCTTGAACAGTCGCTTTCCCAACCGTGTCCTTGGCCCCCGTCGCCGCCTGTTTTGCCGTCCCCATGGCTTGGTCGGCGAGCTGACTGGACTTCTCCTTCGCCTGATCGGCGAGGTGCCCGGCTGAATCCTTCGCCTGATCGGCAAGATGCCCCGCTGAATCCTTCGCTTGATGAGCAAGCTGACTGGACTTTTCCTTCGCCTGATCAACAGCGTGACCGGCGGCGTCCTTTACCTGGTCGATGGCCTGAGTAGCTGTATCCTTCGCCTGGTCGGCGAGATGGCCAGCCGTGTCTTTCACCTGATCGACCGCATGCCCAGCTACGTTCCTTGCCTGCTCACCCGCGCGCCCAGCCACCCCCCGTGCCGGATCGGCAAGCTCGCCGGCGGTTTCCTTGGCATGTTCCGTCAGATCGCCAGCCTTTCCCTTCGCCTGATCCGTGAGGTCGCCCATTGTCTCCGCTGCCTGGTTGGCGAGTTGATCCGCTGTATCCTTTGCCTGGTCCTTAAGGTCGCCCGCGGAGTCCTTCATCGGTCCACCTGCCTCTTTCCTTGCCTTAGCACGTCCTCGACTCACCTGTCCGCGCTCCATTCCCTCCGGCATGGCATGCGAGGGGCGTCCGCCTTCGCGGATCTCGCCCGAGATCCGCCGTCCCTGCTCCAAGGCCGCGGCTGGGGGTTTTTGGAGCCCTTGCTCATTTCCGACGACTCGGCGGGAGTGCGTGCTACGCTCTCCGAAGGTACACTTCGAGGAGAGTCGGGCTATACGATGCCGCCGCGTCGATTGGGAAGTTGAGCGCCTCTTCTCAGTTTAACAGTATCCGCCGCTAGCGCGGCGTCACGGCTTGACCCGATTCTCCGCTGCCTTTACTGGCACGGATTCGGACGAGGTGAAAGTTCAAGCAAGCAAGCGCGGAGGCTTTCGAACATGGCTGATACGCAACACGATATCGAGGCATTCTTGACCCTTGTGGCCTTCCCGACCACCAAGGAAGAACTGATCAATGGCTTGCTGGTGCGCGATGCTCCTGGACGTATGATCGTGTTAGTGGAGCGCCTGGCACGGGACTCCTATGAGAATTCGGACGACTTGAGGCGGGATCTGGAGGAGGTGTCTCGCGTACATGCCGACGAAGTAGCGCCGGCCCGGACCTTCGACGACTTTCTCGCCCTGGTGGTCCGGCATGTGGGTGATGTTCAGCACGTCACGAAAGACGCCTTTAATCGCGTCGCGTCGCACGTGGTTCAAATCGCGGAAGACCAAGGGAGCCTGGATCGCGGCGGGGCGCAACAGATGCTGTTACGCCTTGATGCCGCGTTCGCGGACCTTCGCCAATCCATGTCGAAGGTCTATGACGACCACGCTCCCATCGACCCCCACAAAGATCTTCCCCGCGGAGCCGGTTCCTGATCGCTTCGCCGAGCGATCAACTGGCGCTTCCGCGCACGGGCTGCGGTTTGGAGGTGACATCCGCGGACGCGATCAGGGAAAGCAATTCCCGATTAAAGGCGGGAATGTCGTCGGGCTTCCGGCTGGTCACCAGCCCTACGTCGACCACCACCGGCTGATCCACCCATTCGCCGCCCGCGTTCCTAATGTCGGTCTTCAGGGAGGGCCACGAGGTAAGTTTCTTGCCCCGGACCGCGCCGGCCTCCACCAGCATCCAGGGTCCATGGCATATCGCGGCGATCGGTTTTCCGGTCGAGGAAAAGACGCGCACGAAGTTGACCGCCGCCGGGTTCATGCGCAAGTAGTCTGGGTTCTGGACACCGCCGGGGAGGAGAAGCACGTCAAAGTCATGCGGCCTTACCTGATCCAGGGTCGCATCCACCGGTATCCGGTCGCCTCGTTCGTCGTGGTTCCACCCTTGTATGACCCCTGCCTCGGGCGCGATCACCTGCGTCCGCGCGCCGGCTTGATTGAGGGCCTGCCGGGGTTCGAGCAATTCAACCTGCTCAACCCCATTGGTTGCCAGGATGGCAACGCGCTTTCCATCTAATTGCCGTTCGTTCATTGGATCCAACTTTCCTTTATAGGCGCGGAGGGCCCGTATAATCCGGTTTCCCGTCACAGTGCTTACTATCGATCTTATTCGTGACCCAGGCACCGCCCGATTGGCCGGACAATCGGCAAAAAGGGTGCTAGTCCGGCTCGTCGCGTGCCGGTAGCAAAAGCGTGATACAGTGAAGACTATGTGCGCTGCTATCGTGACTATGCGCCCGCGTGACGGGTCGGGAGCCTGAGTTGCCGGACGAGATCGCCCGCCCCCAGCGGGGCAATCCGCTGCTTACCGCCTCCTGGCAACGCGCTCTTTACCTACCGGTAATCATTCTGGCCTGGCTGGCTGTCGTCGTGGTTGCCGGATGGCTCCTCACGCATGTGGCCAAGACAATCCTGGTGCTGGTGCTGAGCGGCATCGTGGCCTACGCCCTTACGCCAGTGGTGGCGTTCCTCACGCGCTGGATGCCGCGCTGGCTGGCGATTGCCCTGGCCTATGTGCTCGGCTTCTCGCTGCTGCTTGGGCTGGGCGCCCTCCTGGTCGATACGGCGGCCAATCAGGTCACCAACCTGGTGGGGCATCTTCCCAAATACGTGCAGCAACTGAAGCGGTTTGAGCCGCGTATCGTGAGTACGCTC
>DATBTL010000605.1:0-7340 GCA_036559345.1 Chloroflexota bacterium | reverse complement strand
ATAGGGACCACCGCCTTGCATCAGGAGCTCGATTGCTGGAGCCGCTGGCAACTGCATACGCGGTTCCGTGGCCCGTACGGCAGGGAAACCCTCGAGTTCCTCTGCACCATCCGCGATCGGGTGCTGGATCGGGCCGGTCTGTGCCCCGGTGAATGGGTGCTGGATGTCGGCTCGGGCGATGGTCTCCTGGCCTTCGGGGCCTTGCATCGGGTCTACCCCGGCGGCCTGGTGATCCTGGACGATATTTCCCAGGATCTCCTGGACGCTTGCACCGCCGTGGCCCGCGAGGCCGCGGTCGAGGAGCGGTTGCGCTTCGTCCGCAACGATGCCACCAACCTGCGCGACGTGCCGGATCGCTCGGTGGACGCGGTGATCACCCGCTCGGTACTGCTCTACGTGGAGGATAAGGCGGCGGCGGCGGCGGAGTTCCGCCGCGTGCTCCGTCCGGGTGGGCGCATCTCGCTCTTCGAGCCGATCAGCTCGGCGGCGATCACCGACCGCCGCTTTGGCATCGATCCCGGCCCGGTAGCACCCCTAGCGGCGCGGGTCGAGGAGGCATTCCGCGCCTTGCAGCCTCCCCAAACCCAGGCCATGCTCAACTTTGACGAGCGCGATCTGTTGCGCGTGTTCGAGGAGGCCGGCTTCACCCACCTGGAGCTGGAGTTGCGCACCAGCGTAAAGCGGGAGCACCAGCCTGTGTCCTGGTTCGATGCGCTGCTCGACGCGCCCACCAACCCACGCATCCCCACCATGCGCCAGGCGATCAGCGCCGCCCTCACTCCCAGCGAGGCCGCCGTCTATCTTGCCTATTACCGGCGCGCGGTGGCCGATGGCCCGGTCACCACCCGGCAGGCCGTGGCGTACCTGTGGGGCAGCGTGGAGGGTTAGCGCCCCTGCTCGCCCGCGACGCTTTCCGCCAGCACCACCCGGCGGCGCGCCTGAATACCCTGGACAGTGATTGAGCGACAGGCCAATACTTATTATGTGCCCGGCCTGGATGGGGGAGAATGGAGCCATGAACCCACGATCAGTAGCCTCGGCCAACCTTGCTCCCTGACGTCGGGTACCTCGCCGCTGAGCGGGCCGATCAGATCGAGGATCTGGACAAGCCCATCCCTTTTCCGCCTGACCTGGCAGTGGAGGTAGCCTCGCCCTCCCAACGCCCGGATGACCTGGCCGCGAAAACGCGGCAGTACCTTGTCGGGGGAACATCGCTGGTCTGGATATTCTGGCCCGAGCGGGGAGCCGTGGATGTGTGGCGCCCGCCGGATCTCCGTCCCCGTGCCCAGGAGATGCGCGCCAGGGCGACCCTGCTTGTGGAAGCTGGGAACGTGCTTGATGGAGAGGCCGTAGTGCCCGGCTTCTCCTGCCCGCTCGCCCCTCTCTTCGCCATGCGGCGCTAAGGCCAATCATTAGGGGTGAAGGAGCGCGAGAAGTGATGCCTCTCCTTGAAAACGCGCTTTATCAGCGCCCCTCTGAAGCCGCGCCGCGGCGACCAGGTGCTCCATGCCTCAGCGGAACCGGGCGCTGGTGGCGCCGCGCGAAGGCCAGCCCATGCCGCGCCCAGTAAAGGGTCAGCGCGGTCGTCGCGGCTATCCCGAATACGATCACGCCGCCCACGCCGTCCATCAGGTAGTGGTTCGCGGTCACGACCACCGCCACGAGCATGATTACCGGGTAGAGCAGAACCAGCCCGCGGAGCCCCCAGGGGCGCAGGGCCCAGGCCAGGGTACATCCCACGATCAGCGCGTAGCAGATATGGATACTGGGCATGGCCGCGAACTCGTCATTGCCGCGCTGGCTGGGGATCATTTGGGCCAGCGTATCCACGAAGTGGAAGGGGCGGCCGTTGTAGGTGAGACCGGTGGTCGCGCGCGGCGGCGCCACGGGGAAGATATGATAGGTCAAAAGGGCCAGCGCGTCGCAGATGAAGAGGGTGTTCCGCATCCGGCTGAAGAGGTCCGTCCGGAAGTAGAACACCCAGAGAGCGGAGGCGATCAGGACGATCGGATGGCCCAGGGCATAAAGCACATTGGCCAGGAGGGTGAGCTGTGCCCAGCCAACACTGATTCCGAGCAGATGATAGGTATGCTCCAGGGCCCCTTGCCAGGCGGGCTCAACGAAAAAGCCGTGAGTCTGCTCGAAGGCGGCGACCTGGCGGGCGTTCTCCATCCCGGCCAGGGTACCCTTCTGGCTGATCGCCTGCCGGATCAGTTCGTTCGCCGTCTCATAGACGCCGATCAGGATGATCTGACCGGCGAAGGTCGACCAGGTACGCCGCATGATCCTTACCTCTCCGCCCGGGCCTGCTTACTGCCTTTCGCCTCCCTGTCGCGCCCGAACGCGAGGGCGAACTCGTCGTGGAGCACCAGGGCCGTCACCGAGGCAATAGCGATCGAGGCGCCAAGGGTCAGCACCCGGTTAACCAGCATGATGCTGATCGCGACGTTCCGATCGATGCCCAGGGCTACCAGCGCCCCCGTTCCGCTCACCTCGGCCACCCCGATATCGATGGGCAGGGGAAAAATCAGGGAGAAGGCCAGGCTGAAAAAGTACACGGCAAGGGCTCCGGTGAAGGTGAGGGAATTCACATCCAGACCTCGCGAGATGAGGAACAGCCCCGAGCCGGCGATGATCACATACAAGGTGCCCAGCAGTACCGGGACGGCCAGTACCCGTGGATGCAGCAGATCCCGCGTACCCTCGCGAAACGCGCGGAGGCCGTCCAGTACGCCGCACAGGTGCTTGTTCTTGGCCATCCAGCGAGGGGGACCGGAGGCCCCGTGGTAGAGCCGGTACACCAGCGTGGTAACCACTCCGAATACCAGGATGCCGATGATGATCACCGGGCGCAGCCACCCGGTCCAGCTTCCCAGGCCCAGGACGACGACGCCAACGAGCGAGACTGCCACCTCAATGAGCACGATCATCGTGGAGGCACTGGCGGAGCGGCCAAAGTCGCTCCCTTCGGCCTGCTGAAGGACATAGTTCTGAAAATAGTTGCCAATCGGGAGGCTCTTGGTGATTTCGCCGAGCGCGAAGGCGAAAATTTGCCCGCGGAGCGGAACTTTGAGATCCAGGGCCCCCAGAAGCAGATGCCACTGTACCCCGCGCACCACCTCGTAGGCACCCATCAGCAGCAGAAAGAAGGCGAGATAGAGGTGGCGGAAGTTGCTCATCAGCCCTACCACCTTCTTCAGATCGGCGGCCGCGAGCAGCGCCCCCAGAAGGGCGAGGCTGAGAATCAGTGGGATGATCACCTTGGGCTGGAGGAGCCGTTTCACACGCGCTCTCCCAGCGGTCCGCCAAGCTTTACGGCGTTGGAAGCTCGCGCGGAGCGTGCTTCGTCCACGGGCCGGACTGGCACGCTCCCCCCTCCACTGGTGGGTGGCTTCCCCTCCCGGCGCGCCCGCAGCCGCCGGTAGAACAGATCGGCGGTGTCCAGGAGTACGCCAAAGATGGGAGCCCCGAAGATCGCGCCCCACAGGCCGGCCACCTCGGCCCCGAGCAGCAAGCCCACTAGCACGGTAAGTGGGTGCATCCCCATCGCGCCGCCCATCACGCGGGGCGCCATCACATTGATCACTACGTGCTGCAACGCGCCCAGCAGCAACAGGAGCACCACCAGGCCCGGCCACGGGAAGGCCGGGTCGGTGGCGTGGGCGAGCATATAGCCGAGCAGGGCCGGGATGATGGCCAGGAAGGTGCCGATGAACGGGACCAGCATCATGATCGCGGCGAAGATGGCGACCACCACTGGATAGGGGACGCCGAAGACAGTCACCACCAGGAAGGTGAGAACCCCATAGCAGGCGGAGAGCGTGAGCTGGCCCCGCACGTAGCCGCCGAACTTCCGGTTGACAATCACGCGCACCTCGTCCAGCACTTCACTGGTCGCGGGCGGGAAGTAGGCGAGCGCCTCGCGCACCAGCCGGTGCCCGTCCAGGGTCAGATAAAAGGCCAGGATCAGCACGATCACAAAGTCAAGCAGAGCCGTGTTGAGCGCGCCCACGAAGCCGAGAAAGCTCGTGACACTCCCACTCAGCGCTCCCGAGGAGAATTGGCTGCTCAGTAGATGTTGAAGCTGCGTCCCCGCCTTGATCGCTCCATGCTGCAAATTGACGCTGTAGTCGCGGGTGAAGTTGCTGATCTGGGCCTTTGGCACATGGAAGTGCTGGACCAGCACCCGCTCTATTCCCAGGGTGGCATTGGTGATCGGCGCGTAGGTGGCGGACTGGGAAAGCGCGGACACCAGCCGCAAACCCTGGATGTAGGCCGCCGGCGCCGCAACCGCCAGGATCGCCGTCAGCGCCAGACCCACCACCGCGTAGAGCCCGGAAACCGCCAGCAGGCGCGACAGGCCCAGCCGCTGCACGCGGTCGACAGCGGGGGTGAGGAAGAACTGTAAGAGCCAAGCAAAGAAGAACATGGCCACAACATGCCCGGCAGAATACAAGACGCCCAGAACCCAACGGCCCAGGTACACGCTCGCCAGTAGGGTGAGGACGATCACGAGCGCGTGTACCCAACGCCAGAAGCTCCACGGCAGGTTCCAGGGCGGTCCAGCCGGATCCACCGCGCCTCGACGGCTCGGGCCGCGGCGCGCCGCGCGGCGCCGTGTGGCCTCATGAGCACGCGCGGTTCGCTCGCGATCGCCGCCTCGGAGCCTCACCGTAGCCACTGCATGGCTATCCGACCACCTCAAGGTCATGGCGGCGGGCGAGAAGCCGGTCCGCCGCTCCGGTTACGGTTGCCACGTCGATCGCCGCCAGCGCGGCGCAGACGTGGGCGCAGCAGTCCCCCCGCCACCAGACCGGACGGGAACCGACGAAATACCGCGGCGCTCCGCACGGGTGGGCGGGCCGAACCAGGATGCCCTGGTCCGGAGCATGGTCCAGGGGACGGAAATTCGCCGCCACGGTGGGACCGAAAATAGCCACATACGGCCGTCCCAGGGCGGCGGCCGCGTGCAGCGGTCCGGAGTCGTTGCCGATGAAGAGGTCGCTCGCCGCGATCAAGGCGAGGCTGGTCGGCAGGGATACATCGCCGGCCGCCATGAGCGGCGGTCGCCTGAGCCCGGCGCCGATCCGGGCGGCCAGGCCGCGATCCTGATGGTCTCCAACGAACAGGAGACGGGCGTCCCAGCGGCGTTCCAGGTCTTCGGCGAGAGCGGCGAAGCGTTCGGCCGGCCAGCGTTTGCGCCCGCCCAGCCAGGCGCCGCCGGGATGAAGCGCCACCAGCGGGCCAGTGTGCCCCAGGGCTCCCCGTCTCAGCCACGACCGCGCGTGCTGGTGGGCGCTCGCCGGCAAGCGGAGCCGTGGGGAGTGGCTGACCTCCGTCCAGGGCGGCAGGTCCAGCTCGCGCGCGCAGCCGTAGTAATGGGCCGCCGCGTGCGTGGCGCGCCACCGCCGATGCCGGCCGGGCAGGAGCCACCACAACGGGTCGAACTTCATATAGAGGCGGCGGGGAATGCCGCAGACCAGGCTTATCCATTTATAGGCGGGCGAGGTGAAGTCCACCGCCACGTCGAAGCGATGATCCCGCAGGCGGCGTAACTCGTCCACCGGTGGGCCCGCGCGCCGCCAGGCAGCGGGGGGCGGCAGCTCTTGCACATCGTCGATCGCTGGGACGCAGCGGAAAATGGCCGCGCTCGCGCCATGGGTCAGCGCGACAATCTCGGCCCCTCGATAACGATCGCGCAGGGCCTGGATGGTGGGGAGCGTGAAGAGGGCGTCCCCGATTGGCAAAAAGCCGTAGAGCAAGATGCGGCTTGGCGCATCGACGGCAGGCCCGTGGGCGAATGCGGTTAACATGCGGTGTTCCGATCGTAGAGCAGGCGATAAAGCAGCGCCGACGGACGGCGGGCCGGCCCCTGAGAGTGGTCATCGGGGAGAGGCGCGGTTAACCGGCGTCCCACGATCAACGCCGCCACCAGGAGCGGCGCCGGCGATACCGGGTCGCGCGGCCAGGCGTGGGCGGCGCGGACCGCTGGAAAGGCCAGGACGCCAAGCAGGCAGCCGAGAGGGACCGATTTGCTGCGCGAGGCCCGTATCCGCTCGCCCAGGCGGTGGCCGCCCAGCATCGGCGCCACCCGCCAGAGGGAGCCGCCGGCCAACCCCGTGAGCGCGGCGGAGGCGGCCAGGGGGTCGATGGCGGCGGCTACCCCGACGAACGCGCTGATTCCCCGGCCACCAGCAAAGCGCGGGAACAGCGGCCAGCACTGCCCGGCCAGCCCACAGGCGCCCGCCACCTCGCTGACCGGCGCGGAGCGGCGCAGCCAGCGTCCAACCAGGACCGGCAAGGCGCCCTTGGAGGCGTCGAACAGCCAACCGATGACCCCACGCCACGGCCCCGCCGCTGCCCAGAGGTTGCCTCCGCCCACGTTGCCCGAGCCATGGCGGCGCAGATCGACCCCGCGAGCATGCCCCAGCAGGTAGACGAAGGGGAGCGAGCCATACAGATAGGCACCTAGGCAGAGCGCGGGGTCGCCCAGCGACCGGGGAAGATAGAATGAGTGCCGCATGCCCCCTCCTTGATCGTTCCGAGCCTTGTCCGCGGCTCGGGCGCACTCCAGGAATCCGGGCATGGACAGGGAACCCACCGCGCGGCGGCTGGAATACAGACTGCTCGCTACGGGCGCCGCCTGAGCGGCACGACACATCCCGCACTCTTAGCTCGGAGCGCCACGGCGCATGCCAGGCGAGTATGAATTCCTGTCCAGGGTGGGCAGGCTACGTGTCACCGCACGCAACCGCTGATTGGTAGGTAAGGAAACGCGCCCGCCTTCCCGGATCCCTCGGATGACCACTGATTGAAATCTAGCATGCCGGATCTTAAGATGCAACGCTCGCCTTCCTCGGCCGCGCCGGAGAATGACATGACCCTGAATCGGTGGAGCAAGATCTGGCGCAAGAGCAACAAAGAGCGTAAACTTGAGCGTGGCTTGAGCATGAACTGGATGGCAATGGAAGGGGGAGAACGTGCGCGAAGAAGTGAGATTACGCCCTGGTATGGTTGCCGCGAAGGTTGGCTGCCGCGGTCGGGTAGCTTCCGGAGGCGAACTATCATGGTGAGGCGATTGGTCTTAATCCTTGCCATGATTGCTACGCTTGTGGGGATCATACCCGTGCGGGAACATGCTGCCCTGGCCGCCCCGGTTGTCCAATTCACGGTCACGGGGCCGCCTAACGCCACGGCTGGCGCCACTTACTTCGTTACGGTCATTGCCTCGGACTCCAGTTATGTCGGCACGGTGCAGTTCAGTAGCAGCGACCCACAGGCCGTGCTGCCCGCGCCCTACACCTTTGTCCTTGCCGATACTGGCTTCCACACTTTCAGCG